>JBFYKC010000084.1:0-8921 GCA_041311135.1 Comamonadaceae bacterium | reverse complement strand
AGACAAACATGTCAGCACAACCGAACGATCTGCGCACCGACGTGGACAGTCAAGAAACGCGTGAATGGATGGACGCGCTGTCCGCCGTCATCAACTCAGAAGGCCCCGAGCGTGCGCACTTTTTGTTGGAGCAACTGCTCGAGCATGCACGCGAGAGCAGTATCGACATGCCGTTTTCTGCCACCACCGGTTACGTCAACACGATCGAACCTGATCAAGAAGCGCACTGTCCCGGCAACATTGAAATTGAAGAACGCCTGCGCGCCTACATGCGTTGGAACGCGATGGCGATGGTGGTCAAAGCCAATCGCCACAACCCCGAAGACGGCGGTGACCTCGGCGGCCACATTGGATCTTTCGCCTCCTTGGCGCACATGTTTGGTGCCGGCTTCAACCACTTCTGGCACGCGGAAAACGAAAACCACGGTGGCGATTGTTTGTACATCCAAGGCCACGTGTCTCCTGGCGTGTACGCCCGTGCGTACCTCGAAGGTCGTTTGACGGAAGAGCAGTTGCTCAACTTCCGCCAAGAGGTGGATGGCAAAGGTTTGTCCAGCTACCCACACCCCAAACTCATGCCTGAGTTCTGGCAGTTCCCAACCGTCTCAATGGGTCTTGGCCCCTTGATGGCGATCTACCAAGCGCGCTTCTTGAAGTACTTGCACGCACGTGGCATTGCCAACACCGAGAACCGCAAGGTGTGGGTGTTCTGCGGTGACGGTGAGATGGATGAAGTGGAATCTTTGGGCGCCATCGGTTTGGCAGCCCGCGAGAAGCTCGACAACTTGATCTTTGTGGTGAACTGCAACTTACAACGTTTGGACGGTCCGGTGCGCGGCAACGGCAAGATCGTGCAAGAGCTCGAAGGCGAGTTCCGCGGTTCTGGCTGGAACGTGATCAAACTCTTGTGGGGCAGCGAGTGGGACAAGCTCTTGGCCCGCGACAAAGACGGCGCTTTGCGCAAGATCATGATGGACACCTTGGACGGTGACTTCCAAGCCTTCAAAGCCAACGACGGTGCCTACGTGCGCAAGCATTTCTTTGGTCGCGATCCACGCACACTCGAGATGGTCGCGCACATGAGCGACGACGAAATTTGGGCCTTGAAGCGTGGCGGCCATGACCCACAAAAGGTTTATGCCGCTTACCACCAAGCCGTGAACACCAAAGGCCAACCCACGGTGTTGTTGATCAAAACCGTCAAAGGTTTTGGCATGGGCAAAGCGGGTGAGGGCAAGAACAACGTGCACCAAACAAAGAAGCTCACGGATGAAGACATCAAGTACATGCGTGACCGCTTCAACATTCCGGTGCCAGACAGTGAGCTGTCGAAGATTCCGTTCTACAAGCCCGCAGACGACACCCCTGAAATGAAGTACTTGCACGAGCGCCGCAAAGCACTCGGGGGTTACTTGCCACACCGTCGCACGAAGGCCGATGAAAGCTTCACCGTGCCGTCGTTGGACATCTTCAAATCGGTGATGGAGCCTACGGCGGAAGGCCGCGAAATTTCCACCACCCAAGCCTACGTGCGCTTCCTCACGCAGTTGTTGCGTGACCAAGCCTTGGGCCCACGCGTGGTGCCGATCTTGGTGGACGAAGCCCGTACCTTCGGTATGGAAGGTTTGTTCCGTCAAATCGGTATTTACAACCCTGCAGGTCAGCAATACACACCGGTCGATAAAGACCAAGTGATGTACTACAAAGAAGACGTGGCTGGCCAAATCTTGCAAGAGGGCATCAACGAAGCCGGCGGTATGTCGAGCTGGATTGCAGCAGCTACCAGCTACTCCACCAGCAACCGCATCATGGTGCCGTTTTATGTGTACTACTCGATGTTTGGCTTCCAACGCATTGGCGATTTGGCTTGGGCAGCGGGCGACATGCAAGCACGCGGCTTCTTGTTGGGCGGCACCTCAGGCCGTACCACGTTGAACGGCGAAGGCTTGCAACACGAAGACGGTCACAGCCACATCATGGCCAACACCATTCCGAACTGTGTGTCGTATGACCCCACCTTCGCCCACGAAGTTGGCGTCATCCTGCACCACGGTTTGAAGCGCATGGTGGAAAAGCAAGACAACGTCTTCTACTACTTGACGCTGTTGAACGAAAACTACGCGATGCCCGGCCTCAAAGCGGGTACCGAAGAGCAAATCATCAAAGGCATGTACTTGCTGCAGCAAGGCGAAGGCGCGAAGAAAGCACCTCGCGTGAACTTGTTGGGTTCAGGCACCATCTTGCGCGAATCCATCGCTGCACGTGATTTGCTGGCCGCTGATTGGGGCGTGGCTGCCAACGTCTGGAGCTGCCCAAGCTTCAACGAACTCACACGCGATGGCCAAGACGCCGAGCGTTACAACCTGTTGCACCCCACCGAGACCCCGAAAGTGCCTTTTGTGGCTGAGCAGTTGGAGCCCTATGTCGGCCCCGTGGTCGCATCGACCGACTACATGAAAGCCTATGCCGAACAGATTCGCCCGTTCATTCCCAAAGGCCGCACCTACAAAGTGTTGGGCACCGATGGTTTCGGTCGCTCTGACTTCCGCAGCAAGTTGCGTGAGCACTTTGAAGTCAACCGTCACTACATCGTGGTGGCTGCGCTCAAAGCCCTCAGCGAAGAAGGCACAGTGCCCGTCACCCAAGTGGCAGAGGCCATCAAAAAGTACGGCATCAAAACCGAAAAAGTGAATCCTCTTTACGCGTAAGCGGAAAACAGGATGCACTTTTCAGCGAAGACTCATATCGCGCAGCGATGTGATGTCGTAGCTACAAGATTCACGTAAATATGAAGTGAGACAAATATGGCACTAATAGAAGTAAAAGTCCCGGATATCGGGGATTTCGACGAAGTGGCAGTCATTGAGCTGTTGGTCAAAGTGGGTGACACGGTGAAGGCCGAGCAGTCGCTCATCACCGTCGAGTCAGACAAAGCCTCGATGGAAATTCCATCCAGCACGGCCGGTGTGGTCAAAGAGCTCAAAGTGGCTTTGGGCGACAAGGTCAAAGAAGGCTCGGTGGTGTTGGTGGTGGAAGCCGCGGGTGCCGCCGCAGCCCCTGCGGCCTCAAGTGCATCCGCCCCTGCGACTGCGGCACCGGTTGCTGCAGCACCTGCCGCTGCGCCAGCTCCTGTGGCTGCTGCCGCTTCATCGGTATCAGGCCCCATAGAAATTCATGTGCCCGACATTGGCGACTTCAAAGACGTGGCCGTCATCGAAGTGTTTGTGAAGCCGGGCGACAGCATCAAGGTCGAACAATCGCTCATCACCGTGGAGTCTGACAAAGCGTCGATGGAAATTCCATCCTCACACGCAGGTGTGTTGAAAGAGCTCAAGGTCAAAGTGGGCGACAAGGTCAACATTGGTGACTTATTGGCTATTTTGGAAGGCACCGTTTCTGCCGCTGCAGCACCTGTCGCTGCTGCCGCTTCTGCAGTGGCTGCTGCTGCGCCTGCCGCTGTTGCTGCACCGACTGCAGTTGCTGCAGCCGTCGCTGCTGTCGCCGCTCCTGCACACGCACCTGGCGCACCTACCTTGGGCCTGCCACACGCATCCCCCTCGGTGCGCAAGTTCGCACGCGAACTCGGTGTGCCGTTGGAAGAAATCAAAGGCAGCGGCCTCAAAGGTCGCATCACCCAAAACGACGTGCAAGCCTTCACCAAGTCCGTCATGTCGGGCGCCACACAAACCAAAGCCCAAGCGGCCAAGGGTGGCTCTGCCGGTGGCGATGGTGCCGCGTTGGGCCTCATCCCGTGGCCCAAGGTGGACTTTGCCAAGTTCGGTCCGATCGAGCGCAAAGAAATGGGCCGCATCAAGAAGATCAGCGGTGCCAACTTGTTGCGCAACGCTGTTCTGATTCCTGCGGTCACCAACCACGACGATGCTGACATCACCGAGTTGGAAGCCTTCCGTGTGTCGACCAACAAAGAGAACGAAAAGTCGGGCGTCAAAGTCACGATGCTGGCGTTCTTGATCAAGGCTTGTGTGGCTGCGCTCAAGAAGTACCCCGAGTTCAACAGTTCGCTCGATGGCGATGCACTGGTCTATAAAAACTACTGGCACATCGGCTTTGCCGCTGACACGCCCAATGGTTTGATGGTGCCTGTCATCCGCGATTGCGACAAAAAAGGCGTGCTGCAAATCAGCCAAGAAATGTCAGAGTTGGCCAAAAAAGCCCGTGACGGCAAACTCGGCCCCGCCGAAATGACCGGCGCAACTTTCACCATCTCTAGCCTCGGTGGCATTGGTGGCAAGTACTTCACGCCCATCATCAACGCGCCCGAAGTCGCCATCCTCGGTGTGTGTAAGAGCACCATGGAACCTGTGTGGGACGGCAAGGCCTTCCAGCCACGCTTGATGTTGCCTCTGAGCTTGACGTGGGACCACCGCGTCATCGACGGCGCAGCAGCGGCACGTTTCAATGCGTACCTCGGTCAAATCCTCAGCGACTTCCGTCGCGTTCTTCTTTAAGGATTTGATATGGCACTGATTGATATCAAAGTTCCAGACATCGGCGACTTCGACGAAGTGGCCGTGATTGAGTTGCTCGTCAAAATGGGTGACACCGTCAAGGCAGAGCAATCGCTCATCACCGTCGAATCCGACAAAGCGTCGATGGAAATTCCATCGTCCCATGCGGGCGTGGTGAAAGAGCTCAAAGTCAAGTTGGGCGACAAAGTGAGCGAAGGCTCGGTGGTGTTGGTGTTGGACGGTGAGGGCTCGGCTTCAGCCCCTGCGCCTACACCTGCTGCTTCCAACGCGTCTGCACCCGCAGCATCTCCTGCTGCGGCTGTGTCTGCAGCACCTGCACCTGTTGCTTCTAGCTTCGGCGGCTCTGCCGACCTCGAGTGCGATGTGCTCGTGTTGGGCGGTGGCCCCGGTGGTTACTCCGCTGCTTTCCGCGCTGCCGACCTCGGCTTGAGCGTGGTGGTGGTCGAGCGTTACCCCACCTTGGGCGGTGTGTGTTTGAACGTGGGCTGTATCCCCTCCAAAGCCTTGCTGCACGTCGCGGCGGTGATGGACGAAGTGGCCCACATGGCTGACCTCGGTGTGGACTTCGGCAAGCCTGCGGTCAACATTGACAAGCTGCGCGGCCACAAAGAAAAAGTCATCAGCAAACTCACGGGCGGCTTGGGCGCGATGGCCAAGATGCGCAAGGTGACCATCGTGCGTGGCTATGGCAACTTTGTGGGCGCGAACCACATTGAAGTGCAAGAAACCACAGGCACAGGCCAAGAGAAAACGGCAAGCAAAAAAGTGGTGGCGTTCAAACGCGCCATCATCGCCGCCGGTTCGCAAGCCGTGCATTTGCCTTTCATGCCCAAAGACCCACGCGTGGTGGACAGCACCGGTGCATTGGCCCTCAAAGACGTGCCCAAGAAAATGCTCATCGTGGGTGGCGGCATCATTGGCCTAGAAATGGGCACCGTGTACAGCACACTCGGCGCACGCTTGGATGTGGTGGAAATGATGGACGGTCTCATGCAAGGCGCGGACCGTGACTTGGTGAAGATCTGGCAAAAGATGAACCAAGGCCGTTTTGACAACATCATGTTGAAGACCAAAACGGTGGGCGCGCAAGCCACACCCGAAGGCATCAAGGTGCAGTTTGAAGGTTTGGACGGCACCAAGAGCGAAGGCACTTACGACCTCGTGCTGCAAGCCGTAGGCCGCACGCCCAATGGCAACAAAATTGCAGCCGACAAAGCAGGCGTGTCGGTGACCGACCGTGGCTTCATCAACGTCGACATTCAGATGCGCACCAACGTGCCGCACATCTTCGCGATTGGCGACATCGTGGGCCAGCCCATGTTGGCGCACAAAGCGGTGCACGAAGCACATGTGGCAGCAGAGGTGATTGCAGGCGAGTTGAAGGGCGACAAAGACTTGGCAGCGGCGGCGTTCAACGCGCGCGTCATCCCCAGCGTGGCCTACACCGACCCCGAAGTGGCTTGGGTGGGGTTGACCGAAGACCAAGCCAAAGCGCAAGGCATCAAGGTGAAAAAGGGCTTGTTCCCTTGGACCGCCTCAGGCCGTGCCATTGCCAACGGTCGCGACGAAGGCGTGACCAAACTGCTGTTTGACGATTCACCCGAGGCCCACGGCCACGGCAAGATCTTGGGCGGCGGCATGGTCGGTACACACGCGGGCGACATGATCGGCGAAGTGGCCTTGGCCATTGAGATGGGGGCAGACGCCATCGACATTGGTAAAACCATCCACCCACACCCCACGCTGGGCGAAAGCATCGGCATGGCGGCAGAAGTGGCACACGGCAGCTGCACAGACTTGCCGCCTAGCAAGAAGTAAACGCTTCGCGCTGTAAACAAAGAAGCCGCCAACCTGAAAGGGCTGGCGGCTTTTTATTTTCCGAACGCTGGGTATTCACCGCATCTCAATGCGCCCCGAGGTAACACCCCTCAGCTCGTTCTCCATCCGCTTCATCACCTTCTTCACTACACAGCGCAGCAATCAAGGCAAGGTCGGCCACTTGGCCGGGTAGCAGCAGCTCTTCATTGGTCCAGCGCTTGACCAAGTGGCCATTGGCCACGCCGCCTGTGTGTGGGGCTTGGTAGGCGCGGCGGTGTTGCATGGTGATGCCGTTGTTCGCGTTGGCAATGAAGCGGCTTTCGCCTAAGGCCCAAGGTTCAAAGTAGGCATTGGCGGCAGCATCCACTTGACGGAAGTAGCTGCGTGCGCCCTCGGCGTTGAGCTTCTTGCGCACGGTGCGCGTGATGAGGCCTTGTAAGTGGTCTAGCGCTGCGTAGTCCATTCGGCTCAAGGCTTCGGGGTTCATGTTTTGTGTGGCTAGTGCAGATGTAGCGACTAGCTCAGGGGGCAGCACTTGCACCATGGCTTTGACCACATCGTGGTGGGGCGCTACAGCGGTGGCCACGCCGCGTGTTTGCGGCTGAATGGGGCAGCGAATTTCCACAAAGCGTGGCTTCACAGGTCCTGTGCAGCCGTCGTGGTGGTAGTACTCGCCTTGGCTCAGTCGCCCTTTGCTAGAGCGCCCGCGCACATCGCGGTAGCTGGGGTGTTGGGTGTGGACGTTCAGACAGACGACCAAGCCCGTGGCATCGACCAACTTGTAAAAGGCCTCGCGCCATTCGGGCAACAGAAGTTTGTCGTGCAGGTAGTCGCTGGGGGCTTGTGCCTCGTGTCCTACTTCGCCTTCGATGACCAACACAAAAGGTTTGGGCCTGCGCACGCGCCACAAGGCGTTGGCAAATTCCAGCACCGAGCTGGATGTGTCAGGGTGAGTGGCGGCGCTGTGGCTTGTGTGGGCAGACATGCCCCAATTTTAGAGTTGGTTTAAAACTCAAAACCACCTAGCTTGCGCACTGCGGCAGAGGCAGCGCCCGTTAGCAAGTCGGCCAGCAGCTCTGCATGCGCTGGGTTGTGTGCGCGTGTGCAAATGCCCAAGGTGTAGTCGGTGCTCAGCTCAAACTCAGCAGGCAACACATCGACCAAGTCCACGCCTTCGGTGTAGTTGATTTCGGTCACTTGGGTGCAGCCAATCAAACCGCTCTCGGTGCTCTTGGCCATTTCACCCATGGCAGTGGCGCCGTTGGGGAAGACGCGAAATTTGGGGCGCATGCTTTCATCCAGCCCCAAGGCTTTGAGCACGTTCATGAAGTGAATGCCCGCAGTGGCTTTGTCGGGGTCTGGAAAGTAAATGCCTTGTGCTGCGCTCATCGCCGCGTGCAGTTGCTCGCGTGTGTTGACGCTGGGGTGTGCTGTGCCTGTGCGCACGGCCACGCCTGTTTTTACTTTCCCTAAAGAGCGTGCGCTACCAGCGACGACATGACCCGAAGCGATGAGTTGCTCAATCAGTGGTTTGGTGAGGATGACCACATCACACGGCGTACCGTTGACAAGCTGGTCGCGCATTTGGCCCACCGCACTGAAGGTGCCGTGAACCTGTGTGCCTGTTGCTTTTTCAAACTCAGCTTGCACCGCTTTGACTACGGCTGCGGCTGCGCCGCCACTCAATACATGCATGGTGTTCTCTTCGTGATGTGCTTAGTCGGCTTTGGCGCCCGACACTTTGACGATGTTGGCCCACTTGGCAATGTCGGCGTTCAGGTATTGGTCGAATTCAGACACGCTCATCGACATGGGCACAGCGCCTTGTTTGGCCCATGTGGCTTTCACCTCTGGGTTATTGACGATCTTGCGAATTTCCGCATTGAGCTTGTTCACAATGTCAACCGCTGTGCCTTTGGGGGCCATGAAGCCCAACCAAATCGTGGCTTCGTATTTGGGGACGGTTTCAGCAACGGTGGGGAGGTCGGGGAGGTTGGTGGAACGGCTCTGTCCGGTAGCGCCCAACATGCGCACTTGGCCGTTGCGTGCGAATTCGGCCATGGTTGTTTCGGCATCAAACATCACATCCACTTGGCCACCCACGATGTCGGTGCGCGCGCCAGAGCTGCCCTTGTAGGGGATGTGCGTCATGTTGATGCCGGCCATGTGCTTGAACAGTTCACCGGCCATGTGGTACGGCGTGCCGTTGCCAGACGAGGCGTAGTTGAGCTTGCCCGGTTTGGACTTGGCCAAGGCCACGAGTTCGGCCACGTTTTTCACCGGCACAGAGGGGTGAACCACCAGCAGCAAGTTGGAGTAGTTCACGGGCGCAATGCCCACAAAGTCTTTCATCAAGCCAAACGGTTTGTTTGGGATGAGTGACTCATTGACCGTGTGTGCGTTCGACATCATCAACAAGGTGTAGCCATCGGCGGGGGACTTGGCAGCGAAGTCGGTTCCGATGATCGAGCCAGCGCCTGGCTTGTTGTCGATCACAAAGGTTTGCTTGAGCTCTTCACCCAAACGCTGCGCCATGAAGCGCGCGTAGTTATCGGCAGGCCCCCCCGCGGCGAAGGGCACCACAATTTTCACGGGGCGGTTCGGGTAGCTTTG
>JBFYKC010000027.1:0-8896 GCA_041311135.1 Comamonadaceae bacterium | reverse complement strand
GCGGCATAAGGATTGGCCCAGTCGATGGCCGTCTGCACCGGCTCTACAGCTTGCAGTGCGGTGTAGAGGCGGCGCAACGCACCTTTGGCGTCTTGCAGGTGCACATCGCTGTAGTTCAGCGGGCTGCGGTAATGGCTGCGCACCACAAAGAAACGCACGGTTTCAGCGTCAAACGCTTTGAGCACATCGCGGATGGTGAAGAAGTTGCCCAAACTCTTGGACATTTTTTCGTTGTCCACATTGATGAAGCCGTTGTGCATCCAAACGCTGGCCATCTTTTGGCCGTTGGCACCTTCGCTTTGGGCAATTTCGTTTTCATGATGGGGAAACTGCAAATCCGCGCCACCACCATGGATGTCAAAGCTTTGCCCCAACATCTCACAGCTCATGGCCGAGCACTCGATGTGCCAACCCGGTCGACCCGCGCCAAACGGACTGGTCCATTTCACTTCATCAGGCTCGCTCTCTTTGGCGGATTTCCACAACACAAAATCCAGCGGGTCTTGCTTGCCATCGTCCACCGCCACGCGCTCACCCGCTTGCAACTCATCCAGCGATTTGCCTGACAACTTGCCATAACCTGCAAACTTACGCACCGCGTAATTCACATCGCCGTTGCTGGCTTGGTACGCCAAGCCTTTGTCTTGCAAGGTGCCGATCATCGAAAGCATTTGGGGCACATAGTCCATCGCGCGAGGCTCGTGCGTGGGGCGCTCGATACCTAGGGCATCGGCATCTTGGTGTAAGGCGTCAATCATGCGATCAGTCAAATGACGCACGGTTTCGCCGTTCTCTAATGATCGCTTGATGATCTTGTCATCAATGTCGGTGATGTTGCGTACATAGGTCACGCGGTAACCGCTGGCCTTGAGCCAGCGTTGCACCACATCAAACGCCACCATCGAACGCGCATGACCCAAATGGCACAGGTCGTAGACCGTCATGCCGCACACATACATGCGAACATGGCCTGGTTCGAGCGGAGAAAAGTCTTCCAGCGCACGCGTGAGCGTGTTGTGAATACGAAGCGTCATGAGTGAATCGTCAGTGGCCGCACAAAAGGGCCGGTAATGAGAGTGGTTCAAAGGATCGCGAAGACCCCTGTTTTACAATGCCTCCAGTATACAAAGCACATGAAAAAACGTCACCCCTTTTCTACCGCCACCGTTTTGGCTGCTCTCTTGGGGCTGACCGTCGCCTGTGCCTCTCACGCACAAAGTGTTCAAGCACTCGAATGGCAACCCAGCCCATCAATTGCACAGACCGTTCAAAGCACACCCCACAACGATGTGCGCAAACTCTTGCGACAAGCCAAATATGCACAAGCGTTGCTGCTGGTGAACAAAGGGCTGGCAACCAACCCCCTTGATCCTCAGATGCGTTTTTGGCAGGGCTACCTGTATGAGCAACTGGGTCAACCAGACTTGGCGCAGCAGGCCTACCTCAATTTGACCCAAGAATATCCAGAGCTGGCTGAGCCACACAACAACTTGGGTGTGTTGTATGCCGCGCAAGGGGACTACGTCCGCGCCAAAACATTCTTAGAAGCAGCACTGCGCGCCAACCCCAACTACGCAGTAGCTCAAGAGAACTTGGGCGATGTTTTGGTTAACTTGGCCAGGCAGGCTTATGAACGCTCGTTGGCCCTTGACCCCAAACAACGTGACCTTGTTCAAAAAATCGAACAACTTAAACCCGTTTTAGCACTTACCCAAAACAAACCATGACACGATTTTCTTTGCCACGTCGCGCCTTTTGTGCTCTGAGCCTTGCCCTCATGGGCTTAAGCCCCCTTGTCATGGCACAAGAGGCCCCTCGTGTGAGGTTCGTCACCAATGCCGGCGAGTTTGTGGTCGAGGTCTACCCAGACAAAGCGCCCAAAACAGTTGACAACTTTTTGCAATATGTGCGCGACAAACACTATGACGGCACCATCTTTCACCGCGTGATTGGTAATTTCATGGTCCAAGGTGGTGGCTACGACCAACGCTACATCGAACGTCGCACACGCCCACCTGTGGAACACGAAGGTCGCGAAGCATTGGCCAAAGGCGGCCCACGCAACACAGTGGGCACGATTGCCATGGCACGCACCAACGTTCCTAACTCGGCAACCGCACAATTTTTCATCAACGTGGTGGACAACGGCTTCCTCGACCCCTCCCCCCAACAACCCGGCTACACGGTGTTTGGCAAAGTGGTCTCGGGCATGGACACCATCACCAAAATCAAAAGCATCCCAACTGGGTTTGGTGGACCGTTCCCCTCGGACGTGCCACGCACACCCATCGTCATTCAATCGGCCAGCGTGCTTTGAGCGCGCAGGCTTTCCACACTTCAACAAGGAAACACCATGAGTAACCCACAAGTCGAACTGCACATCTTGGACCTCGGCGTCATCACCCTCGAACTTGATGCTGAAAAAGCCCCCAAGTGCACTGAAAACTTTTTGCACTACGTCAACAAAGGCCACTACGACAAAACCATTTTTCACCGTGTGATTCCTGGCTTCATGGTGCAAGGTGGCGGCTTTGAGCCCGGCATGACCCAAAAAGAATGTGACGCACCAATTGAAAACGAAGCCAACAATGGCCTCAAAAACAACCACTACACCGTGGCCATGGCACGCACGTCAGACCCTCATTCCGCCACGGCGCAGTTCTTTATCAACGTGGCTGACAACGACTTTTTGAACCACAAAGCACCCAGCATGCAAGGCTGGGGCTACGCGGTGTTTGGCAAAGTCGTGAATGGCAATGACGTGGTCGACAAGATCGCTGCGGTGAAAACCGGCCGCAAAGGTTTCCATGATGACGTGCCGAAAGAAGACGTCGTGATCGAGAAAGCCGTCGCGCTCTAAGCTCGCATGACGCAGCTGCCACCGCCTCTGCACTTGCCAGTTCCGCAGGTGCAAGTTCCTGAGACGTGGCAGCGCATCGACTTCATTTCTGATCTGCACCTAGACGCTCACGCGCCCACCACGTTTGACGCCTGGGCGCGGCACATGGCCCACACGCCGGCAGATGCGGTGTTTATCTTGGGCGATTTGTTTGAGGTCTGGGTCGGCGATGACGCCCAAGACCCGTTTGCCCTGCAATGCATGGCGGTACTGAAGACAACGGCACAACGTGTTCCCGTTTACTTCATGTGTGGCAACCGCGATTTCTTGGTGGGATCCGATTTGCTGCAAACAACCGGCATGCATGGTTTGAGCGACCCCACAGTACTGAACCTGCCCACCCGCCTCTTGCTCAGCCATGGCGATGCCTTGTGCATGGACGACCACGACTACTTGGCATTTCGCGCGCAAGTGCGCCAGCCTGCGTGGCAAGCTGCGTTTTTAAGCCAACCGCTGACCGAGCGCCAAGCCTACGCACGCCATGTGCGCAACCAAAGCGAAGCACGCAAACAAAGTCACATCGACTATGCGGACGTCGACACACAAGCAGCCATGGCCTGGCTCCAAGCCGCCCATGCGCCCGTGCTGCTGCACGGTCACACCCACCAACCTGCTGAACATGATTTAGGCCAAGGTTTCAGCCGCTGGGTGCTGAGCGACTGGGATGCCAGCGCCAAACCACCGCGCCTGGAAGTACTCAGTTGGTTGCGCCAAAACGCACAAAGCCCCACACGGGGGCTTTGTCGCTTGCCACTCAGTGACGTGGCTTAACGTTTGAGCAAGACCTTCAACGCGGCCTGCAAACGACGCGCAGCCGCTTCGTCATAAGCGCCCCCCAACACCTGCGCCGCATCAGCGGCCCACGTCATTTGCGGGGATGGGTCATGGCGACGCGTCAGCATTTGCAATTGCAGCGCACGACGTGCATCCATGTGTGCAGCAGGCGTGGGCAAATCAGCCGCCACCTCTAAACGCAGCAACGGAGTCACCGTGTCGCCCTGTGCTTGTGTCGACAAGGCTTGCGCCCATTGCGTGCGCTGGGCTGGCGTTAACTTGCTGCCTATGGCTTGTGCGGCTGGCAGTTGGGCCACATCGCGCTTTTCCCATGCGTGCATCAGTTGCGTCAACACCTCACCGTGCGCTTGCGCAGCCAAACGACGCAAAGCGTCTTGTGCCGACTCCAAGGCATGGCGTTGCGCGCGAAAAGCCGCGTCGCCCAAGCGTGGGCCACGCGGTGCCAAGCTATCACGGCCGCCCTCACGCCCCTTGCCGTCACGACCAAAGCCTGGCTTGTCACCCAATTTGCCACCGGGTTTGCCATCGCGCCCACGTCCAGCGGGCGCAGCTTCGGTACGTTTTTGACCCGGACGGTCATCCCCGCGCACCGCCACCACAGGGCGAGGAGCAGCTTTGGGTTTCGCAGGCGTAGGCTCTGACGCCACAGGTTCTACAAGGACATCGGCTGCTGCTTCGGTGGGTGTTTCGGCTGGGGTTTCTGTTACCGCTTCTGCAGCAGGCTTTTCAACAGCGCCTGTGGCCTGCAAAGCGTCAGAGGCTGGCGCTGCAGCGACCGCCACGTCACCGCGTGCAATTTGCTCTAGCGCGTGCATCGCTGCGCGGATGGCTGCGGCATCGCCTTTGGCGGTGGCTGACTCCAAGGCTTTGGCAGCGTCCAACACCGCTTTGTCATGCGGCGTCAGCGCAGCTTGCGATTGTTCGCGTACCGATGATTTACGTGCAAACGCTTCGTCAATCGGCTGACGGAAGGCGTCCCACAACTTTTGTTCTTGCTTGCGATCGAGTACCACCGCATGCGCCTCTTCTTGCCAACGTTGCTGCAAGGCTTTGACGACATCCACGCGCAGCGTAGGCGCAGCACCCAAGGCTTGCGCTTCGGCAATCAGCGCTTGGCGACGCGTGAGGCTGGCTTTTTGCACCGCTTCCAACGGTTCGTGCGCGGCGTGAATCGCAGCCTTCCATACAGGTTGCATCTCGGCAAACATTTTTTCACTCAAGTGACCGCTCTCACGCCAGCGTTGTGCGAACTGGTGCAACTGACGCGCCACCGCTTTCCAATCTGGGCCATGGGCGTGCGTCACGGTCCACGCTTTGACTTCTTCAATCAAAGCCAAGCGTTGGGCTTTGTGGGCGGCCGTTTGTGCGCGGGCTTCTTTCAGCCAGGCGTCGACCACCTCATGGGCACGGTTGCAGGCGGCATCGAAACGCTTCCACAGTGCAGGATTAGGCGCGGCTTCTTTGTCAATTTTTTTCCATTGCTCGCGCAAGTTGCGCAAGGTCTCTTGCATCTTGCGACCGCCCATCGCGGGCACACGCGCCACGTCCACGGACTCAGGCGCAGGTTTGAACAAGGCTTCGGCTTGCATGGCCAGCTCTAAGCGCTTTTGATCCACCACGGCTTTGTCTGCCGTGGGCTTGACTTTGCGCGTCGCATCCACGCCCGTCGCAGCAGGTTTGGTGGCTTGGGCTGGCGCGGCAGCTTGGGGCAACACCTCGCCGCGCGCCACGCGAATTTGGTCCGACCATGCGGGCACAGCAGGCAAAGGCGCCGCCGCATCGGCTGCGGCAGTCTCGGTCAGTGCCAGCGCTTCGCTAAAGGCCGTCCAAACCGCCTGCACTTGCTGCGTGCTGGTTTGCAACGCTGGCGCAAACTTGGCATCCACGCTGGGCCATTGGGCATCGGCGGCCAAGGCTTGCGCTTGCGCCACCCAACGATCGAGGTCGGCATGCAAAGCTTCACGTTGTGCCAAGGCATCTTGCCAAGGTTTTGTCGAGAGCACTTCAATGCGCTGCGCCAGCAACACCGCTGCTTCGCGCTGCACCTGGGTTTGGTGCTGCAAATCTTCAATCGCTTTGACGCGTTCAGTCAATGCCGTTTTGAGGCCCGCCAATGGCTCGCGCGACAAGGGCGCACCCGCCTTGGCCGCCTCGCGTTGCCAGCCTAAGGCATCGGTCAGATTGATGTGGGGCGCATCGCGCAAGGCCTCGCCTTTGGCGGTCCACTCGACGATCAACGCATCTTGGTCTTTGCTGCGACGCAATTCATCCAACTTTTCACGCAGCACTTTGGCCGCGCCTTTGTCGCGGTGGCTCATCTCGTCAAACACAGCTTGCAGTTGTTCCAGTGTGGGCTGGCTTGCCAGCCAATCACGCAATCGTGCAGCACGTTCGCCCGAAGTCGAAACAGCAAAGGCCCCACCCGTCAGGGTATCTAGGGTAGCGAGGTCGAAGGATTTGGTAGAAGAATCAGTCACAAGTAGGGCTCACAGTCAATTAGTCACCATTGTCGCCGAGGCTTTAAAATTTTGGACTACTCCTTATTTATAAATTTATGTCTATCCCCGCGTTCGCTAAATTAAAGCTAGGTCTGCGAACCTTTGCCACCGATGTGGCGCAAGGATTTTTTGCCATTTCTCATAACGGCTTGGCCGTGCTCGGCCTGTCCCTCTTCTTTTTTATCGTGGCGCTGAGCGTGCGCCCCGATCTGCGCGTCATCACCGAAGCCAAAGTCATCAGCTGGTTGCAAGAGCGCCAATACGATGAACTCGGCATCGAAACCGACGCCGATGCGGTGGACCGTGCCACCGCCACCAACCCACGCGACCTGCCCAAACAACAAGCCAATTTGGCCTATTGGCTGAGTCGCAAGTACCGCGTGGCCCCCGAACCTGTGAGTGCGCTGGTCACTGAAGCCTATGACTTAGGCCCCAGCAACGACATCGAACCTACCTTGATCTTGGCCGTCATAGCAGTCGAATCCGGCTTCAACCCGTTTGCTCAAAGCTCGGTGGGGGCCCAAGGCCTGATGCAAGTGATGACCAAAGTACACGAACAAAAATACCAAGGTTTTGGCGGCGCCCTTGCCGCGTTTGACCCGGTGGCCAATGTCCGCGTGGGGGTCAACGTGCTCAAGGAATGCATCACCCGTGCCGGTAGCTTGGATGGTGGCCTGAAACTTTACGTGGGCGCTGGCAACCTCAAAGATGACCAAGGCTATGCCAGTAAAGTCATGGCTGAAAACGCCCGCCTACAACAAGTGGCCAAAGGCTTGAAAGTGCCGATCGCCCCACCACCTGCCACAGCCGCAGAAGCGGCCACCGCACGTCTAGAAAGCCTGTGGGAAAAAGCCCAACGTTTGACCCCTTTTGGCAAGGACGATGACGAATAAGTCCCCCCATCAGGCGCGGTAAACTCTCATACGCGCGCAACTGGCGATAGGCGTGCAAGGCTTGCCTTGTACCGCTGACGTGGATGTATGACCACTGGGGAGCGTGCAGCCTCTTTTCAAAGAGGTGTTTTGCCGTTCGCCTGGGCAGCCAACACCACCTTTTTTCTAGGACTGCCAGCATGTACAACCGCAACATCACGATCGAACACACCGATCCCGAACTCTGGGCTGCCATTCAGGCCGAAAACGCCCGTCAAGAGCACCACATTGAGCTGATCGCCAGCGAGAACTACGCCTCGCCCGCTGTCATGCAAGCCCAAGGCTCACAGCTGACCAACAAATACGCCGAAGGCTATCCCGGCAAGCGCTACTACGGTGGCTGCGAAAACGTGGACATCGCCGAGCAACTGGCCATCGACCGCATCAAACAAATCTTTGGCGCAGATGCAGCCAACGTGCAACCGCATTGCGGCGCCTCTGCCAACGAAGCCGTCTTCTTGGCTTTCTTGAAACCTGGCGACACCATCATGGGCATGAGCTTGGCCGAAGGCGGTCACTTGACCCACGGCATGGCCTTGAACATGTCGGGCAAATGGTTCAACGTGGTGTCTTACGGCTTGGACAGCAACGAAGCCATCGACTATGAAGCGATGGAAGCCAAAGCCCGCGAACACAAACCCAAGCTCATCGTGGCGGGTGCATCAGCCTACAGCTTGCACATCGACTGGGCACGTTTTGCCAAGATCGCCAAAGAAGTGGGCGCAATCTTCATGGTCGACATGGCTCACTACGCTGGCTTGATTGCCGCAGGCCAGTACCCCAACCCTGTACCCCATGCAGACGTGGTCACATCCACCACCCACAAGAGCTTGCGTGGCCCCCGTGGCGGCATCATTTTGATGAAGACCGAGCACGAGAAGGCCATCAACAGCGCCATCTTCCCAGGCCTGCAAGGTGGCCCGCTGATGCACGTCATCGCAGCCAAGGCTGTGGCTTTCAAAGAAGCCATGCAGCCCGAGTTCAAGGCGTACCAAGAGCAAGTGGTAAAGAACGCCAAGATCGTGGCGGAAACACTCACCGCACGCGGTCTGCGCATCGTCAGCGGCGGCACACAAAGCCACGTGATGTTGGTGGACTTGCGTTCGAAGAAGATCACCGGCAAAGAAGCCGAAGCAGCTTTGGGCGCAGCACACATGACGATCAACAAGAACGCGATTCCGAACGACCCCGAGAAACCCTTCGTCACCAGCGGTGTGCGCATTGGCACGCCTGCGATGACAACCCGTGGGTTCAAAGACGAAGAAGCACGCATCACCGCAAACCTGATCGCCGACGTGTTGGACAACCCACACGACGAAGCCAACATTGCGGCCGTGCGTGCCAAGGTGCACGCGCTGACTGCTAAGTTCCCTGTTTACAAGTAACTTGCGATCAACCCCCGGCCTTTGTGTCGGGGGTTTTTGTTTGTCTTCGTTGTTTTGTTTGGGTTTTTCTTCGCTCGTGAAGGGTTCTCTCCGGAAAGGGCACGGGTCAGGGGTACGGCGGGTTCTTCATGCTGTGCCAGAAATCATCACCCGCCGTACCCCTCACCCGCGCTATTTGAAGCTCGAGATGGTTCGCTCGTTGCGTTGCAACTTCGGCTGAAATAAGGGTACGAGCGAAGCAACGCGTGACGCAGACTGAGGGTGTTGGGTATTGGCCGCTGACGATTTCTGGTACTCCAGCATGAGGAAGCGGCCAATACCCAATGCCCTCAGCGAGCCCAGCCAAAAAAGAAGTACAAAAAAGCACCGCATACAAAAAAGCAAAAG
>JBFYKC010000134.1:0-2780 GCA_041311135.1 Comamonadaceae bacterium | reverse complement strand
GTCAAGCCTGTGGTTTCGGTTTTAAATTGCGCCGCAATTTGCGACAGTTTGGAAGTCGCCAATGCGTTGACGGCGGCATCGCGTGCGTGTTGTTGCGCCTGTTCATCTGACTCAGGCAAGGGCAAATTATCCAAGGCACATTGCACCAAACCTGCCAAGGAGACGTCTTGCACCAAGTCAGTGGTGCGGTCACCACGGCTGGCCACGGATACGTTCAGGGCCTTGTCCGTCAAAAACTGCAACAGCGCCCAAGGCTGGTTGGACTCGTCCAACTTGCTCAACATCAAGGAGGCCCACACGTTGTCGGCGTTCTCAAACACACGACGAATATTGGCGGTCGACGCATCGGCAGGAATCACCGCATGACATTGCACATCCAGGTTCATGGCGCGAATCTCGGCCAAGCGTTCGTTCATTTGCACGCCGGGCGTGTCAATCAAAATTAATTGACGGGCGCTGTGTTCTTCTAGCAGCAGCTTCAAAGTGGCCGCATTGGTGGCGCGGAAGGAATCGACCCCCGACTGCGCGCACAGCAACTGGGTTTGATTCCAAGCGCCAGCACGCAGGTCTTGGAAGCTGATGACCATCACTTGTTCACTGCCATGTTGCAACGCGGCGTGTTGCGCCAAACGCGCCACCATCATCGATTTGCCAGCGCCCGAGGGGCCTGCCAACGCATGGATACCAGACACAGGGGTGTGGGCTTGTTCTTGTTCGACCGCATGGCTGAGCTGACGGCTCAAGGCGCCCATGGCGTCGGCCATGCTGCTGTGGTCTTTGATGCTGTCAATCAACAACGCACGCAACGCGACCGGAATGGGTGCATCGTTCAAGGCATCGCGCAGCGGTGCAATGGCAGCGGGCAACGGCATGCCGCCTTGCCATGCGGCCATTTGTTGACCGAGTTTGAATTCACGACGCAACGAAGCCAGTTCTTCGCGAACCAAGGCCACGATTTCACGGCCACGCAAGGTATCGTGTTCTTCGGCGTCTCGCTTGGCGCTTTCTTCTGCGGCCTTCGACGCAGCTTTGGCTGCGGGTTTGGTTTTGGGCGCAGCTGTTTTGGCAGGTGCGACTTCCACAATCGGTTTGGCCACTTTGGTAGCTTGGCGCTCACGGGCTTCGCGTTTGTTTTGTTCCAGTGTTTGACCCAACAACACATCGAACTTGCCAGACGGTTTGCCGGATGTGGCGAACTCGGCTTTCACAAACGGATCCGCCTCCTCGGGTGACAAGGGAGCCAGATCGACGGCCACGATGAGTTCAGTCAACCCATTGACTTGACCGCTCGAGATGACGAGCACGTCAGGGCCATATTGGGCAACGGCCTTTTCGTTGGCAGCGCGAATGTCGCGGGCAAGGATGCGTTTGAGTTCCATGGGTCAGCTCACTCTGTCTTAAATTTCGTTATGGTTTGCGGTCGATCGGGTTTTGGCGTCCACGGTGTGGATCACTTTGACGGCCTGATCGTCCGGAATTTCGCTGTAAGACAGCACAGTCAAATCGTTCACGCGGAATCGGGCGGCTTTGGACAGCCAGCCACGAATCACAGGGGACACCACCAACACAGCGGGGTGACCCATGTCTTCCACAGTTCGCGCACCGTCGCGCAAACCAGCAAATAAGTTTTCAGACAAACCGGGCTCCATCACCACGGGTTGGCCAGGTTGGCTTTGTTGCAACACGTTGTGCAGCAGTTGTTCCAGCGAGGGCTCCAAGGTCATCACTTGCAAACCGCTGTCGTTGTCGACCAAGCTTTGCATGATCATGCGACCGAGCTTGGGACGCACCATGGCGGTCAGTTGTTCGGGGTCTTGCGTGCGGGTGCTGGCCTCGGTCAAGGCTTCGGCAATGGTGCGCATGTCACGAATAGATACCGACTCTTGCAACAAGTTTTGCAAGGTGCGGGTCAAGATGCCAAGTGACAGCTTGCCAGGCACCAGGTCTTCCACAATCTTGGGTGACTTGGCGGCCAGTTTGTCGAGCAATTGTTGGGTTTCGTCGTGGCTCAACAAGTCAGAGGCGTTTTCGCGCAACACTTTGTTGAGGTGGGTTGAAATGGCGGTGGCCGCGTCGACCACGGTGTAGCCCAGTGTGCGGGCTTGGTCACGTTGTGCAGGTTCAATCCACACAGCCTCTAAACCAAACGCAGGTTCGCGGGTGGCAATGCCTTCGAGCGTGCCGTACACATGGCCGGGGTTGATGGCGAGTTCGCGACCGACTTTGACTTCGCCTTTACCACGCACCACGCCTTTGAGGACGATGTGGTACGCATCGGGATCGATGTTCAGGTCATCACGGATACGCACGGGTTGGACCAAGAAGCCCAACTCGGCAGACAATTTTTTGCGCACGCCTTTGACGCGCGTCATCAGTTCACCGCCGGTTTCGGCGTTCACCAAAGGAATCAAACCATAGCCAATTTCCAAGCCAATCAGGTCCACTTGGTCCACATCGTCCCAGTCGAGTTCTTTGGGGGCATCGGTAGGGGCAGCTTCTTTTTCGGCTTGTTCAGCTTGCTCCTCTTGCACTTCTCGCGCAATGATCATGAGGCCTAAGCCCGCCGATGCAGCCGACAAGGTGATGAACATCAAGTGCGGCATGCCAGGCACCATGCCCAAGATCAACAAGATCACAGCCGAGATGAACAAGGCGGTGGGGTTGGCCAATTGAATCGAGGCTTGTTCAGAAATAGATTCAGCCGTGGTCACGCGCGTCACGATGATGGCCGTGGCCAGCGACAACAACAACGAAGGAATCTGCGCCACCAAGCCGTCACC
>JBFYKC010000133.1:0-2567 GCA_041311135.1 Comamonadaceae bacterium | reverse complement strand
CGGTCGAGCTGAGATTTCTTCTCATCGTCCGTTGATCGCGCCAATTCCAGCTTCTCAAGCACCTCATCGCCTTTGGGGTTGCGGAAAGTGTTGACGCCAATGATGGGGTACTCGCCAGTGTGCTTGAGCATTTCGTAGTGCATCGATTCGTCTTGAATCTTGCCGCGCTGATAGCCCGTTTCCATGGCACCCAACACACCGCCGCGGTCTGCAATTTTTTCAAATTCAGCCAAGACCGCTTCTTCCACCAACTCGGTGAGTTCTTCAATGATGAAGGCGCCTTGGTTGGGGTTTTCGTTTTTGGCCAAGCCCCACTCGCGGTTGATGATCAACTGAATGGCCATGGCGCGGCGCACGCTGTCTTCGGTTGGGGTGGTGATAGCTTCGTCAAACGCATTGGTGTGCAGTGAGTTGCAATTGTCGTAAATGGCAATCAAAGCTTGCAGCGTGGTGCGAATGTCGTTGAACTGAATTTCTTGGGCGTGCAAGGAGCGGCCTGAGGTTTGAATGTGGTACTTCAACTTCTGGCTGCGCTCGTTGGCGCCATATTTGTTCTTCATGGCTACGGCCCAGATGCGGCGTGCCACACGGCCCAGCACGGTGTACTCGGGGTCCATGCCGTTGCTGAAGAAGAAGCTGAGGTTGGGCGCAAAGTCATCGATGTGCATGCCGCGCGCCAAGTAGGCTTCGACAAACGTAAAGCCATTGGACAGCGTGAAGGCCAATTGGCTGATGGGGTTGGCACCGGCTTCGGCAATGTGATAACCGCTGATCGACACGGAGTAGAAGTTACGCACGTCATGGTGCACAAAGTACTGCGCAATGTCGCCCATCACTTTGAGACTGAACTCAGTGCTGAAGATGCAAGTGTTTTGGCCTTGGTCTTCTTTCAAGATGTCGGCTTGCACGGTGCCGCGCACATTGGCCAACACCCACTCGCGAATTTTGGCGGCTTCGGTGTCAGTGGGTTCGCGGCCGTTTTCAGCTTTGAACTTTTCCAAGTTTTGATCGATAGCGGTGTTCATGAACATGGCCAAGATAGAAGGCGCAGGTCCGTTGATGGTCATGGACACACTGGTGCTGGGGTTGCACAAGTCAAAACCACCGTAGAGCACTTTCATGTCGTCCAGCGTGGCAATGCTCACGCCAGAGTTGCCCACTTTGCCGTAGATGTCTGGACGAGGGTCGGGGTCGTTGCCGTACAAGGTGACCGAGTCAAACGCGGTGGACAAACGCTTGGCGGGCATGCCTTCGCTGAGCAGTTTGAAGCGTGTGTTGGTGCGGAATGCATCGCCTTCACCCGCAAACATGCGCGTGGGGTCTTCACCTTCACGTTTGAACGCAAAGGTACCGGCGGTGTAGGGGAAGCTGCCAGGCACGTTGTCCAACATCAACCATTTCAAAATTTCGCCATGGTCTTCGTAGGTGGGCAATGACACTTTGCGAATGGTGGTGCCCGACAAACTCTTCGACGTGAGCGCCGTGCGAATTTCTTTGTCGCGGATTTTCACCACATATTCGTCGCCGGCATAAGCCTTCTGCATTTCTGGCCACTGGGTCAAGAGTTTTTTGGCAGAGGGGTCTTGTGTTTCTTCACGACGAACCGCCAATTCGATGGCCGCCTCGGCAGCTTTGGCGCGACCAGGTTTATCCACTTCCAACATCACAGCGGCAGCGCGCAGTTGTTGAATTTCACGGGCAAGACGCGCTTGCGCGCGGGCTTGTTTTTTGTAACCGCGAACGGTGTCAGAAATTTCAGCCAAATAACGTGTGCGTGCAGCTGGCACCACCGGTGTTTGGTTGGTGCTGTGACGGACGTCGACTTGGGGCAGTTGACCCTCTTTGAGCTTCAAGCCCAATTCGCCCAAACGCACTTTGAGCGCTTGGTACAAAGCGGTCACGCCATCGTCGTTGAAACGTGCGGCCATGGTGCCAAACACGGGCATTTGTTCTGTGGGTACGGTCCAAGCTTCTTTGTTGCGCTGCACTTGTTTGGCCACATCACGCAGGGCATCGCTGGCGCCCTTGCGGTCAAACTTGTTGATGGCCACAAACTCGGCAAAGTCGAGCATGTCGATTTTTTCCAACTGGCTGGCGGCGCCAAACTCAGGTGTCATGACGTACATGGGCACGTCCACATGCGGCACGATGGCGGCATCGCCTTGGCCAATGCCCGACGTTTCCACCACCACCACGTCAAAGCCCGCCACCTTGCAAGCGGCCACCACATCTGGCAGCGCCGCAGAAATTTCACTGCCGAAATCGCGTGTGGCCAAGCTGCGCATGAACACGCGTGAGCCATTGCGCCAGGGGTTGATGGCGTTCATGCGAATGCGGTCGCCCAGCAAGGCGCCACCGCTCTTGCGACGTGAGGGATCGATCGATACCACGGCAATGCGCAGGTCGTCGCCTTGGTCCAAACGCAAACGGCGAATCAGTTCGTCGGTCAAAGAAGATTTACCAGCACCGCCTGTGCCCGTGATGCCCAGCACCGGGACATTGTGTTTGGCGGCTTCGGTGCGCAATGCGGCCACCATGTCGGCCGAGGCCTTGCCGTTTTCCAACAC
>JBFYKC010000074.1:0-7527 GCA_041311135.1 Comamonadaceae bacterium | reverse complement strand
CCGTCTGCACGGTTTGCCCTAAGTTGCCGAGCAAGGTTTCGAGTTGCTGTGTGCCTTGGTTGCCGGCGGCGGTGGCGCGTGTCAGCGCGGCATCCAGGTCGGTCACGGTGGTGCGTGTGGTTTGAATGGTTTGGGCCAAGGTGCTGACCGCATCGTTGAACGAAGCCAAGCCGTTTTCAATACCCTGGGTCATGGCGGCACCGGCTTTGCTGAGTTCGCCTGCGGCTTGGCTGCCCGCGTTGCCAAAGCTTTGGCTCGACACCTGAATGCTGTCAGCCAATTGCGCCAATTTGTCGAACGCCGGTTGCATGTTGCGTGACAAGGCATCGCCAATTGCATGGGCAAAGTCGTCTTCGAAGCGACGCAGTTGGCTGACCTGTGACCGGTTCTCGTCCAAGATGTCTTGGAACAGCGCGAGTTGCATGCGCACGCTGGCTTCCGCGGCGTTGTCGGGCACTTTGGCGCGCAAGGTGTGACATAGCGTGTCGATGCTGGCTTGCAAATTTTCCAGCGCTACTTTGGCACGCCAGTTCCACACCAACGAACACAGCAAGCCCGCGATGGAGGTGATGAACTTGCCACCTGCTGTGGCGATCAGCGATTGCAAGGCTTGGTCTTGTTGACGTGCGGACACATCCAATGCGTTGAGCGCCAAGCCGGCTTGTTGCAAGGCCACGGCCAAGAAGATGAAGGTACACATCAAGCCAAACCCGATCAGCAAATTCGGCATGGTCTCGAACAGCGCCAAATTCATGCGCCCCCCCAACACACTGCGCACCGTCCACGTGTCGGCGTGGCTGCGAAAGCTGTAACTGCTGCGCGGGCCTTGACTCATGCCGTGTTGCGTGGGCAAGTCGATCAAGCCCGCTTCGGTTTCGCGCAGCAAAAATTTCAGCTCGGCATCGGCAGTTTTGGTTTCTGCCAACGCCAACGCTTCGCGGCTGCTGCCCTGGTGGGCGCTCAAACGGGCATCTAAGGCCACCACCTCTGAGCGCACTTGCCGGATGCGAGACACCCACAAGCCAAAGCAGAGGAGAGAGAACACAACAATCGCCACAGCAATGGCGAGCGGTACAGCCAACTGCTCGAGTTGGGCAAGGTAGGGATTCATAGGCATCCCTCTATTGTGAACAAAGTTTGGCGAGGCGGATCAGTCGCCCAAACCACCGCTGCGCAGCACGCGACGTTTACAGGCTTTCCACAGTTCGTTGACCTGAGGCGCCCACACGGTCAAGCGGTCACGCGCACGGGTCAGTCCGGTGTAGACCAGTTCACGCGTGAGCACGGCAGATTCTTGGGCAGGAAGTGCCAACAGCACGTGTGAAAACTCAGAACCTTGCGATTTGTGCACCGTCATGGCGAACACGGTTTCCACGTGGTCGAGTCGCGAGGGCATGACCCAACGTACGCCCCCCGTGGCATTCGGAAACGCCACACGCAGCACCCCATCGGGTGCAGGCAGGCACAAGCCAATGTCACCGTTCATCAGCGCGAGGACATAGTTGTTGCGCGTCACCATCACAGGGCGTCCGACGTACCACGTGCCTTGCCCCAAGCCCAGGGCGTGTTCGATGTGTGCGTTGAGTTGCACCACACCCAAAGGACCTTCGCGCACGGCGCCTAAGACGGAGAACTGCGTGAAGGCTTTCAGCAATGCCAGCGCGTGTGCGTCGGTGCATGGGGTGCCGGGTTGCGCCGTGGTCGAGAGATGCGGGCGCAACAAAGCCAACCATGCACGCCACCCGTGGCGTAAGCCCGCGGCGAGTTGAGGGGCATGGGCGTGCGGCAGTTCCAGGCGTGTCACGTCGGGGGCTGTGTCTGTGAGGTCTGTTGCGCGCGGCAAGGTGTCCAGCCAGTCAGGGGCTGCAGCCCACAAGGTTTGCAGGGCAGGCGTGTTGTCGGGCACATCTGCATTCACGGCTTGAGCCCATTGCCCAATACCACCTTGGGCGGCAAAGCGGTGGCTGTAGGTCAGCGTGACGGTTTGGGTACGCAGCAACGAACCGGTGCACAACTGGGACATCACGGCACCGGCCTCCACGGAGGCGAGTTGGTCTTTGTCGCCCAGCAAGATCAAGCGCGCGGTAGGCGGGACAGCTTGTAACAACCGCGTCATCATTTCCAGGTCGATCATCGATGCTTCATCCACCACCACCACGTCGGTGGCCAGTGGGGTGACAGGCGTGTGGTGCGAATTGATTTGCAGCAAACGATGCAAAGTTTGGGTTTGCGTGGGAATGAGTGGCTGTACGTCAGCCGGCATGTCGTTCAAGGCTTTGCTGATCGACTCACTCAAGCGCGCGGACGCTTTGCCGGTGGGCGCCGCCAAGTGGATACGCAAGGTCTCGGCAGAGGCGCCGACGAGCAAGGCCAGCAGCTTGACGACCGTGGTGGTTTTGCCCGTCCCGGGGCCGCCCGTGATGAGCGTGATGCGGTTTTGTACGGCTACTTCGCATGCGGTGCGTTGCAGATTGGCGTCGGTGCCAAACAAACGGTCTAGGCGGGTTTGCAAATCAGCAGGCACGTCGCACGGCAGTGCCAAGCGCTGCAGGATGTGTGTACGAATCTGTTGCTCCGCCACCCACGCGCGACGTAAATACAAGCGCTCGGTGTGTGCGTCTTGCGTGAACACCAACGGGCTGTTGTCTCCTTGGCACCAAGGCAAGCTGTGTACAGCTTCAGCCAACTGCGTGGGCATGTGGGCTGTGTGCGCGCTGTTCCATCCCAGCAATTCCGCGGCTTGGGTACGCAAGGTAGAGAGGTCGAGACAGGCATGGCCGCGCCCCCACTGGTGACTGGTCAATGCCGCCAGCCACCAATGACGGGCATCGTCACTGGGTTGATGGGCGTTGAGAAAGTTGGCCAGCGCCGTGTCTAAACCTGTCAGCGGAAAAGGTGTTTCTAAGCTGCGAGGTTTTTGAATGTCCTTCAGCAGGTCTTTGATTGCATTCATGACGCACCTTTTTCAAACAATGCATCCAGCGTTTCAATCAACACCTGCGAGGGTTTGTGCAAATGCACGCCCGCACCGGGTTGGTCAATGCCGCGCAAGAAGAGATACACCGCGCCCCCCATGTGTTGGGCGTAGTCGTAATCGGGCAGGCGCACTTTGAGCAGACGGTGCAAGGCCAAGGTGTACAGCACGTACTGCACTTCGTAGCGTTTGTGCAGCACTGCCTCTTGCAAGGCGTCTGCGTCGTAGTGGTTGAGTTTGTTGGACTTGTAGTCCACCACCCAGTAGCGACCGTCGTGTTGCAGCACCAAGTCCATCGATCCGGTGAGCATGCCTTGCATGACACGGTCTTGCAGCGCAGGTCGTGTGACACCTGGGAACAAATGGCTTTGAATGTGTTGGTCGAGCACCTGCGCTGGCACGTGGTGCACCTGCAGGTTGAACTCCATTTCAGGCCACATGTGCTCGCTGTGCAACTGCGACAAGGTCAGCGGCGGCGTGGTGTGACTGGGGTCTAAACCATCGACCGGCAGTGGGGTGGTGACGATGGCCTGCAGCCACGGCTCCAGGTGGGCGCGCTCGTCGTCGGTCAGTTTGAGCCAATGGGCTTTTTGTGCCAGCAAGGTCTGCCATGCCGATTGTGACCATGCGGGGGCTTGGGCATTGGCCACAGGCCATTGGTTGAGCGACAACCATTCCAGCAGATCATGCAGCAGTGTGCCGTAGCGTGCGCCTGCAGAAAAACTTTGCCAGCGGTTGCTGCTCTCAGCGTGAAACGGTGCAGCCGATGCAGCGGGTGCCGTTGCACTGTCTGTTGGGAGGTGTGGCTGCGCGTCAATCAGAGCGGCTGCGGTGTCTTCGTCGCGTTTGGATTCGGCCACCAACCCCCGCGTGATGGCACTGAAGCTGGCCGTCCACCACAAGCTGTGATGCCGGCGCTGAGGCGTTCGTGCCGGTTTGGTTTCATGGGTGTCAACGGGCGGCTTGTAAACCAGCCCTTGCAGCTTGGGCAAGTCAGACACATGGATGTGCGCGCAGGGTTGCCACACCGCGTCGAGTTGACGTCGCAGGTCCCCACGCGCTTGACGGTTGAGCAGCAAGGACAACGCGCTGCGTTTGAGGGTGTTTTTGTCAGCGCTGCCGCTCAAGTCGTTTTTGGTTTCGGCCACGCCCAGCCACAACCCGCGTTTGGCGCGGGTGAGTGCCACGTAGAGCAAACGCATGTCTTCTTCGACCGAGGTGGCGGTGGGGTCGTTGTCGTCCTCGCCCTCATCTTCTTGTGCGAAGTTGGTTTTGGCTTTTTTCTCCACCCCAAATGCACCGGCAAAGGGCACAAACACCAAGGGGTATTGCAAGCCCTTGCTCTTGTGATACGTGATGACTTTCACGCACAACGCGTCGGTCTCCAAGCGGGCTTGTTGGGCGTCACTGTCGTGGTGCGGGCTTTGAATTTGTTCGCCCAAGAAACGCACCAACGCATGTTCGCCTTGCAGGCTTTGTGCGGCGTGTTGCAACAGCTCACCCAAGTGCAGCAGGTTGCTCAGACGGCGTTCGCCATCGGCCTGGGCGAGCAGACGCTGGGCCACTTGTTGGCTGTGCAACCAGTGGTGCAGCATCGGCAGCACGCCGTGTTGTTGCCACAGCGCATGCCATTGGTGGAATTGATCGAGCAAGGGTTCCCACTGCGATTCATCTTGCAGCGTGGCGGGCAGCTCTTGCCAATTGAGCATCCACAAACGGCTGCCGATGGCCGTGCGCACATCGTTGATCTTGTGGGGCGAGGCCACAGCGCGCAGCATGCGCCACAAGTCGGTGGCTTCGGTGGACTTGTACACGTTGGTGTGGTCAGACAAGTACACGCTGGGAATGTGGCGAACGCGCAGCGCATGGCGTATCGCGTCGGCTTGCTTTTGACTGCGTACCAACACCGCCATGTCGCCCGGGGTAGCGGCTTGTGCATGGAGCAAGTGGGTCATTTGATCGGCAAACACCGCAGCGGTGTGTTGCAGATAACGGTCGATGCCCACCACATCGGCATCGCCTTCAGGGTGCATGTGCCAGACGGTGAGCGCCACGTGCGCTTGGCCATCTACGGTGAGCGGTTGCTCTTTGCCTTCTGCGGTGACAGTGACGAACTCAATCTCACCTTGCGTCGATGCAAACGGTTTCTCGGCTTGGGTGAACACATGGTCGAGCGCGGCGACCAGTTCTGGTGTCGAGCGGTGGTTGCCGGTGAGGGTGTGCAGGGGTTCGGGGTTGTGCTGGCTGGCATCCGTGCGCGCTTGCAAGTAAGTGCCCAAGTCTGCACCACGGAAACTGTAGATGGCTTGTTTGGGGTCGCCAATCATCACCAGTGCATTCGCTGGCGAGCACGCTGAGGGCGCGTAGATCCGGTTGAGCGTGCCGTATTGCCAAGGGTCGGTGTCTTGAAACTCATCCACCAAGGCCACAGGGTATTGCTGGCGAATGGCGTGGGCCAAGCGACCATCGTCGGCCATGACCGCGTGATATAAATTTTTCAACAGATCAGAAAAATCAAAGGCCGCCTGTTGCTCTTTGGCCTTTTGGTAAGCCGTGCCGACCGCATAGGCGGCGTGCAACGCAATCTGTTTGTTGGTACCCGGTTCGGTGGCTAGGACGTCGGTGTGCGCGGTCAGTGCGTTGAAGAAGCCGATGTTCTCAGCCTCTGTCCATCCTTTGCCCTTGAGTGTGGCTGCGTTGAAACGTTCAAGTAATTTGGTGTCCGCATCTTCGTTGCGTGTGGCCCAGGCCTGCAAGGCGGCAAGCCAACCCGGGAAAAGGTCTGAGCGCAGGCCTTTGATTTTTTTCTGTTCGGCCGCTGTTTGAAGTGCTTTGGATACCTCATCGTTCCACAGCACACGGGCCGCTTGGGCTGTGCGATCGACGTCGGCTTGCCAGACCATGTGTGCGGCAATCGCGTCGGCGGGGGTGAGGCTAGGGACGGTGGTGTCACGTGGGGTGCGCTCTTGCTCACGCCACATGTCATTCAGTGTTTTCAGCAGTTTGCTGGGGTCTTGTCCAATCAGCGGGTTGATGTGTTGCAAGGTGCTCGCATCGAGGGGGTAAAACCATGCGCGCCAGTAGTCTTGTACCAAGCGGAGTTTGAGTTCGTCCGCATTTTCCAAACGCGTTTGATCAAACAGGTTGTGACTTTCCAATGCGTGTTGCGTCAGCATGCGACGTGACCAACCGTGGATGGTGTAGATCGCGGCATCGTCCATCCATTCGGCTGCGCAGTTGAGTTGCAAGGCGCAGCGTGGCCAGAGGGTGTCAGCAAAGCTGTCACGCAGGTCCGTCAGGAATGGATCAACCTCTAGGTTTTTGGGCAGCGGGCGTTTTTGTGCGCTGCAATCAAAGTAGGTAGCGGCTTGGCTGAGACGCTGGCGAATGCGCTCTCGCAACTCGGCGGTGGCCGCGTCGGTGAACGTCATCACCAAAATTTGTGGCGGCAACAAGGGTTCGATGCGTTGGTGCCCCAACACCAAGCGCAGGTACAACGCTGCCAGCGTCCAGGTTTTACCGGTGCCCGCACTCGCTTCAATAACTTGACGACCTTCTAGCTGAAGCGTGCGTGCATCTAGCGCTTTCATGCGTTGACCTCTTGGGCGTGGGCACTGAAGTGCGTCACGTGGGCGGCGGTGCGCATGGGGCCGTACAAGTACTCAGACCATGTGTCCATGTCGTCGGCCACATCGTTGAAGCTGGTGAAGACGCGTTGGAGGGCTGGTGTGTTTTCGAATTCGCCTCGTTTTTGATACGCCCCTTCAAACGCTGTTTTGGCTTTGCGCAACGGGTCTTTGTGCTTGGCTTTCACCGCCATGGCATAGGCGCAGGCTGTTTTCGCAGCCACAGGTAAGGGCTGCCCCCACGCTTGGATGTAAAGCTGGCACAGGTGGTGCAATTGATTTTTGGCTTCCTCGGAGTCGATGGGCCTGAGTTCGATGGCAGCGTCCAAACCAATTTGCACACTGGTGGTGGGGGTGCCGCTGGCGCATGCGGCCAGGTGGTGGAGCCACAAGTGACTCAAGGTGTCGAGTCGGGCTTGTTGGTTTTCTTTTTTGCCTTCTGTCACAGCGCCGGGGCGCAGCACCACTTGCAACCATGGGTCGCCTGTGGCCTGGGTGTACCAGAGGCTTTCACCAGTGGCCCATTCGGCACGCAGCGTGAGGTGATCCCACTGCCAGGTGGCAGACTGCGCAGGCAAGGGCTGGGTCCATTGGGCAAGTAAGGCCTCGAGTGGGTCACGCAAGGTTTGTCGCTCTTTCAGCAGTTGGTTCTGCTGGACTTCCCCAAAGCCTGCCAAGGCCAACTGACCACTCAGGTGCAGGTGGGTCAAGGCTTGTGCGGTGTTGTCGGTCTGGGCAATGTGCTGGCTGATTTTGTATTTGTCCAAACCGTTCAATGCAAAGGGTTCGACTTCTTCAGCCGCCTCATCGGGTTGGTCTAGGCGCAACTGCATGCGGTCCACCAAGAAGACCTCGACCGGTTGTTTGAGCAAGCGTTGTAACTGTTTCAATGACAGTTCTCTGGGCGGCTCAGCGTCTGTTGCGGTG
>JBFYKC010000115.1:0-7674 GCA_041311135.1 Comamonadaceae bacterium | reverse complement strand
AGCCTGGAGTGCTACCACTCACACGTGCCACCTGAAATGATGGCTTTGCTCGAAGGCAAAGACGTGATGGTGGGCGTGATCGATGTGGCCAGCAACGAGATCGAAACCCCCGAGCAAGTGGCAGACACGATTGGCATGGCGTTGAAATACGTGCCTAAGAATCGCTTGATTGCCTGCACCAACTGCGGCTTGGCCCCCATGAGCCGTGAAGTGGCGATGAAGAAGCTGGAGGCCTTGGCTGCTGGGGCTGCGTTGGCGCGCACCCGTTACGCTTAAAGCGCAGACTTAAGCGCACCCGCCATCACCGCAGCTGCCGCTGCCGTGAATTTCTTCCTCAGGCAAAGCATCGGGCGCTGAGACGATGCCCGTCTCTGCGTCGTAGCCGACGCGGCGCAGGTGCAAGGCCAAAGCGGCATCCATGGTTTGCGCATGTTGGGGGAACCAAATGCCCAGCTCGTGTGCCATTTGGCGCATCACGGCCATGTCGCCTTTGTCGCGACCCCGACGCAGGCCCTCACGCATCACTTCCAGCACCACGTTGTGCTGCATGGTGTGGCAGTTGCTCGATGAAAACTTGGTGTCTTTCATCCATTTGTCTTCGCCGCCAAAGTGGTCTTCGGTGTGCGCGATCAAGGCAGCAAAGCGCTCGGTCAAGGTGTCGTCATCAGCCAACTCGGTGGCGGCCAGCAAGTCCACAAACTCACGGTGTGTGTCGTCCATGAAGTCGAGCTCAAGCGACAGCGCATCCGACCAAGCCAAGGTGACTTCACGTGTGGGCATGGGGGCAGTGAGTGTTTCAGACATAAGGGCTCTCAATAAGGGCTTTCAAAAGCAAGGCAAACAATGCGGATGCGAAAGCTTAATTGTAAAAAATCAAAAATCTCTTGCGCTGCGTCAAACACCGCGTAGCCAATGCACCAGGCGCCGAAAGTAAATGGGTTCTGCGACAAACAGGGCGGTGGTGAACGCGGCATTGGTTACGCCGGTCCACAGCAACACCTCCGAAATTGTCAACCCCATGCCAACCAAGGCGCCGGCGATCAATGCACTGGCAATCATGAACAACGCATTGATGATGTTGTTGGCCGCCATGATGCGGCCACATTCGGTGGGTGGGCTGTGCAGTTGCACCCACGCATACAGGGGCACGCTGTAGAGGCCTGTGAACAGGCTAAGCAAGAACAAATCGGCCATGACGCGCCAGTGCGGGCTGTGTGCCAAGAAGGTGGTGATGTCCATCAGCGGCGCGTTGGTGAGTCGACTGCAGGCCATATACAGATCCACCGCAAACAAGCTCATGCCCATCGCCCCCAGTGGCACCAGGCCAATTTCAACGCGCCCTCGGCTCAGCGTTTCACACATCAGCGACCCTAGACCAATGCCCACAGAGAACACCACCAACAGCAACGAGGCCACGTGTGCGTCACCGTGCAGCACCTCTTTGGCGAAGCTGGGGAATTGGCTTAAGAACGTGGCGCCAAAAAACCACATCCAGCTGATACCCAGCAAGGTGTGAAACACCCGTGGGTTGGCGCGGGCCAACTGCAGGTTGTGCCGCGCTTCGGTGAGCGGGTTCCAGTTGATGGCGGTGTGCGGCAGACTGGGCGTCACTGACGGTATGCGTGCGCTCGCCCAGCGCCCCAGCAACGCCACCCAGATGCATGCCACGGCCACCACACTGTGGCCGATGTCTGGCATTGCGACCAACAAGCCACCCACCAAATTGCCCAGCAAGATAGCCACAAACGTGCCCATTTCCACCATGCCGTTGCCTCCGGTGAGCTCATGCGTGTGCAAGATGCGCGGCAGGTAAGCAAACTTCACCGGACCAAACAGCGTGGCGTGCAGCCCCATCAACAAGGTGCACAGCAACAGCAGCGCCACCTGGTGGGTGGCAAAGCCCACAGCGGCCATACCCATGATGGCGATTTCAAAGTTTTTCACCCAACGCATCAACACGGCGTGGTCGTACTTTTCGGCCAACTGCCCGCTGGTGGCGGAGAACAACACAAAGGGGAGGATGAACAAGGCCCCAATGACCAAACCCGCCAAAGAGGCGGGCAGCCAACTCACGCTGAGTTGGTAGGTGACCATCACGGTCAGGGCGAACTTGAAGAGGTTGTCATTCGCCGCACCGCAAAACTGGGTCCAAAAAAAAGGCCCAAACCGAGGCTGATTCAACAGGGCGAACTGACTGCTCGCAGGAGTTGAACCCCCTTCGGTTGGGCGCTGCATCGAGGCTTAGACGCGCTCGAAGATGGCGGCAATCCCTTGGCCGCCGCCGATACACATGGTGACCAATGCGTAACGACCTTGAATGCGTTGCAGTTCGTACAAGGCCTTCACGGTGATGAGGGCACCTGTGGCGCCGATGGGGTGACCCAACGAAATGCCCGAACCGTTGGGGTTGACCTTGGCAGGGTTGAGGCCCAGCTCTTGGGTGACCGCGCAGGCTTGGGCGGCAAAGGCTTCGTTGGCTTCAATCACGTCCAAGTCGTTCACGGTGAGACCTGTGCGTTTGAGCACCGCTTGTGTGGCCGAGATGGGGCCCACGCCCATGATCTTGGGGTCCAAGCCGGTGTGGGCGTAGCCGACCAAGCGTGCCAAGGGCTTCAAACCACGGGCTTGGGCGGCTTTGGCTTCCATCAACACCACGGCGGCGGCTGCGTCGTTGATGCCAGAGGCGTTGCCTGCGGTCACGGTGCCGTTTTCTTTTTGGAACACGGGCTTGAGCTTAGAGAAGTCGGCCATGGTGGCGCCGGTGCGGAAGTGCTCGTCGGTGGTGTAGGCCACATCGCCTTTTTTGCTCTTGAGCATGATGGGCACGATTTGGTCTTTGAACAAACCAGCAGCCGTGGCTTTTTCAGCGCGGTTGTGGCTTTCCACCGCTGCGGCGTCTTGCATCTCACGGGTGATGCCGTATTTGGCGGCCACGTTTTCTGCAGTGACACCCATGTGGATGTTGTGGAAGGGGTCGTGCAAGGCGCCGACCATCATGTCGATCATTTTGGTGTCGCCCATGCGTGCACCCCAGCGGGTGGCGAGTGCCGCGTAGGGACCACGGCTCATGTTTTCGGCGCCGCCGCCAATCGCCACATCGCAGTCACCCAAGGCAATTGCTTGGCTGGCGCTGATGATGGCTTGCAAACCCGAACCGCACAAACGGTTGACGTTGAATGCGGGCGTGGTTTCGGCGCAGCCGCCATTGATAGCTGCCACGCGTGACAAGTACATGTCTTTGGGTTCGGTGTTCACCACATGGCCGAACACCACATGGCCCACGTCTTTGCCCTCGGTGTGCGCACGGGCCAAGGCCTCGCGCACCACGGTCGCGGCCAACTCGGTGGGGGGAATGTCTTTCAGGCTACCGCCGTAGGTACCAATGGCTGTACGAACACCGCTGACCACAACTACTTCACGCATTTTTGTCTCCAGTTATAAAAAAGTTAGAACTAAAACAGTTTGCGCCGCTTGGACTACAGATGTCTTACGCCTGCGCCTCTGAAACATAGGGGTTTGCCGCAGACCACGCCACCGGAGCCGAGAAGAACAAAGGTTTTTCGGTAAAAGGGTGGGGAAACCCGATGTCTTGCGCATGCAGCATCAAACGGGGTGCGCGTGCTTTGATGTCCGGCGGCGCATACAGCGAATCACCCAGCATGGGGTGACCCAAGCTTTGCATGTGCACACGCAGTTGGTGGGTGCGGCCAGTGAACGGTTCCAGCTCAATCAAGCTGGCGCGATCACCCGCTTGCACCATGCGCCACAGGCTCAGGCTGGGCTTGCCATCGGGGTGAATGATGTGAATCGGGCGACGCTCCCAGTCCAGCAAGATGTTGCCTTCAATCGCCCGCCACCCTTCGTCGTTGGTGGGTACCTGCGCTTGCGTGAGCAAGGGGTTACCCGCTACCACGGCGACGTAGCGTTTGCTCACCTGACGCGTTTCAAACAGGCGGCTGATGCGGCGCTGTGCTTCAATGCCGCGTGCCATCACGATCAGGCCCGAGGTGTCTTGGTCGAGGCGGTGCACCACCAACGCGTCGGTGTAGATGTCTTGTACGCGTTTGGACAAACAGTCTTGCTTGTCTGGGCCGCGGCCAGGCACCGACAGCAAGCCGCTGGGTTTTTCAAACACCAGCAGGTGTTCGTCTTGGTAAATCGGTTGCATGTGGAGCTTAGGTGGCGCGCGCTTCGGTTTGCTCAAGCACCACATGGGACGTGGGGCGCGCCACGCAGGGCAACACATAGCCTTCGGCTTTTTCTTCGGCACTCAAGCCCGGCCACTCGATGGTGTAGGTCACGTCGCCGCTCACCAACTTGCACAAACACGTGCGGCACGTGCCATTGCGACACGAACTGGGCAGTTCGATGCGCGACATCTCCGCGGCTTCTAGCAGGGTGAGGTCGCCTTCCACGTCGTATTGCAATTCGGCGGGTTCCACCTTGACGGTGAAGATTTGAAAATTTTCAGGCGCGGTCATGTCGTGGATTGCAATTTGGCTTCGGCTTTGTCGAGCACCATGGCCAAGCTGTCGAGTAAGTCGGTTTGGCTGAACGAGCAGCTTTCTTCGTTGAACAGCGCACTCGATTCCAAGCGGTCCACCAAGCCAAGCCAGACCTCTTCAAACTTCGGTGGCAGGGCTTGGAACAGCGCGTGTTGCGCGCGCGCGGCTTGCACAAACGCGCGGTCGGTGCTGGCGTCGCTGCGCAAGGTGGCAAGAGCCTGACGGAGTGTGGCGATGGCGGATGTGGGCATGGGGCCAATTATCCCGGAGCTGAGGTGTCTTGCCAGGTGCCCAAGGGCAAGTCTTGCAAGGTGTAGGGGCCAATCTGGGTGCGAATCAGCCGCAGGGTGGGCAGCCCCACGGCCGAGGTCATGCGGCGCACCTGGCGGTTGCGGCCTTCGCGAATCGTCAGCTCAAGCCACGAGGTGGGTTTGGTTTGTCGCACACGAATGGGCGGATCGCGTTCCCACAGGTCAGCGGGCGGCTCAACGGTGCTTGCCCTTGCGGGCAGGGTGAGGCCATCGTTGAGCCGCACGCCTTGGCGCAGCGCTTGCAGTGCGGATGCTTCGACGATGCCCTCCACTTGCGCGAGGTAGGTTTTTTCCATTTTGAAGCGCGGGTCGGCAATGCGGGCTTGCAGTTGGCCATCGTCGGTGAGCAACAACAAGCCTTCGCTTTCGGCGTCCAAGCGACCGGCCACGTACACGCCGGGCAGATCGATGAAGTCTTTCAGCCCCCGCCAGCGTCCCTCAGGGGTGAACTGGCTGAGGACGCCGTAAGGCTTGTTGAAGCGGATGAGCATGGGCGCGTGGTCACTTCGCCCACGTGTCCTTGAGCCCCGTGATTTTGTTGAACACCAACTTGCCAAGGGCGTGGTCCACGCGGTCGGTCACAAAGTAGCCATGGCGCTCAAACTGAAAGTGGCTGCCGGCAGGCACGTTGGCCAGAGATGGCTCGACGTAAGCGGTCACGACCTTGAGGCTGTCGGGGTTCAACGCCGCGAGGAAGTCTTTGCCACCGGCGTCGGGTTGGGCATCGGTGAACAAGCGGTCGTAGAGGCGAACTTGTGCTTGCAGGCCATCGTTCACGCCGACCCAGGTGATGGCAGCGCTGGCCTTGACCGTGGCGCTGCCCGGTGTGCCGCTCTTGGTGTCGGGGATGACGGTGGCTTGTACTTCTGTTACCACACCATTTGCATCTTTCGTGCAGCCTGTGCATTCAATGACGTAGCCGCCTTTGAGGCGCACTTTGTTGCCAGGGTAGAGACGTTTGTAGCCCTTGGGCGGCACTTCGGCGAAGTCGTCACGCTCAATCCACACTTCTTTGCCAATTTTGAAATGGCGTGTGGGCACTTCAGCGCCTTCCTCAGCGTGTGGCAGTGCAGGTTGTGTGCAAGGCTCTAAGTGACCTGCACCCATCACGTTGTCCCAGTTGGTGAGCACGAGTTTGACCGGGTCGAGCACGGCCATGGCGCGGTGTGCGGTGTTTTCCAGCGTTTCGCGCAAACAACCTTCGAGGGTGCTGTAGTCGATCCAACTGTCGCTCTTGGTCACGCCAATGCGCTCAGCAAACAGTTGCAGGCTTTCGGGCGTGTAGCCACGGCGGCGCAAGCCGACGATGGTGGGCATACGGGGATCGTCCCAGCCACTGACCTTGCCCTCGTTCACCAACTGCGCAAGTTTGCGTTTGCTGGTGATGACGTAGGTGAGATTGAGGCGCGAGAACTCGTATTGCTTGGGCGGCGGGCTTGCCAGCAACCCGCCTTCGCACAAGCGTGCCATCAACCAGTCGTAGAACGGACGTTGGTCTTCAAACTCCAGCGTGCAAATGCTGTGGGTGATTTGCTCCAACGCGTCCTCAATCGGGTGGGCAAAGGTGTACATCGGGTAGATGCACCATTGATCGCCCGTGTTGTGATGTGTAGCGCGGCGAATGCGGTAGATGGCCGGGTCGCGCAGGTTGATGTTGGGCGACGCCATGTCGATCTTGGCCCGCAGCACGGCGGCACCGTCGGCCAGTTTGCCGTCGCGCATGTCGCGAAAGCGTGTGAGGTTTTCAGCCGGGGTGCGTGAGCGGAAAGGGCTGTCCACGCCGGGCTTAGAAAAGTCGCCGCGGTTGACGCGCATTTCTTCAGGGGTTTGCTCATCGACGTAGGCGTGGCCAGCTTCAATCAGGTGCTCCGCCGCGCGGTACATGAAGTCGAAGTAGTCACTGGCTTGGTAGGGCGCGTCGTTGCCAGCTTGGCTCCAGCTAAAGCCCAACCACTTCACCGCATCGATGATGGAGTTGACGTATTCGGTGTCTTCTTTTTCGGGGTTGGTGTCGTCAAAGCGCAGGTGGCAGACGCCACCGTAGTCGCGCGCCAAGCCGAAGTTGATGCAGATGCTTTTGGCATGCCCTACATGCAAGTAGCCGTTGGGCTCGGGTGGAAAACGTGTGCGAATCTTGGCCGGGTCAGGCTCGCCTTTGGCGTGGTGGGCTGCGTCACCGGGACTGCCGGCCCAGCGGCGGCTGGCATAGGTGCCTTGGGCCAAATCGCTCTCGATGATTTGACGCAAAAAGTTGCTGGGCTTGTGGTCTTGTTCTGTCGCAGGGTGAGCAGGTTTCGTCATGCCGTGATTTTAGGCGGCTGGCCTACGGGTTTTCGTGGACCAACCGTTGCAACGTTTAGATTTTTCGCCCCAACCGTTCTTCTACTTTGCGCCTTTCCCAATCAGGGCCAAACGGGTGAACTTCAAAGACGCGAGCCGCATGAAACAAGATGCCAATGCCCCAACCCAGCGCAGGCCACACGGCCCACATACGTGGCGTGCCTTGCCACAGGTTGATGGCAAACAGTGCTGCTATGACGATGACGTATTGTGCGAGGTGAATGTAAAAGCCCTTGAGCTTGCGCACGTGGTGCAAGGCCAAGGCCTCGTCGGTGCTTAGGCTGTTATCAGTGACAGGGGAGGCTTGGTCTGGGGTGTCGTGGGTAGGCATAGCGGTCCTTTGCAGTTCAGAAAAATCAATTTCAAACACAGCAGCCAAGGACTTGAGTGACTCCATGCTGGCGCTTTGGCCTTGCTCAAGACGCTGAATGGTTCGCACACTCAAACCGCTGAGGTCGGCCAATTGCTGCTGAGACCAGCCGCGTTGCAACCTCAATTTTTGAATCAACATGAAAACT
>JBFYKC010000009.1:0-7171 GCA_041311135.1 Comamonadaceae bacterium | reverse complement strand
GCATGGATGTGTGGGGCAAACACCGCCATGTCGGGCACCATCACCATGATGTCACTGGGCGTCAGTTGCTCGTCTGCGTCTAGCCAGGCCAGCAGGCGATCGTGTAACACCTCAACTTCGCGCTGCGGCGAATGTGCCTGCACCACGGTGATGCTGGTGTCCCCCGCCGCCACTTCGTTGGGAGTGGGCGGGGTGGGTTCTAAGTTCAGCAGGGTGGACTGCAGGTGTTCCAGTTGGGTGGGTTGCCGCCCTGCTTCATGGGCGACCACCAGGGGGTCGACGAACACATCTACACGGTTGGCAAACAGGTGTTGGTAGCGTGACACGTCGTCAAAGTTGTCTAACAGGTGCAGGTAGTCTCGACCTTGCTTGCCCCACGCCGCCAGCAGCGGATGTGTGGCGGTGTGCAGGGTGTATTGATCGGCTTCACTCAAACTGCCATCGTCGTTGGGGATGGGCAAGTTGGGTTTGTGCGTTTGGCGTTGACGTGCCAATTTGGCCAGCGGCATACGGCTTTCCACCACATGGCCCCAGTAGTGTTGGCAGGGGTTTTGCACCAACATCAGCACTTGGCAAACGCGACCCAATGCAGCCAAGGCTTCCACCGTCTGCATGGACAGAGAGGTCACGCCAAACACCATCAAGCGCTGGGGCACGCCTGCGGGGCGTTGGCCTTCTGGCAGACGCTGCATCGCGTGCATGAACGCATCGTGCACATCTGCCCGTGAGCGGAAGCGGTGTGACAACGCCGCGTGTAGGGGGGCATCGGCTGACAAGTCTTGCAACAAGTCACGCCACAAGGCCGGTTGCCAACTGTGCGCGTCAGGCAAGGGGGTGGCTGTGCCTTTAAGGGGGCGCAGTTGGTCCAGGTTGTTCGCCCAATCTTCCAGCCAATCGGCACGGTAGTTTTGGTAACCATCGAGCACATCGGCTAACTGCGCGGCGAGTTGGTACGAACGGCGGTCGTTCAGTGTGTGGTTGCCGAGGTAATTGGCGAGTGGGGCAAAACGGGGTTGCTTCAGCAGATCGGGCAAGCGCCGCATGATGCGCCACACCAAGGGCGATTTGTCGAGCGGCATGTGGGCGGGCACGCTGTCGGGGCCCAACACGGCACGGTAGATTTGCCACAACTTGGCCGAGGGCAATGCCACCTGTGTGGCGGCACAAATGCCCAGGTCTTTGGCCAAAGCCAATTCGAGCCAATGCTTCATGCCGTTGCTTTGCACCAGCAGCACCTCGGGCGCCAACGGAGGCAGCGGGTTGTCGCGAATGAAGCGCACCGCCAACTCGCGCAGCCCTTCGAGCTGGTTGCTGTGCAGGACCATGAAACCGGTGGCGTGAGGTTGAGACATGTGTGAATGATCGCGCAGGTGAGACGAAAAATCGGACGAGTCGATGAGCATACCGGCCTGATGAGCTCAGGGCGTGAGCTTGGTCGGGTTTTCTCCGTCCGGGGTTTCAGCCTTTAGGGCGCCACATTTTGAATAGCTGCTCGGGGCCAATCGTGAAATAGTCTGCAGGTCCGCCGCCACGCAAGATGTGGTCGGCATGGGCGGTGTCGTACACGCCGTCTTTGAGCAAATGGCCGGCAATGTGTACCCCCACCACCTCACCCAGAACCAACCAAGTCGGTATCTTTTGTTGGTCCAGGCCTTCGAGCTGAATGATTTGTGTGCAGCGGCATTCAAACGACACGGGGCTGTCTGCCACGCGCGGCACATCCACCACGCGGGAAGGTGCGGTGGCCAAGCCGGCCAGTTCAAACTCATTCACCTCAGGGCCCACGGGGGCGCAGGTTTGGTTCATGGCCTCGGCCAAGGGGCGTGTGACCAAGTTCCACACAAACATGCCGTTGTCTTGCACGTTGCGCAACGAGTCTTTGGCGCCGATGCTGGCAAAGCCCACGATGGGGGGGATGTAGTTGAACGCACTGAAAAAACTATACGGTGCCAAGTTCAACACGCCGTCGTGGCTGCGGGTGGACACCCAGCCAATGGGCCGTGGCCCAACGATGGCGTTGAATGGGTCATGCGGCAAGCCGTGACCCAAACGGGGTTCGTAAAAGTGCGTCATGGCGGCGAGTCGTGACGCGTTGTTATGCCTTGCGCTTGGCTAGCAAGGCGAGCACTTCGAGCTCGGTGTTGTCTTGGGTGGGCGCGTCTTTGAGGCTCTTGTGCAACGCCGCTTCGCCGGTGGCTTCGGTGATCAAGGCCAACTGGGCCACCAGCAGTTTGAACTGTGCAGCTGCCAGTGCGGGGTGTGCTTTGGCATCTAGCACCAAGCCATTGGCTTGGGTGTGGTTGTCGGCTTCTTTGGCTGCGAATTCAGCCCGTGCTTCGTCGGTGAGGCGTTTGACTTCGTCGTGCGACAAATGCAAACGCTCGGCTTCGGCCACGATGATTTCGCGTTCAGCGCTGTCGAGCAAGCCGTCTTCAAACGCCAGCATCAGGCGTTGTTTGAACGCGTCGCGGTCGATGCGCAGTTGGTCGGTGAAAGCAGAGGCCAACAAGCCGGCAGGAATGGCAAAAATGCCAATGCCCACCAAGGCCAAGATGACAGTGAGTGCGCGTCCCATGGGGGTGATGGGCGAGATGTCGCCATAACCCACCGATGCCAACGTGACCACGGCCCAATAAATAGATTGCGGAATGTTCTCGAACTTGTCAGGCTGAGCGGGATGCTCAAACAAGTAGCCCAAGCTGGCCGTCAACACCACCAACAACATCATCACAAAGACCGAGGCAAAGATGACTTGCCACTCACGCAGCACCACTTTGTAGAGGGTTTCCATCGCCGAGGTATAGCGGGTGAGTTTGAGCATGCGCATCAAACGGAACACGCGCAAGAAACGCAGGTCGATGTGTTGGCTGAACAAACTTTCCAAAATGAAGGGCAAGATGGTCAGCAAGTCGATGATGGCTTGGCCGGTGCGGATGTGCGCCCAATGCGGCATGCGCAGATGTTTGTACTTGGGGTTTTCTGGCGCTGAGTAAACGCGTGCAATGTATTCAAGGGTGAAGATGGTGAACGCCATCACGTCGATCACATGGAATTCCACCGCAAACAAGGCACGCACCGATTCAACGGTTTCAAACACCACGCAGATGATGGACAACGCGATCCAGAATACGATGAAGTTGTCGATGTAGGCGTGCAAACGGCCTGAGTGCCCCGTGGGTTCCAACATGGCAAACACTTTGGCGCGGAAGCTGCGGCCCTCATTCAGCGCTTGAAACTCCTGCCATGCGGGAATGATTTGGCGTGAGAGCTTGAACATCCGTGCCAGTCGTAACACCCGCAACACGCGCAGCATTTCGACATCCACGTCGACAAATCGGGCGAAGTAAAACGGGGCGATGGCCACCAAGTCGACCAAGGCATAAAAGCTGAAGGCGTAGCGCAACCTCGGAAATGACTTGCCTTTGAATTCAGGATTCAAATGCGCGGTGGCGACGCGCAACACATATTCAATCGTAAAAATACCCACAGACACCACATCAAAACCATGGAACCAACCAGCGTAGCTGTTGTAGAGCTCGGGGGTGTTCTCAATCAGCACCGCAATCACACTGGCGATGATCAAGAACGCAATGCTGCGCTCGACGGTGTGGTTGAGCCCGTTCTTAAAGTCTGGGTCAAACAACCAGGTGTAAATGGTGCCGAGCAAGCCCTGTTGCGTGTGGGGGTGATGGGTGGTGTTCATTGGTTTTGCTTGGTTAGTAATTGGCGCAACTCAGCCATCTCTTGGCGCAGGTGCTGCAGTTCTTCTTGCACCGTACTTTGGTGGTGATGGTCCCGATGGTCTTTTTCATGATCTGCCGTGATGGAGTCCACGATCACAGCAATAAACAAATTGAAGATGATGAACGTGGCGATCAAGATGAACAAAATGAAGAACACCCACGCATAGGGGAACACTTCCATGATGGGGCGTGCAATGCCGTCAGCCCAGCTCTCTAGCGTCATGACTTGGAACAAGGTGAAGGCGCTGGTGCTTAAGTCGCCAAACCAATCAGGAAAGTCTTTGTGGAACAAGTTGGTAGCGACCACAGAGGCTACATAAAAAATAATCATGATCAAGCCAAACACCGAGCCGAGGCCTGGCAACGAACTGAGCAAGCCGCCAACCACTTTGCGCATGCTTTCGACCTTGTTGATCAGACGCAGCACCCGCAACACGCGCAGGGCGCGCAGCACAGACAGCGAGCCAGAGGCGGGCACCAACGCAATGCCCACCACGATGAAGTCAAACACGCACCAAGCATCTTTGAAGAACGAGAACCCGCGTGCGGCAATCAGCAGCACGATCTCGGCAATGAAGATACCTAAGATCGCGTGGTCTAACAAGAAGAGCTCGTCTCCCCAAGAGGTCATCACGTTGTGGTTGGTCTCAATCCCCAAGATGGCGGCGTTCACGACGATCAGAAACACCAACAAGTGTTGGATCGTGGGGTAGTTGATGAAGTGTTCAATTCGGCCGCGCCAAGAAGTCGTTGCAGGGATGCTTTGCATGGTTTATTAAAAACGAAAGTAGGATGGAAAAAGGCCCCAAAGGGGCCTTTGCTCAAGAGGTTTTGCGTTATATCAACAACAAGAAACCATTGATGGTTGAAAAGATACCCAAAAGTCCTAATCCGCAAGGGACCCAGAACAACACATGGGCACCGGTCAGAATCGCGACCGAGGTCAACACGATGGCAATTTGCAGCAGGGCTTCGGCGTAGTCGAACCACGGATCTTGGCGCAAGGCAATGTCGCGCTCGTGTTCGTGCTCTTTGGCTTTTTCCATCAGCTCTTTTTTGCCGTCACCGGTTTCGGGTTCAGACTCGTAGCGCGCGATGTTCTTTTCATAGGCCTCAAGTTTTTTCTCAGCCAAGGCTTTCGCAGCAGGCGTGAGCTTCTCGTTGGCCAGCTGTAAGCGTAGGTCATCCGCTGCGATTTTGTATTCGGTCTGGCGAATGTTCTTGGCTTGGTAGAACGCGTAGGCGTTGGAGGCCAAGATGTTGTTGCTCATGCTCTCTTTCGAGGCGTTGTTGCCACCCAAGCTGGCGATGGCCAAACACATGGCCAAGCCGGACACCAACATGGCGCAACGGGTGCGAAACGGGTCGTTGCCGTGGTCTGGCAATTCGGTTTCTGGAACTTCACTCATGGTTCTTCCTCTTTACTCGCTGTGGTCTTCAGTGGATTTGTTTTTTCGCTTGGTAAAAAGTTTGGCCAATGCCACGATCGCTAAAGCGATGGCCACGCCGCACACCACCAATTCAGCATTGGTGAGTTGATGCACAAATTTGTCAACATATTCATAAGTCGACAAAGGGGTGTAAACGTCAGGATTTTCTTGCTTGTATTTTTCGTATGCGCCGTTGTCCATGGGTAACCCTCTGTTGCATTATTTAACTTGCTTGTTGGCGTCAGAGATTTGTTTCTCTTCTTCCATTTGGTGTTTGATCGCCTCTACTTGCTCATCAGACATGCCAAGTTTGGCTTGCATAATTTTAAGTTGAGCCTGTTCTTCTTCAGTGACGACGCCGTCAGCCAGTACGTTGCGAACTTCCATTTCATACAAAGCTTGACGACGTTCTACTTGGGCGGTGTAGGCGGTTGCCACCACACCAGTCAAGATCGCGGCCAAAGCGATGGACAAGATTTGCGTAAAGATGACCAAGATCGTGCCGACGAAAGTCACAGGATCTACGTTGCCCCAGCCCGATACGATGGTAATCACAAACCAGTGCATCGCCGCGGGGATCGAAGGGAACACGTCAGGTTGCTCATGGCCTTCGATGATGTAAATCAAAGAAGAGAACAACAAGCAGCTAATGAATAGCAAGAAAACTGCGGAAGAGAACGAATCCTTTTCTGCCTTCACGGCTGCCACCATGTCTTCAAACGCGCTGTTGTAGCGAGAGAGTTTGAAAATTCGCATCAAACGGAACATCCGCAGCACGCGCAAGTCAGCGCCTGGGAAAAGAAGCTGCAGATAGAACGGCACGGTACTGACAAAGTCGATGATGCCGTAGAAGCTAAACACATACTCTTTGCGCCCATCCCACGCAGTGCCGCCAGTATGAATGTATTTCTCGCTGTACGACCAAACGCGCATGATGAATTCAATCGAGAACACAGCCACGCTGAATACGTCAAACCAATGGAACTCATGCTCGAAAGCTTCATGGATTTCTGGCACAGACTCCAAGATGATGCCAATCACGTTGGCCACCACCAAGAGTGCTACGAAGATTTCAACGAAGCTGCTGTACTTGTCAGGCACTTCGCCTTCCATGATTTCGAAGGTGCGGCGCTTGATGCGCTGATAGGTCGAGGGGGTGGAAACTGCTGTAGTCATGGCTCGCTCAGTCATTGGCTGACGATTTGTTTTTAGCGCGAAGCATCATGGCTTCGACTTGCTCATCGGATAAGCGGTAATGCGCTTGCAGACGTTGGAGGGTTTCTTTCTCTTCTTCAGACATATTGCCGTCTTTGAAAACCTCACGCAGTTGCGCTTCAAACGCGGCTTTCTTGCGCGCCACTTGGTTGGAGAACGCAGAGGCCACGATACCGGTCATGATCGCGGCCATACAGACGCCCAAGAAGCCGGTGATCAGCGCAATGGCTTCTCCAGCTTTGGTCATTGGTTCCACGTTGCCGTAGCCCGAAGTGATGGTCACGATCGACCAGTAGATGGAGTGGGGAATGGTTCCGAAGAACTCGGGCTGATGGTGACCTTCTGCGAAGTGCATCAACGAGGCCGACACGATGGTGGCAATGGTCAACAAAAACACCGCAGAGCCAAACGCTTGGCGTTCGGAATGGATGGCATGAAACAAGTCTTGCAGCGCGGTGTTGTATTTGGAGAGTTTCAAAATTCGCAGCAAGCGCAGCACGCGCAAGATACGCAAATCGAGCGTGGGGAAGAACATGTGCAAGTAATGGGGCATGGTGGCAAAGAAGTCGACCAAACCAAATGGGCTGAACATGTATTCGAAGCGGCCTTTCCAGCTGCCACCGTTGCCTTTGTTGTACTTGGCACCGAGGGACCACACGCGTGCGATGTATTCAAGTGTGAAGAACATCACGCTCCAGAACTCGAGCTCATGGAAAAAGTCTTTGAATTCGGCGTGAATCTCTGGCACGGAATCAAGAATCACCGCGGAACAGTTAATCAACA
>JBFYKC010000104.1:0-9280 GCA_041311135.1 Comamonadaceae bacterium | reverse complement strand
TTTGCACCGCAAGCCACAAACCTGCAGGAACCATAATCAACAACAAAGCCAGCACCAAATCGCGCGTATCCGTCAGGCTCACTTCGCCTGTTTGAATCATGCGTGCGCCGCCTGTGAACGGAAACAAACCGTGTTGGTTGGCATCGTCTGCACCGTTCAAGGCATCGTGGTAATCGTTCAACACATTGGCTGCGGCATGCATTAACACAGCCAGCAGTAGGGTGGCGGCAGCCATTCCCCACTGAATCGGGTGACCGCAAGCAACCGCGGTGCTGATACCCAAGATGCAAGCGACCACGGTGATCGCCAAAAAACCCGGGCGCGTCATGCGCACCCAGGTATTGACGGAGAGAGGCGCGAGGGTCTCAGCCGTGGTCATGTGCAGTGCTTAGCGCGGCACCAAGAACACCGACTTCTCATGCAACACATCCGTGCTGGCGGTGTCTTGGATGGTGAACTCAATCTTGTGCGACCCCGCTTCTGCCGTGCCGTAGGGCACGTTCACACGCACCACCACCCACTTCGCTTGGGCTGCGCCCACGTCCACCGTTTTATCGGTCACGATGTCGATGCCATGGATGCCTTGCACGGACAACGCATAGGTCTTGTTCACTTCTGACGCATTCATCACTTGCAATCGGTAGATGTTTTCCAAAGCCCCGTTCTCGGTGATGCGTGCCAAGGTGGCACGGTCACGCACCACATCCACCTTGAACGGCGTGCGCATGCCCAACGACACCCCCACTGCAATGATCAAAGCCAACAAGAACGAGGTGTACATCAGCACCCGTGGGCGCGCCACGCGACGCAGCATTTGCCCAGTGGTCCATTTGTTGGCCATCGCGTTTTGCGTGGTGTAGCGCACCAAGCCACGGGCGTAGCCCATTTTGTCCATCACCGTGTCGCACACGTCGGCGCAGGCACCGCAACCGATGCACTCGTACTGCAGGCCGTTGCGAATATCAATGCCTGTGGGACAGACTTGCACACACAAGGTGCAGTCGACACATGCACCCAAATTGGCGGCTTTGATGTCCGCCTTCTTCGAGCGTGCACCTCGAGGTTCACCACGTTCGGTGTCGTAGGTCACGATCAAGGTGTCATGGTCAAACATGGCACTCTGAAAACGTGCGTAAGGGCACATGTACTTGCACACCTGCTCGCGCATGAAACCCGCATTGCCATAAGTGGCAAAGGCATAAAACAAAATCCAGAAAATGCCCCATGCACTCACTTGGTTCAGCAGCAAGTCTGCGGCCAAATCACGGATCGGCGCGAAGTAGCCCACAAACGTGAAACCCGTCCACAGAGACAATACGATCCACAAGAAATGCTTTAGCGATTTTTTACCCAGCTTTTCTGCAGAGAACGCAGACTGATCCAAGCGCATGCGGGCAGAACGGTCCCCCTCCACCTTGCGCTCAATCCACAAAAAGATTTCGCTGTACACCGTTTGCGGGCAGGCATAACCGCACCACAAACGACCGGCCACCGCTGTAAACAAGAATAGCGAAAGAGCCGAGATGACCAACAAGCCTGTCAAATAAATGAAGTCTTGTGGGTACAGCACCAAACCAAAAATATAGAAACGGCGCGCGGTTAAATCAAACAGCACCGCTTGACGTGCGCCCCACTCCATCCACGGCAAGCCATAAAACACGAGTTGCGTGATAGCCACCACCACCCAACGCCAATAAGCGAAGACGCCTTCGACCGAGCGCGGGTAAATTTTCTTAGCCGCTGCATACAACGACACCATTTCCTCATCGTCAACCGGAACGGCTTGGATGGGAATCACTTTCTTGGGATCTTGGTTTTCGACGCTCATGGTGCTACTTTCTTATGCCAACGTGTCCCACGCTTTCAGCGCTTCAGCGGAATACATCAGGGCGGGGCCACCGCCCATGTAAACGCAAATGGTCAACATCTCTTCCAGCTCGTCGCGGGTACAACCGAGCTTGCGCAAGGCCTTGACATGAAAACCCACACAGCCGGAGCAATGCTGGGTAATGCCAATCGCCAAAGCGATCAATTCTTTGTTCTTTGCACTGATGGCCCCTTCAGCCATGGATGCACGGGCCAATTGACCAAAGCCTTGCATCGCTTCTGATTGGGATTTGCGAAATGGAGTCAGGCATTCATTGATGCCTTGAATCAAATTGGCATGATCAAACGTACTCATCAGACAACTCTTTCTAAATTATTTCAATTGAACACCAGCGCCATCAAACACCTCAACGGTGACGGGTATGCCTTGGCGAACACTTTGTGTCACCGTACAAAACTCTTCAAACTGCGCCAACACATGGTCCACTTGCTGCAGCACTGAGGCCTCTACACCCAACCGAATTTGAGCTGTCATATGCAGCACACGCAATCGGTTCTCAGCATTTCGCCCCACCTCAGCAGTCACCGTGCAATGCATAGGCTCAGGCACCTGCTTGAATTTGCGAAACGCAAACAACAGGGAATCGGACAAGCAGTTACCTACAGCCGCACACAGCATCTGCATCGGAGAGGGACCTAAACCAGCCCCCAACGGCGCAGGCTCATCACTGGTCAGCACGGGCGCATCACCGCCGAATGCTATGTCGAAGCGGTAGTCATGCCGTTGAGATAACTCAACGCGAATAGTTTTTCCAGTCATACAAATCCCATCACTCAAACGAAGGTTGCGCAGGCTTGAACACGTCATGCCCTGCGGCTTGCCATGCATCAATCCCACCGGCAATAGATTGGATATGGGTGTAGCCCATGTGTGCCAATGACTGGGCGCACAGCGCAGCACGGCCACTGGTTTTGCAATACAGCAAGATCTTCAAGTCACGCGCTTGCCACTTGGGGTTACCCGCCATCTTGAACTCCAGCATGCCGCGCGACAGATGCGTGGCACCAGGCAAATGGCCCGCTAAATACTCGTCCGTCTCGCGAACATCGATCAACAGATCGCAGGTCTGAATGGCCTTGACGGCTTCGTCGACAGAAATTTCTTGAACGGCTTGCTTGGCAGCAACTACCAAATCATGTGCAGACTTCATGCAGCTCTCCTTGTAGCAGTGGTACGTTTTTTCGTGGCTACCACCATTGGCCAGGCTTGTTCTGTGTGTTGCTGCGTGATGCGGTTGCACACCAAATCGCACAGGGTATAGATTGTCGGATCAGCGATTTGGTAATACACACTGGTGCCACGCCCTTCACGCTTGACGAACCCTTGCTGCATCAGCACCGCCAAGTGGCGTGACATATTGGCAGCCGTGTAGCCACACACCTCAGCCAATTCACCCACGTTGTGCTCTCGCTCCCGCAACAAGTTCAAAATGCGCAACCGCGTTGGCTCAGCTAAAGCCTGAAAATAGGTAGCCACCCGATCAATGGCTTGGTCTGGAAGTTTGGTCATAAATGCGAGTGTAATATTAATTTAGCTATTTAATTAAATAACTGATTAGTTAGATAATCAACAAATTGTTAATAGAATGCTGGTTATGACTGATTCCAAACTCCGCATTTCTGGCCAATTGGCTCGTTTCTTCCAATCGGCGCAAATCACCCCCCTGTTGGCTCTGGTGTGCCTGCTACTCGGCGTGTTTGCCGTGCTGGTGACACCACGCGAGGAAGAACCACAGATCAACGTCACCATGGCCAATGTGCTGATCCCTTTCCCGGGCGCATCTGTCAAAGACGTGGAGCTAATGGTGTCAGGTCCAGCTGAGCAAGTGTTGTCGCAGATTCCGGGGATAGAGCATGTCATGTCGGTCTCACAACCAGGCCTGTCGGTGGTGACGGTGCAATACAAGGTAGGCGTACCGCGTACAGAAGCCTTGGTGCGCTTGTACGACACCGTCAACTCCCACGCGGACTGGTTGCCCAAAGGCTTAGGCGTGTTGCAACCGCTGATCAAACCCAAAGGCATTGACGATGTACCTATTCTGTCGCTCACCTTGTTTGGCAAAGACGGCAACCTGAGTGCGTTTGAGTTGGAGCGCGTCGCTCAAAACATAGAAATCGATTTGAAGCGTGTCAAAGGCACACGCGAAGTCACCACCGTGGGTGGCCCCTCGCGCGCGATTCAAATTGAAATCAACCCTGCGCGCATGCAAGCGGCTGGCATCACCGTGCCCGAACTGCGCTTGGCGTTGCAGTCTGCCCATCTGGGCGCACCAGTGGGCGATTTGCTCATCGGTCAACAAGCGATTGCTGTGGAATCGGGGCCGTTTCTGAGCAACGCCAAAGATGTGGGCAATTTGGTCGTGGGGGTGCGCGCGGGCAACCCCGTGTTAGTACAAGACATTGCGGTCGTCAAAGACGGTGGCGCACAGCCCAACACGGCCGTTTGGCATGGTATTGCAGGCAAGCAAGCCTTTGAGCGCACAGCAGTGACCATCGCCATCACCAAGAAACCCGGCGAAAACGCCATCGAAGTGGCCAACGCCGTGTTGCAACAGGTCGAATCACTCAAGCACAGCAAAATTCCAGCCACCATGGATGTCACCACCACTCGCAACTATGGCGAAACTGCGAACGACAAAGCCCAAAAGCTAATTCAAAAACTGTTGTTTGCCACCGCCTCTGTGGTGGCCTTGGTGTTCATCGCGCTGGGTCGTCGCGAAGCGGCCATCGTCGGCACGGCCGTCATCTTGACGCTCACAGTCACCTTGTTTGCCTCTTGGGCGTGGGGCTTCACGCTGAATCGCGTGTCCTTGTTTGCGCTCATCTTCTCGATTGGCATCTTGGTGGACGATGCGATTGTGGTGGTTGAAAACATCCACCGCCATCAAGCATTGTTCCCGCACAAAACACTGACCCAAATCATTCCAGGCGCAGTGGACGAAGTCGGCGCACCCACCATCTTGGCCACCCTCACTGTGATTGCCGCATTGCTGCCTATGGCCTTCGTCACTGGGTTGATGGGGCCGTATATGAGCCCCATCCCCATCAACGCCAGCATGGGCATGCTGTTGTCGCTGGCAGTGGCCTTCGTGGTCACGCCGTGGTTGGCGCGCATTTGGATGAAAGCCGCGCCGACACACGGTCACGCTCAAGGTCACACCACCGACAGTGCTCTCAAACACGCGTTGAACCGATTCTTCAAAACCCTCTTCGCCCCGTTTTTGAACGAACAGTCCGGCCCACGCAACCGTTGGACACTGGGTGCAGGAGTACTGGGGGCCATCGTGGTGTCGGTGGCTTTGCCCGTCGCGGGCTTGGTGGCATTGAAGATGCTGCCCTTCGACAACAAATCCGAGTTCCAAGTCGTAGTTGACATGCCTGCTGGAACGCGCGTGGAAGAAACTGAAAAATTACTACGTGCGCTGGGCGCGCACTTGGCCACGGTGCCAGAAGTCACGCATTACCAAGCCTATGCAGGCTTGAGCGCCCCAATCAATTTCAATGGCTTGGTCCGTCAATACTATTTACGCAGTGGCGGGCATGTAGGTGACATTCAAGTCAACCTGCAAGACAAGCATTTACGGCAAGCACAAAGTCACTTCATTGCGATGCGTGAACGTCCTGCGTTGCAAGCGATTGGCAAGCAGTTCAACGCCAACGTGAAAGTGATTGAAGTTCCACCCGGTCCACCCGTCTTGGCACCCATCGTGGCCGAGGTCTACGGCCCCACAGACGAAGGTCGCAACCAAGTCGCCAAATCGGTGCGTGCGTTGTTCAGCCAACAGACCGGCGTGGTGGATGTGGACGACAGCACCATCAGCGCTGCACCACGCCACGTGTTGTTGATCAATCGCCAAAAAGCTGCGCAAATGGGCGTGTCACAACAAGCTATCGTCAGCACCTTGCGTGCCGCATTGGCGGGTGAATCCACCATCTATGCGCACGACCAAAACAAATATGCAGGTGCCATCGTCATTCGCTTACCCAAGAGCGAACAAGACTCGCTCGACAAGCTGCTGAGCTTTGGGGTGCGTAATTCGCAGCGCGAAATCGTACCTATTCGCCAACTGGTCACCATCAGTGACACGCAACGCGAACAACCGATTTATCACAAAGACTTGTTGCCTGTGACCTATGTGGTGGGCGATATGGCAGGTAAAGTCGACAGCCCCTTGTACGGTATGTTTGGCATGCGAGGTGGTTTAGAAAAAATTGTGGCTCCCAACGGAAAACCTGTGGATGAGTACTTCATCCACGCCCCCGCAGATCCTTACGCACACTACGCCGTAAAGTGGGATGGCGAATGGCAAATGACCTATGAGACCTTCCGCGATATGGGCGCTGCCTATGCGGTAGGCTTGGTGCTGATCTACTTGTTGGTGGTGGCGCAATTTGGCTCATACCTGGTGCCACTCATCATCATGGCACCCATTCCCTTGACCATCATTGGGGTCATGCCAGGCCACGCACTACTGGGTGCTCCCTATACCGCCACCTCGATGATTGGCATGATTGCGTTGGCTGGCATCATTGTGCGGAACTCGATTTTGTTGGTGGATTTCATACGACTGCAGGTCGCTCACGGCATGCCGCTGAAAGACGCCGTTGTGGCCTCGGCTGTGACCCGCTCACAACCGATTGTGCTCACAGGCTTGGCCGCCATGATGGGGGCATTCTTCATCTTGGATGACCCCATCTTCAATGGCTTGGCCATTTCGCTCATCTTCGGTATTTTTGTTTCGACGATGCTGACCTTGTTGGTCATCCCACTTTTCTATTACATGGCTTTTCGCAACCAGCCAGTAACTCACGCTTCTGGAGCTTCCGAATGAAACGTCTTACCTACACCGCCGCATTCTTATTGGCTGGAGGTCTGTCCACAGCGCACAGCGCCGATTTGATGCAAGCTTGGCAAAACGCACAAGCACGTGACCCAGAAATTGCAGCAGCACGAGCTCTATACGAACAAGCCGCCTTCCGCAAAGAACAAGCCCAAGCCCTGTGGGCACCTACTATCGGCGTCACTGGCGCATTGGGTGTTGGCGGCGCTGACAGTCGCACCAAAGGTGCAGAGGCCTTGGGTTACAGCGATGTGACCTTCAAAACCAATGTCAATGTGGGGACGCTGACGCGAGCCAGCGTGGGTGCGCAAAAAGCATGGATCAACCCAGAGCGGGAAGCCCAAAGCCAACAGCTCGAACTGTCTGCTCAATTGGCTGAGAAGCAATGGCAGCTGGCGCAACACGCATTGGCGATGCGTACCGCACAAAAATACTTCGAAGTGGTTGGCGCAGAGCAAACGCTCCAAATCTTGCAGCAACAGCAAAAAGCGGTGCAGCAAGCGGCGACTGAAATAAAAAAACGGCAAGCTGTGGGTGACGCTAGCGTGATGGATGTGCAAGAGGCCAATTCCCGCGTAGCTGACATTCGTGCCCATGTGCTGACGCAAGAAAACGATGTCGCCATGAAACGACTGGCCTACCGACAGTTGGTCGGACAAGAACCCATCAACTTAAAAGGCCTCGCCCATACTGACTCGCCTCCCCGCAACTTGGCCGATGCCAACACTTGGGTCCAACGCGCCAAACAACAATCACCCAACTTGCAGATGATGCGTTTTCAGCAAGCTATTCAAGAGCAAGAAGTCAAACGAGTTAAATCCGACCAAGGCTTGCGTGCTGACTGGGTGGCCCAAGCACAAATGGACCGCTTGATGGGGCAAGGCATGTACGGCAGTGCTAGCAACCAAACCACACAATATTTGGTCGGGATTCAAGTGAATGTGCCCTTGAGCACAGGTGGAATGGTAGAAGCCCGCGAACGTGAAGCACTGAAGCAAGTCGACAAATTGCGCTTCGACCAAGAGTTAACCGAACTGCAGGTTGAGCACAACGTGCGCACTGCATGGCAAAACATCAGCACGGCGCAAGCACGTTTGCAAGCCTTGATACAGTCCGACAAAGCTAGCCAAGCACGCTTGGCTGCTACTCGCAACGCACACCGCACGGGCGCGCGCACAACCAACGAATGGCTTGGGGCCGAGCACGATGCCGCCCAAGCCGAATTAGCCTTGGTGCAACTGCGTATTCAAACTGTCCTTGATCGTTTGCGACTGCAAGCCGCTAGCGGCGAGTTGGGTGAAGCACAACTCCAAGAAATCAACGCTTTACTCAAGTAACGACATGACCTTGCGCACGGTTCTGGCTAGCCTATTCAGCCTTCAGTTGGGCTTGGCTTTTTATGCCCATGCGGGCACCTGTGCCGACGACCTGACTGCAGTCGACAAAGCATTGCGCAGTCAATACGGTGCTGACCGGACATGGAAAAACATCTTGGCTTGTCCGATTGTTTTAGACGGTGAATTGCGAAAAGACGCAATCGTGAACAAAGCACAAATCAAAGAGATCAGCTACTTCCGAAACATCGCCTACATGCAACACAACCGTGGCGATGATCAGATGTGTCGCGAGTCCTTAAAAAAACCCAAACGCTTGCTGCGTGTTTGGTAGCCCACATTAGGAAGCCGGGAAATCCCTTGGGCGATGCAATTTTCTAAAAAGATAGAATTTATTTATAAGCAATTAACGATTTAATTTCAACAAGGACAAACACATGAAAAAAATTGCCGCTGTGGCACTCATCGCCCTGGTTGCATCCAACGCTTGGGCCAATGCTGAATTGGCCAAGAAAAATAGCTGTTTGGCTTGCCATGCAGCCGACAAAAAATTGGTTGGCCCTGCCTACCAAGACGTAGCCAAAAAGTACGCTGGACAAGCAGATGCAGAAGCCACCGTCGCCAAGAACATCAAAGCTGGTGGCAGTGGCAAATGGGGCCCTGTGCCCATGCCACCGCAAGCACAGTTGAGCGACGCCGACGCCAAAGCCTTAGCCGCTTGGGTATTGGGTGGCGCCAAATAAATACGACGGTACTCGTAGCTTTGGAGCTTCCAAATTGGAGGCTCTTTTTTTTACTTCATGACGAAAGAACGTTTCCATGAATCTGTCCATCACCCACCTCCTCACTGCCCTTGGTTTGGCCGCATTTGGCCTGCACAGCGTAGCTGCAGAACCTGAGTACTTGCGCATCATTGGCACCGACACCAAATTCATGGTCAAGAATGCCAAAGGCGAAGACCGCGAAATTCGCCGCGTCATGACACCGTGTGCCAAAAACAAAGGCTGGTTGCAACCCTTGGTACCTGTTGCAGGCGTACACCCTGTGACCGAAATTGAAATGCTCAATGCCATGAACGACCGCGATGCGATGCTGGTCGACATGCGTGAACCCGAAGACCGCGAACAAGGCACCATTCCCGGCTCACACCATATCGTCTACACCGAGGTGTCTTCGCGCTTGAATGAACTTGGCTGCAAGAAAACAGCCAATGGCTGG
>JBFYKC010000101.1:0-8053 GCA_041311135.1 Comamonadaceae bacterium | reverse complement strand
TCGGCACCGACATCAAAGCCCATCAAACGGTCCGGCAAATCGACCTTGGCACTCAAAATAATCACGGGCGACGTGTTGCCACTCTCTCTGGCTTGGCGCAACACCTCAAACCCATTGAGCTTTGGCAGCATCACATCCAAGATTGCCAAATCATGCGCCCCTGCGAGGATCGCTTCTAACCCCCGAGCGCCATCGTCCACATGCGTCACCTCGTAGCCCGCCGTGGACAAGCCTTTGATCACGAACTCAGCGATTTTGGTTTCGTCTTCGATCAGCAAAATTTTCAAAATGGATCCACCTTGGTGTTGATTGCAATTTGATTTTGAATGAATAAGTTCGACCTCTGCGGGCACCCTGAATGACATATCCGTCATCAAAGTCGACATGACTGGCTTGTCATTCATCCCTCGCGCGCTCAAGCCGATGGTAGAGATGTCCACACCACTGCTACGACCACACCATGCCCAACTTGTCGCTCCCCATCGCTGCTGCGCACCCGGTGCCGCCGGTTGGCAGCGTCACACCCCCCCTAACGCCGGCTGCCACTGACTTGGTCAACCCGACCAAAGCCCCGGCCTCTCCCCACACGACCAACCTGTCATTTGCTTTTGACCGGGAAACGAAATCACTGCGGGTAGTAATCACCGATCCACTGTCCGGTGAGGTGTTGAGAAAAATCGAATACACCTCCATTCCGCCACAAACGCACCGAAGCGACAAGCTTCAAGGACTCTTGTTGGACCAACGGGCCTAACGCCAACAGGGAGTCGCAACGCCGCTTGTCAATGGCCTTATAGCCATAAGTTATCAAGGCTGCGAGACAATCGCGGCATGAGCATCAGCCACTACATCAAAGACATCGGGCGCGGACGCGATGGCGCACGCGCGCTCACACGCGCGAACGCGGCTGATTTGATGGGCCAACTCCTCGATGGCCAAGTGACCGATTTAGAACTGGGCGCCTTTTGCATTGCCATGCGCATCAAAGGTGAAACGCCCGAGGAAATGGCGGGTTTTCTTGACGCCACCCATGCGCGCTTAACCCCCATCACCACACCAACCAACGCCCCCGTCGTCGTATTGCCCAGCTACAACGGCGCACGCAAACTCCCTGTGCTAACCCCACTTCTGGGGCATTTGTTGGCACGCGAAGGCATGGCGGTGGTCATGCACGGCACCGCCACCGAATCCACCCGCGTCACCAGCCAAGACATCTTGCACGCCATGGGCATCGCGCCGCTGACGCATACACGCCTTGTGCAAGCAGGCGACGTGGTGTTTGCCCCCACCGAGGTGGTGTGCCCCGGGCTCCGACGTTTGCTCGAGGTTCGCCGAGTCATTGGCTTGCGCAACCCTGCCCACAGTTTGGTGAAGTTGATGAACCCCACCGCGGGCCATGCCCTGCTGGTGAGCAGCTACACCCATCCGGAATACGCCGTGTCAATGGCCGCCACCTTCGAATTGACTGGCGCACGCGCCCTCTTGCTGCGCGGCACCGAAGGCGAGGTGGCGGCGGACCCACGCCGCACACCGCAGATGACTGCCTTTGCGCACGGACAACGCACCGTGTTGGTCGAAGCACAAACCGGATCCCTGCAACAGCTGCCCGACTTACCGTCACAGATCGACGCCATCAGCACGGCACGTTACACCCAAGCCGTGCTCGACGGCCACCTGCCCGTTCCAGCCCCGTTGACCGAACAAGTGCACGCGATTGCGCGCGCACTCGCGCTCTGAAAATTTGCCATGACACACTCCCAACAACCCTTGGCACATGTCACCTTGGTCGGCGCAGGCCCTGGCGATCCTGAGTTGCTGACGCTCAAAGCCGTCAAAGCCATCGCATCCGCCACCGTGCTGTTGGTGGATGACTTGGTGAGCGACGCCATCACCGCACATGCCGCCCCTCACGCACGCATCGTCCACGTGGGCAAACGCGGCGGCTGCCAATCGACACCGCAAGCCTTCATTGAAAAACTCATGGTGCAAGAAGCCCTCGCAGGCGAAACGGTGGTGCGCCTCAAAGGCGGAGACCCTTTCATCTTCGGTCGAGGCGGCGAAGAGGTCGAACACCTGCAAGCACACGGCATCGCCGTCACGGTGGTCAACGGCATCACCGCAGGACTGGCAGGCGTCACGTCCTTGGGCGTTCCCTTGACCCACCGCGAGCATGCCCATGGCGTGGTGTTTGTCACCGGCCACGCCAAACACGATGCGGCCGACCGCGTGGATTGGGCTGCCTTGGGGGAAACGGCCACCCAAGCCAAACTGACGTTGGTGATTTACATGGGCATCTCAGGGGCCGAGTCATTGCAAAACGCGTTGTTGCGCAGCATGCGCCCAGACACCCCAGTCGCAGTGATCCACCAAGTCAGTCTGCCCAACCAGCGCCATGTGGTGTGTGAACTGCAGCAGCTGTACAGCACGATCCAGCGAGAAGAAATGGCCAGTCCGTCGGTCATCGTCGTCGGCGATGTGTGCAAGGGATTGCTGGCACTACACACACAGCAGCCCACTAAACTCACTGCATGAAATCGTTCGATGTGGTGATCGTGGGGGCTGGCGCTGCCGGTTTGTTTTGTGCAGGTGTCGCCGCGCAACAAGGTTTGCAAGTCCTGCTGATGGACCACAGCGAAAAAGTCGCGGAAAAGATTCGCATCTCGGGTGGCGGACGTAGCAACTTCACCAACCGCGCGCTCGATGTTCGCGCCCCCCACAAATACTTCTTAGGTGAGAACCCACAGTTTTGCCGCAGCGCCCTGTCGCGCTTCACGCCGCAAGACTTTGTTGCGCTCATGCAAAAACACGGGGTGCCGTTCCACGAAAAGCACAAAGGCCAGTTGTTTTGCGACCGCTCTGCGGAAGACCTGATCCACGTGCTTTTGGCCGAATGCAACGGTTCGGCCAACGGCGGCCACGTCACCCGGTGGCAGCCGTGCAGTTTGCAAGCCATCCGTTACAGCGACCGTTCGGACGACGCGTCACGCTACGAAGTCGACACCTCACAGGGAACGGTCACAGCGGCCGCCTTGGTCATCGCCACGGGCGGGTTGTCGATCCCCAAAATCGGCGCGACCGACTTGGGCTACCGCATTGCCAAGCAATTCAACCTGCGCGTGGTCGAACCTCGCCCTGGCTTGGTCCCCCTCACTTTTGACGGCGCCGCTTGGGCCCCTTACGCCCAACTCTCAGGCTTGTCTTTGCCGGTGCGCATTGAAACCGGAACCAAGAAAACCCTGCAAAGTTTTGACGAAGATTTGCTCTTCACCCACCGGGGCTTATCGGGTCCTGGCGTGTTGCAAATCTCCAGTTATTGGCAAGCAGGCGCCGACATCCGTATCAACTTGGCGCCCGAGGTGGACCTACAAGACGCCTTGATGCGCGCCAAACAACACTCGAAAAAACGCATCGCCAACGAGCTCAATGCCTGGGTCCCCGCGCGACTGGCCGAGGCCTGGGTCAGCCAAGACCCGGCTTGGCAGCGCCCTGTGATCGAAGCCACCGACAAAGCCTTGAATGCGCTGGCTCAGCGCCTCAGCGCTTGGCCGCTCACCCCCACGGGAACCGAAGGCTACAAAAAAGCCGAAGTCACGGTGGGCGGGGTGGACACACGCGAGGTGTCGCAACAAACCATGGAATCCAAGCAGCCGGGGCTGTATTTCATTGGTGAAGTGGTCGACATCACCGGCTGGCTGGGGGGCTACAACTTTCAGTGGGCCTGGTCCAGCGCCCATGCCTGCGGCTTGGCGTTGGGCGCCCGTTTGAAAACGGCGGTTTAGTCGCTATAATGTCGGTCTTTGCTGGCAAACCCCCAACGGCCTGATCAACTTTATGTTGGGGAACACCGCAGACATGGCGCTCAGGCCCGATCTTCCTGAACACCCGCTGGCTGCACTATTTGGAAACTTTTGGTAATGACCACCATCCGTGTAAAAGAAAACGAACCGTTTGACGTCGCCCTGCGTCGCTTCAAGCGCACCATTGAAAAACTGGGTCTGTTGACCGACTTGCGCGCTCGCGAGTTCTACGAGAAGCCCACCGCTGAACGTAAACGCAAAAAAGCAGCTGCCGTGAAACGCAACTACAAACGCATTCGTAGCATGCAGCTACCCAAGAAGCTGTACTGATCAGCCTCTTCCCAAAAAAGCTCGCTAGGGACGCCTCAGCGAGCTTTTTTTTCGATTCTTTTTCCTGCGACTTAGGAACCTTGTATGAGCCTCAAAGCACAAATCACCGAAGACATGAAAACAGCCATGCGCGCCAAAGACAGCACGCGCCTGGGCACCATTCGCTTGCTGCAAGCCGCAATGAAACAAAAAGAGGTGGATGAGCGCGTGGAACTTGACGACGCCATGGTGATCGCCATCGTCGACAAACTCATCAAGCAGCGCAAAGACTCTGTGGCAGCTTACCTCACCGCCCAACGTCAAGATTTGGCCGACATCGAAAGTGCTGAAATCAAAGTGCTGGAGGTCTACCTGCCACAGCGCTTGAGCGCAGAAGAAATCACTGCCGCCGTCAAAGCCATCGTGGCTCAGGTGGGCGCCACAGGCCCTGGCGACATGGGCAAGGTCATGGGCGCTGTGAAGACACAATTGGCCGGGAAAGCCGACATGGGCTTGGTGTCTGCAGCCGTCAAGGCGGCATTGGCCGGGTAAGGTTTTAGCTACCCGCCACCTTCATACGGTTGATCAGCACCGAGCCAATCGTCTTCGCGCCCATCGTGTAGGCATCGGCGCCAATGGCCTCGATGCCTTGGAACATGTCTTTCATGTTCCCCGCGATGGTGATCTCTTGCACAGGGTAGGCAATGCGACCGTTCTCGACCCAGAACCCGCTGGCACCACGCGAATAGTCGCCGGTCACGTAGTTCACGCCCTGCCCCATCAGTTCAATCACAAACAAACCGGTGCCCAGTTTTTTCAGCATGGCATCTAGGTCGTCCATGCTGCGCGTGAGACGCGACGACATGACCAAGTTGTGCGAACCACCCGAGTTGCCCGTGGTGGGCATGCCCAGTTTGCGCGCGGTGTAGCTGCTTAAAAAATAGCCTTCTACACGCCCTGCATCCACCACCCGACGGGCGCGGGTGGTGACCCCCTCGTCATCAAACGGTGAACTGCCTTTGCCGCGCAACACAAACGGGTCTTCCAAAATATCGATGTGCTTGGGAAACACGGCTTTGCCCAGGGTGTCGAGCAAGAACGTGCTCTTGCGGTACAACGCGCCACCGCTGACGGCTTGCACAAAGCCGCCCAACAAACCGGCCGCCACAGGCGCTTCAAACAACACGGGGCATTCCACCGTGGCAATCTTGCGTGATTTCAAGCGGCTCAAAGCGCGCTCAGCCGCGTAGCGGCCCACGGACTCAGGAGACGACAACTCATCGGCATTGCGCATCGAGCTGTACCACGCGTCGCGCTGCATGCCATCGCCTTTGCCTGCAATGGGCGCGACCGAAATGGTGTGACGCGAGCTGGCATAGCCGCCCCGAAAACCATGGGTGTGGGCGCTGAAAAAATGGCTTTGCTGCGCTGACACCGCCGCACCTTCGCTGTTGGTGATGCGTTTGTCGGTTTGCATTGCTGCGGCTTCACAACGAAGTGCCAAGGTGGCCGCATCGGCGCTGGTGATGTTCCAAGGATGGAACAAATCCAAGTCTGGCTGATGTTGCGCAATGTCTTGTTCGTCAGGCAAACCGGCCACAGGGTCTTCCGCCGTGAAACGGGCAATGTCGTAGGCCGCTTGCACCGTGCGCTCAATCGCAGCTTGCGAGAAATCGGAGGTGCTTGCGTTACCACGGCGATGACCGAGATACACCGTGACTCCGAGTGACTTGTCGCGGTTGCGTTCGACATTTTCCAGCTCGCCTTTGCGCACAGACACACTCAAACCACAGCCCTCAGAGGCATCAGCCCCAGCATCGGTGGCGCCCAATTTTTTGGCATGCGCCAAAGCGGCATCGACCAGCGATTCAAAGTGCGCGCGGCTGTAGCTGAAACCTTGGGCAGGGGCGTGTGAGGAGGCGTGTTTGGGAGAGGCTTGGGTCATATCGGCGGCTATGATACTTGCCAGTTACAAAACCCCCTATTTATGTCACGTAAACCCAAAAAAGGTTACTTTGTCCGCGGCCAATTTGTGGCCGAAGGCAGCGAGCTCGACCTTGAGTTGAAGGCCGAGCTCAAAGGCACCGAAGGCCAAAGCCGCACCGACCGCAAAAAAGACAGCGACGACCGTCAAGAACTCGGTGTCGAGCTGCTCACCTTGCGCAACGACTTGACCGAACGCCTGCACACCCAAGGCCACATGGGCGAACAGCTGCGAGAGGCCCTGGCCGAAGCGCGTCGCATCACCAATTTCGAAGGCAAGCGCCGTCAGATGCAGTATGTGGGCAAGCTCATGCGCAAGCTCAGCGAAGAATCGATTGACGCCGTCAAAGACGCACTCAACGAACAACGCATGGGCAGCACCAAAGACACCTTGGCCCTGCATGTGGCCGAAGGCTGGCGCGACCGTTTGATGGCCGACGACAGTGCGGTTCAAGAATGGATGAATGCCTATCCCAGCACCGACAGCCAGCAGCTACGCGCCCTGGTGCGCCAAGCGCGCAAAGACGATGCCACCACCAAGGCCGACATCGCCAAAGGGTTGCTGCCACGCCAAAGCCGTTCGTATCGCGAGATTTTTCAACTCATCAAAGAGCAGCTCAACCTGGCAGAAGATGCGCTGCACACCCCCGAAGAAGACGACGAGGCCTACAAGCCATGAGCACCCCTTCCTTGCCCACGCCTGATCCACGTTGCGATACGCTGAAGATTGGCATTGTGTCGATCAGCGACCGCGCCTCCAGCGGCACCTACGAAGACAAAGGCCTACCCGCCTTGCGCGACTGGCTGGCCCAAGCGCTGTACAACCCCATTGATTACGTAGAACGCTTGATCCCCGACGAGCAAGTCACCATCAGCCAAACCTTGATTGAATTGGTCGATGCCGGCTGTGCTTTGGTGCTCACCACCGGCGGAACAGGGCCGGCCAAGCGCGATGTCACACCTGAAGCCACCTTGGCTGTGGCGCACAAAGAAATGCCCGGCTTTGGCGAACAAATGCGCCAAGTAAGTTTGAAATTTGTACCCACTGCGATCCTGTCGCGCCAAGTGGCGGTGATTCGTGATGCATGTCTGATCATCAACCTGCCGGGTCAGCCCAAGTCGATCCAAGAAACCTTGGGCGGACTAAAGGATGCCAACGGACAACAAGTGGTGGACGGGGTGTTTGCGGCGGTGCCTTATTGCATCGACCTCATCGGCGGGCCCTACATGGAAACGCGCGACGCGTTTTGCAAAGGCTGGCGACCTAAAACCGCCATCCAATCCAAACGGGTTTAGCGCTGCGGCGCAGGTATCTTTTGCACCACGGGTTCTACACCCGACATGTCAAAGTAAATGCCGTCGAAAAACAGCTTCACCATGGGCAACTCTTTGCCAAATGCGCTTCGGCTGGGCGTGAACTGCAGCACGTCAAACACGTAGTGGTTGAGCGTTTTCACAAACTGATTGAAGTGCGGCATGTCCACCGACAGCATGGGTTTGACCGCAATCTGCCATTGCCCCACCATCACCGGATCTTCCGCGATAGTGACATCGCACACCATGTCCTTGAGCTGCAAACCGTATTGCTCTAAGTTGAACGTGAACTGACCTTCAAAAGCACCCGAAGGATTCAGCGTCGCCCACATGCGCTTGGGGTAGACGTTTAGAAATTGCATGTTCAATCCAACAACTGGTTGATGCGTGCCGCTTCGAAATGCTCTTGACGCGCGGCCTCGCTGGGGACGCAATCGGGTTTGGAGGTCTCTGCGGACAACTGTTCAATGGCTTTCCACAACAAGGCGATTTGATGCTCTTGCGACGTCGCGTTGTCAATCAAGCCACGCATGGCTTGGCTCACGGGGTCGTCGTTTTGTGTCACCCCATACGCGGAGAACCCCATCTTGGAGGCCGCCTCCTCGCGCTTGGCGTCGGTTTCCGCTTGAATGATGCGCGCAGGATTGCCC
>JBFYKC010000096.1:0-2952 GCA_041311135.1 Comamonadaceae bacterium | reverse complement strand
ACCACGGTGTCTGAAATGACGGCCGCCAACGAAGGCATTGGCTACTTGCTGATTTCTGCCGGCTCCGCCATGCAAATGGGCTTGGCCTTTGCTGGCTTGGTGGTGGTCGGTGCCATGGCCATGATCATGTACGAACTGTTCAGCTTCGTCGAAAAACACACCACCGCGTGGGCGCATCGCGGTTCACAAAATCATTAAAAAAATTATTGATTTATTTGACAACAAAAAGCCGCGACACAGCGGCTTTTTGTTAGCGCTTAATTACTCATTCACCCGCATCCACCCTCGTAAGTTCTAGTCTAAATTCGATAAATTCACCGAATTTACGAATATCATCAACCCCACTTTCGCCCGGTGTATTTGCCTTCAAATCACCGGATTTCATTTATTTCAATGGCGATCCCCATGGCATCTTCCACCGATCACGCATCCGAAAATCAACACATCGGAACCAACACCGCAGACAAATTTTTTATTGCCTTTTTAGTTTTGGTCGTTGCAGCCGTCACTTGGCTGGGCGTCGTCAACTACAAAGAAGCACTCAAAGTTGAAGCGTCTAAAAGCAACGGCGAAGCTTGGGTCGCATGGCTGACCGAAACTGGCACCACACGCTTTGAAGCCAACCCGCAACACCCCGCGTGCAAAGGCGGCGTCAAACCGGCTGCCGATGCCAAAGCCGACACCCCCGGCACCTGGGGCGCTTGCTTGGCACACATCATGGCAACGACTGAGTTGAAAGACCAAATCAATCCGTTCTTCAACGCCATCCCACATTTCGTGGCGGCCTGTGACCCGAAAGACCGAACCTTGATGGGCGCCATCTTGTTGGAGGACTTGATGCCTACGCCTCCCGGCTCTGCCACCCCATTCGTGGCGTCTCAATTGCTGGAGACCGATGCCATTGACTACAAGATGCAACTGCGTTTGTCCGTGTGTGACAAAGGTGGTTACGCCATCAAAGTTGCTGAATTTGAATTCTGAGGTCTGACATGAACACCACCACCAAACAAGAAAAATTCCTGGAAGACCTCGACGTCAAATCGATTCTGGGCCAAGACCAAGAAGCCGACATCGACCGCAACTTGCCGATGCGCAAGTGGCTGTATTCATGGCTGCTCGACCCCAATATTCCTGGCAACTTCCAAAAAGAACTGGACAAGTGGATCAGCTACCTGATCATTGGTAACTTGTTCAGCTTGATGTTTGAACACGTACCTGCGGTCTACGAACCGTACCGCACGTGGTTTGAACTGTTTGACATCTTCTCTGTGGCCGTGTTCACCATTGAATACGCCCTGCGCTTTTACCTCGCCCCCGAAGACGAAGAGTTCAAAAACCGCAAGCATGCACGCTGGGGCTTTGTGTCCAGCCCATTTGCCATCATCGACTTCTTGGCTGTGGCTCCGTTCTACTTGAAGGCTTTCATCCCGATCGACTTGCGCGTGTTGCGGTTCTTGCGACTGTTGCGAATTTTGAAGTTGTTCCGTGTGTTGATTCCTGCGCTCGCTGAGTTCAAAGAACTCAACAAGGGCCGCACCTTCCGCCAAAAAGTTCACGCGTTGGTGTTCCCTAGCAACTACGGCGGCACCATGCAACACATTTTTGAAGTGTTCATTGGCGTGTGGGTGATCTTGTCGGTTCTGGCCGTCATCTTGGAATCGGTCAAAAGCATCAATTACATCTTGCATTTGCAATTTGTGATCTTGGACGCTGTGGCTGTGGCCATCTTCACCGTTGAATACTGCATGCGAATTTACGCCTGCGTGGAAGAACCTGGCTACAAAGGCGCTTTCTTGGGTCGCTTCCGTCAGGCCAAAAACCCATCGACGTTCATCGACTTCTTGGCCATCTTGCCCTTCTTCTTAGAAGTGTTCTTGCACCACTTGATCGACTTGCGCTTCTTGCGAGTCTTCCGTTTGGCACGACTGCTCAAACTCACGCGTGGTAGCGATGCCACCGCGGTGTTGGTCAAAGTCGTGGTGCGCGAGTGGCCTGTGATGGGCGCTGCCACCTTCATCATGATGTTGTTGTTGGTGTTGACCGCCAGCTTGGGCTACCTGTTTGAATACGACGCACAGCCTGAGAAGTTTGAAAACATTCCCACCTCCATCTACTGGGCGGTGATCACCTTGGCCTCGGTGGGCTATGGCGACATCTCGCCGGTCACCCCCATGGGCCGTGCGATGACCAGCGTCTTGGCGCTGTTGGGCATTGGTATCTTCGCCATCCCCGCTGCGTTGCTGGCCTCGGCCTTCAGCGATGAGTTGGTGAAAGAACGCGACCAATTGAAAGCCAACTTGTTTGCCATCCTCAAAGACGGTCACATCAGCGAAGCCGAAGCCGCCATCATCCGCGCCGAAGCCAAACGCCTGCACTTGACCGTGGAAGAGGTGAACAAGCTGATCGAGGTGGTGATCAAAGAGCACGAGCTCGAAGAGCGCAACCCACTGCCGATTCACAAGATCGCCGAAAATCCAGCCTTGGCTGTGGAGCACTACAAAGTGTTGTTGGGCCAAATTCGCCAACTGGGTGTCCAAGTGGATGCCGCACAGTTTGACCAAGCGGCACAACAAGGCGAACGTTTGTCTGCCAACGAAATGGCGCTTTGGAACAAGATTCAAGGCAAAGCCTAAACCGCTTTCTTTGAGTCCCTCAAGCAGCGGTCACACCTTCGCGTGTGGCCGCTGTCATGTTGCACTGGCCTTGTTTAATTTATTTTTCGTAAGCACCCGCAATGACTACCGGTTTTAAGAACACCCTGATGGAAATCTTGGATGGTTCGCCCAAACACACGGCGAGCCGTTACGTGGAATGGATCATTACCTTTGTGGTGTTGATTAACTGTTCCGCGGTGATTCTTGATTCCGTGCCAGAGATTCACGCCGAATTCAAAGACTTTTTCCATGAGCTCGAGTTCTGGAGCGTGATGTTCTTCACACTTGAATACATCGC
>JBFYKC010000035.1:0-3567 GCA_041311135.1 Comamonadaceae bacterium | reverse complement strand
GCTTTGGCTGGTGCTGCTGGCTTGGGTTCGTGGGCCGGTGCGGGTGCGTCGGGCAACACGCCTTTGATGACGGGTGTTTGCTTGTTGGTGGGCTCTTGTGAGCGACGTGTCACGGCGGTGGGGTCTTCGAACTCCTCGGCCATTTTGTAGCTGGCTTCCACGCGGTCGAGGCGTGGGTCGTCGTGCTTCAAACGCTCCAACTTGTAGTTGGGGGTTTCCAATGTTTTGTTGGGCACGAGCAAGACGCTCAAGCGTTGTTGAATTTCGATCTTGGCGATCTCGGTGCGCTTTTCGTTCAACAAGAACGAGGCCACTTCCACCGGCACTTGGGCGTGCACGGCGGCGGTGTTTTCTTTCATCGCCTCTTCTTGGATGATGCGCAAGATTTGCAGCGCCGAGCTCTCGGTGTCACGCACGTGGCCCGAGCCACCGCAGCGTGGGCAAGGAATGGACGCACCTTCCGACAGCGCAGGGCGCAGGCGTTGGCGGCTCATTTCCATCAAGCCGAATTTGCTGATGGTGCCGAACTGCACGCGGGCACGGTCTTGGCGCAAGGCGTCGCGCAAGCGGTTTTCCACGTCGCGGCGGTTGCGGCTTTCGTCCATGTCGATGAAGTCGATGACGATCAAACCACCCAAGTCGCGCAAGCGCATTTGGCGAGCCACTTCGTCGGCGGCTTCCAGGTTGGTGCGGGTCGCGGTTTCTTCGATGTCACCGCCTTTGATGGCTCGGGCTGAGTTGACGTCGACCGACACCAAGGCTTCGGTGTGGTCAATCACAATCGCGCCGCCCGAGGGCAGGTTGACGGTGCGGGCATAGGCCGATTCGATTTGGTGTTCGATTTGGAAGCGGCTGAACAACGGGGTCTCGTCGTTGTAGCGTTTCACACGGGCCGCATGCTCAGGCATGACGTGGGCCATGAACTGGTGCGCTTGTTCGTAGATGTCATCGGTGTCGATCAGGATGTCGCCGATGTCATGGTTGAAGTAGTCACGGATGGCGCGAATGACCAAGCTGGATTCTTGGTAAATCAAGAACGCGCCTTTGGCGCTGGTGGCGCCGTCGATGGCGCTCCACAACTTGAGCAAATAGTTCAAGTCCCATTGCAGTTCAGGGGCGCTGCGGCCAATGCCGGCGGTGCGCGCGATGATGGACATCCCTTTGGGATATTCCAATTGGTCCATCGCTTCTTTGAGTTCTGCGCGGTCATCCCCCTCGATGCGGCGGCTGACGCCACCACCGCGTGGGTTGTTGGGCATGAGCACCACATAACGACCGGCCAAGCTGATGAAGGTGGTCAGGGCTGCGCCCTTGTTGCCACGTTCTTCTTTTTCCACTTGGACCAACAGTTCTTGGCCTTCTTTGATGACGTCTTGGATTCGCGCTTGACTTACCGACACGCCTTCGGCGAAGTACTGTTTGGAAATTTCTTTGAACGGCAAGAAGCCGTGGCGGTCTTCGCCGTAGTCCACAAAGCAAGCTTCGAGCGAGGGCTCGACACGTGTCACGACGGCTTTGTAGATGTTGCCTTTGCGCTGTTCGCGGCCTTCGATTTCAATTTCATAGTCGAGGAGTTTTTGTCCATCGACGATGGCCAAGCGGCGTTCTTCAGCCTGCGTGGCATTAATGAGCATCCGTTTCATGATGCGTTTCCTTCACGTTTCAAATCATCACAGGCCCATGACGGGCCAACGATGCCTGAGGGACGTCAAAAAACGAAGGGAATTGCCGCTGAAACCGTGGCCGCTGCGCGAATCAAAAAGAGATCAACGCAGGGGGCGGTGGGTGGGCGCTTGGATAAGGGCGAGAAGTCGCGGTTGTCCTGTTGTCGAGTGCGTGGCTTGATGAGCCGGTGCAGGGGAGACAGGGCTGGTCCAGCTGGCAAAGGTGTGACGCGCAACGCTGCACACAGAGCGTGGCAAAAGCCATTCTGCGCAGAGTTCCATCAACATCAACATTGCCACAACCATCGTTTTTGCTTCTCGCTGAGATCCGTTGTCGAGGCCTTTCTAAAGAGCCTCCACAACTTGGGGTATTCCGTTTCAGTGTTTTTTGAGCGTCGGCTCAACTTTTGGGGCGAGTGCCACTCAGTCTCTTGGGTACTGGGTCTGCATCGCGGGCACAAAAGGGGCATCGACCTTACCGCGTTCGTCAGTCCATGATCTAATCTGTGTTAAATCAAGCACTTAGAGCAAAACGCTGGTGAATCACATTATAGGGGCTTTGGCCCCAACTCTTGCCCCTTCGGTGAAAACACTGACCGTCGACGAAGACTCGGCGGGGCAGCGGCTCGACAATTTTTTAATGCGCCATCTCAAAGGCGTGCCCAAAACGCATGTTTACAGAATCATTCGTTCTGGGGAGGTGCGGGTCAACAAGGGCCGTGCGTCCGCTGAGCAGCGGGTGGAGGCGGGCGACTTGGTGCGCTTGCCGCCGGTGCGTGTGTCGGCCCAGGTGCAAGCCAAAGCTGATGCGCCTGCGCCTGCGCGCGAGTTCCCTGTGCTGATGGAAGACGAGGCCATGATGGCCATCGACAAGCCCGCTGGCGTGGCGGTGCACGGTGGCAGCGGTGTGAGTTTTGGTGTGATCGAGCAACTGCGTCGTGCCCGCCCGGCGCTGGCCAACTTGGAGTTGGTGCATCGCTTGGACCGCGAAACCTCGGGTGTGTTGCTGGTGGCCAAAAAACGCAATGCGCTGAAGAACCTGCAAGACCAGTTCCGTGACCGCGAAACCGGCAAGACCTATTTGGCGCTGGTGCTGGGTTTGTGGCCTTCGAACAAAAAAGTGATCGACTCCCCGTTGATGAAATACACCCTGCCCAATGGCGCAGGCGAGGGCGAGCGTCGCGTCAAAGTGGTGGGCAAGGACGATCCAAATGGCATGCGCTCGATCACCTTGGTGCGCGTGGCGCGCACAGTGGGGCCCTACACCTTGCTGGAGGTGACCATCAAAACCGGCCGTACCCACCAAATTCGGGTGCACTTGGCCAGTCAAGGTCACCCGATTGCGGGAGACGACAAATACGGTGACTTCGAGCACAACAAGTTGCTGCAAAAAATGGGGCTCAAGCGCATGTTCTTGCATGCGTGGCAGCTCAAGTTCCAGCACCCCCAAAGTGGCCGACCCGTAACGCTGCAAGCCCCGTTGCCGCCCGAGTTGAAAAACTTTGTGGACTCGGTTCAGCCGCCCATCATTCAACCCCATCTTGACGTATGAGCGCACGCCCTCGCCAGTTTGATTTGATTGCCTTCGATTGGGACGGCACGCTGTTCGATTCGACGCAAATCATTACCCGCTGTATTCAAGAAGCGGTGGTGGACGTGGGGGGCGTGAAGCCAACGTCCGAGGCCGCCTCGTATGTGATTGGCATGGCTCTCATGCCTGCGCTGGCGCATGCCGCGCCTGATGTGCCGAAAGAAAAATACAACTTGTTGGGCGAGCGCTACCGCTTTCACTACATGAAGCACGCCAACGACATCGCGTTGTTTGACGGTGTGTTGCCCCTTGTTGACTGCTTTGCGTGAGCGCCATCATTGGCTGGCCGTGGCCACTGGCAAAAGCCGACGT
>JBFYKC010000025.1:0-8416 GCA_041311135.1 Comamonadaceae bacterium | reverse complement strand
TGATCACCCTGAGTGGGGATGCGCAAGAGATGCTGCACGACCCCAAAGTGCGCGCCGCTTACTTGGGCGAGTGAGGCCGCGGCTTGCACCGCTGTGGGGGCTTAGCCTTCCATGAAATAAATGATCACCTGTTTGGCAATGAAGCCCACCATGCCAAACGCCAACACCAAAAACAACACAAAGGTGCCGAACTTGCCGGCTTTGGATTCGCGCGCGAGTTGGTAAATGATGAACAGCATGTACAGCATGAAGCCTGTCACGCCGAAGGTCAGGCCAAAGTTGGCGAATTGTTCTTCAGTCATGTGTGTCAGTCGACGCGTGCACCGCTGGCCTTGACCACGGCTTCGTACTTCGACAGCTCAGTGGCCATGAATTGACCAAAGGCAGCGGGGCTCGTGGGCACGGGCTCGGCCATCAGCTGGGCGAAGCGGGCTTTGGTTTCGGGGGCCTGCAAGGCTTGCACAAAAGCTTGGTTCAAGCGTTGCACCACATCGGCAGGGGTGCCTGCGGGGGCGACCAAGCCCCACCAAGTGTCGACAGAAAAACCTTTCAGGCTTTCCGCAATCGCAGGAACTTCGGGCAGTGCCGCACTGCGTGTGGGCGTGGTCACGGCCAGGGCCAGCAGTTTGCCACTCTTGATGTTGGGGGCTGCGGTGGCGAGGTTGTCGAAATTGAAATCCACATGGCCTGCAAGCAAGGCCAGTTGTGCGGGGTTGCCGCCGTTGTACGGAATGTGCACGGCAAAAACACCCGCGCGTGTTTTGAACAACTCACCCGCCAAGTGGCCCGCACTGCCATTGCCGCCTGAGCCGTAGTTGAGTTGACCGGGGTGGCTGCGTGCGAAGCGTAAGAAGTCGGACAAAGACGTGATGTTCAGGCGCTTGGCCGTGTCGGCATTCATCACCAGCACGTTGGGTACGCGTAGCATTTGCGTGATGGGCGTGAAGTCGGTGCTGGCGTTGTAGGGCATGCGGCTATACAGCCACGGGTTGACCGCGTGGGTGGCGGTGGCGGCAATGCCAATCACCGAGCCATCGGGGGTGGCTTTGGCCACAGCATCGGCACCGATGTTGCCGCCTGCGCCAGGTCGGTTCTCAATGATGACAGTGCCTAAGCTGTCTTTCACACGTTCGGCCAACGCGCGTGCAGTCACATCAATCGGACCGCCGGCGGCGTACGGCACGATCAAACGAATGGGCTTGGCACTGGTTTGCGCTTGCGCCGCCAGGCTGCTGAGCGCACACAGGCTGACGGTGGCGGCGATGCGTGTCCAGTGAGAGAACAGGGCGGTGGGGTTAGTCAATGCGGGCTCCTGAGCGTTTGATGATGGGTGCCCATTTCAAGGACTCATCGTGAATTAACTTGGTGAATTGTTCGGGGCTGCCGCCCACAGGCTCAAGGCCTGCGGTTTTCAAACGGTCCTTCACGGCCGTGTCGTTGAGGGCGGCATTCAACGCGCTGTTGATGCGGTCCACCACAGCACGGGGCGTGCCTGCAGCCACCAACACGCCGTTCCATGCCAAGGCTTCAAAGCCTTTGAGCTCGGGCACGCCGCTTTCGGCCACCGTGGGCACATCGGGCAGCAGCGGGTAACGGTGGGCGCTGGTGACAGCCAAGTATTTCAAGCGACCTTGCTTGACTTGCGGTGCAAGTGCCGTCGGTACCGATGCCATGAGCTGCGTTTCGCCCGACATGGTGGCCATCACGGCGGGGGGGCTGCCATTGAAGGGGATGTGCACCGCATAGGTGTTCGTCACCGCTTTGATGAACTCCATCGTCAGGTGCGACGAGCTGCCGTTGCCTACCGAGGCAAAGTTGTATTTGCCGGGTGCATTTTTCATCAGGCCGACGACCTCGCGCATGGTGTTGGCTGGCAGTTGGGCGTTGGCGGCAATCACGTTGGGTTGCGAGGTGGTGATCATCACCGCCTGCAAATCCTTCTCGGGGTGATAGGGCAGCTTGGGGTACAGGTAGGGCGCATACGACAACGGGCCGTTGTAGGACATGACCCAGGTGTGACCATCGGGCGCAGATTTGGCCACTTCATTCGTGCCCACCGTGCCACTGGCCTGGGGTTTGTTTTCGATCACCACGGGCTGTCCCAAGTTGTCCTTGAGGCGGTCTTGCATGGCACGCGCAATCACATCGAGTGATGAACCTGCAGGTGCCACCACCACCCAGCGAATGGGTTTGCTCGGGAAACTTTGTGCGTGGGCACTGGTCATGCCGAGCCCAAGACTCCACCCCACCCAAGCAGGCAAGAGGCAAAGCCATTGGCGGCTTGAGGGGAGATGGCGCATGGTGTGTTTTGTTGAAGGCTTAGGCTTTGTCTGCGGCAGAGGTGAACGAGTCGGCGTAGAACTCGTCCGATGGCAAACCGGCTTGGGTGTAAGCCGCACGGGCTGAATCCACCACGATGGGAGCGCCGCAGGCATACACCTGGTGGCCGCTGAGGTCGGCGTGGTCTTGCAACACCGCTGCGTGCACAAAACCTGTACGGCCGTTCCACTGATCTTCGGGCAGCGCGTCAGAGATGACGGGCACGTAGGTGAGGTTGGGCATGGCTGCTGCTTGGGCTTGCACCCAGTCATGCATGTACAAATCGGCGGGGCGACGACCGCCCCAGTAGAGCGTCACAGGGCGTGTGATGCCTTTGTGTTGCATGTGTTCCAAGATGGCTTTGATCGGGGCGAAGCCGGTGCCCGAAGCCAAAAACACCAAGGGCTTGTCCGTGTCTTCACGCAAGAAGAAGCTGCCTTGTGGGCCTTCGATGCGTTGGATTTCTTTTTCTTTCATCGCACCAAACACATGGTCGGTGAACTTGCCGCCGGGCATGTGGCGAATGTGCAGTTCAATCGCAGGTGCGCCTTCGACCAAGGTGTGCGGTGCATTGGCCATTGAGTAGCTGCGGCGGTCGCCGTCACGCAGCAAGAAGTCGATGTACTGACCGGCGTGGAACTTCATCACATCGGTGGCGGGCAGTTGCAGTTTGAGCACCATCACGTCGTGTGATTTTTTTTCGAGCGAGATCACGCGCACGGGCATTTTCTTGATGGGGAAGGCCCCTTCTTCCACCACTTGACGCGACTCCAGCACCACGTCGCTGTGGGCCGTGGCGCAGCAGGTGAGCACAAAGCCGTTGGCTTCTTCTTCGGCGCTGAGCGCTTTTTCTTGGTGGTTGCCGTGGGTCACGTCACCGGAAATCTTTTTGCATTTGCAAGAACCGCAAGCGCCGTCTTTGCAGCCGTAGGGCAGGCCAATGCCTTGACGCAGGCCGGCGGCCAACAAGGTTTCGTCAGACGTGGCCGTGAAAGCGCGGCCGCTGGGTTGGACCGTGATGTTGAAACTCATCTTTGGGTATCCTTGAACTTTTACAGACGCTATTTTGCCTTCCAATCAAACCCCCTTGGGCGCTTTGCCTTCTCGCTTCAGACGCGAGCGTTTGCTCATCATCGGCTGCGGTGATGTGGGGCAGCGCTTGGTGCGTGTGCAGCGCCATGTGCGCGTGGTAGCCCTCACCAGCAGCCCTGCGCGGGTGCCAGCGCTGCGGGCCCAAGGCGTGACGCCCCTCGTGGGTAACTTAGATGCGCCTGCCACCCTGCAACGCTTGGCCGGTTGGGCCACGCGAGTGGTGCATTTGGCACCGCCCCCGTTGCAAGGCGAGACCGACCCGCGCACCCTGGCGCTCACGCGTGTGTGGTTGCAGCGCACTGCACCGCGCAGTTTGGTGTACGGTTCCACCAGCGGCGTGTATGGCGACTGCGCGGGGGCTTGGGTGAGCGAGGCGCGGCCTGTGAACCCGCAGACACCGCGGGCACAACGCCGTGTGGATGCCGAGCGGCGTTTGCAACATGCAGCGCGCTTGCGTGGCCATGCCATGCGGGTGTCGGTGCTGCGTATTCCGGGCATTTACGCGCCAGACCGAGAAGGTGGCACACCGCGTGAGCGCTTGCTGCGCGGCACACCGGTGTTGGTGCGTGAGGACGATGTGTTCACCAACCACATTCATGCCGACGATTTGGCGCGTGCTTGTCAACTGGCTTTGTGGCGTGGCCAAACGCAACGCCGCTACAACGTGAACGACGACTGCCAAATGTTGATGGGCGATTACTTTGACCAGGCTGCCGCTTGGTATGGCTTGGCCATGCCGCCCCGCATCAGCCGTGCGCAAGCGTCCACGGTGTTGTCGGCGATGCAGCTGAGTTTTTTGAGCGAGTCACGCCGCTTGGTGAACGCCCGCATGAAGCGCGAGCTGCGTTTGCAGCTGCGCTACGCCACACTCAATCGAACTTGATGTTGGCCGCCTTGATGGCTTTGGCCCAACTGGCGGTGTCGCGCTCGAGTAGTTTGGTGGTGTTGTCGGGGGTGAGGTAACGCACTTCCACACCCGCGGCATCCGCGCGTTGTTTGGTTTCGGGCAATTCCAAGCTGCGCTTGATGTCGGCCGACAACTTTTGCACCACCTCTTTGGGGGTGCCACTGGCCACGTACAAGGCCACCCACGATTCCAACTCAAACCCACTCAAGCCCGCTTCGCCCACGGTGGGCACCTGGGGCATTTGTGGGTGGCGTGTTTTGCCTGTGACGGCCAAGGCCTTGAGCTTGCCGCTTTGCACATGGCCCATCACCGACGGTGGCGTGGTGATGAACACCTGCACCTGACCGGCGAGCACATCTTGAATCGCTTGGCCTGATCCCTTGTAGGGCACATGCGTCATTTCAATGCCGGTTTGTTGCTTGAAGATTTCGGTGCCGATGTGCGACACCGAGCCATTGCCTTGCGAGGCGTAGTTCAGCTTGCCTGGGTTTTGTTTGGCCCACGCGATGAATTCTTTCAGCGTGTTGGCAGGCACCGAGGGGTGGACCGCAATCACGTTGGTGGCCACGGTGATCAGGCCCACGGGCGAGAGGTCTTTCAGTTCCCAAGGCAGTTTGTCCATCAGGATGGGGTTGGCAATGTGATAGCCCGAATACGACACCAACACGGTGTAGCCGTCTTTGGGGCTGCGCGCCACCAGCGAGTAGGCCAAGTTGCCGCTGCCGCCGGGCTTGTTGTCTACCACCACCGACTGAGTGGTGATGCGTGCCAAAGGTTCGCTGACCAAACGTGCCGAGGTGTCGACCAACCCCCCAGGTGGGTTGGGCACCACCAGCGTGATGGGTTTGCTGGGATAGGTGTCGGCCTGCGATGCCAGCGGCCAAACGCACAACGTGGCCAAGGTGGCTGCGGTTGCGATGACGTGGGTGAGCTTGCGTGCCAAGTGAATGTGCGTGGGGGGCATGTGTGTCTCCTAAGAATTAGCGTTGGCCCATCTGAGCCGATTCGAAAATACCTTGTGCTTCGCGTGGCATGCAGCGCCAGTATTGCGGGCTGGCTTGCACCTGGCCTTTCAGTGCAGCAGCGGCTTCCCACACCCAGCGGGGTTTGTAGAGGAAGGCGCGTGCCATGGCCACCAAGTCGGCGTCACCACGGGCCACGATGTCTTCGGCTTGTTGCGGGGTGGTGATCAAGCCGACGGTCATGGTGGGCAGGTTGGTTTTTTGTTTCACCAGTTTGGCAAACGGCACTTGGTAGTCTGGACCCAAGGTGATTTTTTGTTGCGGTGACACACCGCCCGAAGAGATGTGCACAAAGTCGGCGCCGGCTTGTTTGAGCTGCAGCGAGAAGTCGGCCGTTTCTTCAGGTGTCCAGCCGCCATCCACCCAGTCGGTGGCTGAAATACGCATCCCTAAGGCACCTTTGAAAACCGCACGCACGGCTTGGAACACTTCCATCGGGAAGCGTGTGCGACCGTCAAAGTTGCCACCGTAGGCGTCGCTGCGTTGGTTGGCGATGGGGGACAAAAACTGATGCAGCAAGTAGCCGTGCGCGCTGTGCAGTTCAATTGCATCAATCCCCATGGCAGCTGCGCGTTCGGCGGATTTCACAAAAGCGGTTTTGATGGCGACCATGTCAGCCACGGACAACGCGCTGGGCGGTGGTTCGTGAGGCAGTTGTGCCAGCGCGGAAGGGCCTTGAATGGGCCAACCGCCGTGGGAGGCATCGAGCAATTGCCCACCTTGCCAAGGCGCTGCGCTAGAGCCTTTGCGACCCGAATGTGCCAGTTGAATACACACTGGCATGTGCGGCGCGAGGCGGCGTGCGCGGTTGAGTTTGTCATCGAGCGCGGCAGCGGTGGCGTCGTCCCACAGGCCCAAACAAAACGGCGTGATGCGCCCCGTGGGTGTGACCCCTGTGGCTTCGATGATGAACATGCCAGCACCGCTGTTGAGCAGATTGCCCCAGTGCATCAAATGCCAATCGCTGGCTTGCCCTTCGTGCGCCGAGTACTGACACATGGGGGCGATCACGCTGCGGTTGGCCAAGGTCAGGGGTCCGCGCGGCGAGGTGAGGGTGAATTCAGAAAACAGGTGACTCAAGGGGTACTCCAGAAACAAAAAAACCTGCGGGTGAGGCAGGCATCGTAATCAGATTGCAGCGGTGCGCGTGGCATCTGGGTGACAAAGCGTTAACCAAGATCGACCTTGAACTTGTTGGGGTCGCCTTTTTCTAGCTTGGCGTCTTCTTTGTGGACCTGTTCTTCCAAGTCCGTCAGGCGATGGTTGAGCTCGTCCACGTTGTGCTTGATGCCCGCTACACGGCCATGGAATTCGTCCATCATTTTGTCGCGTTTGAGCTTGGCTTCTTGCTGTGCTTGCGTCGGTGTGGGCGCACGGACAACTGTGGTTTTTACTGCTGGACGCTTGGCCGCTGTGCTGGCGCTTGCAGGTGTGGGCGCGTTTTGTGAATGGGTTGTCGTGGTGCCGAAGTCGACTTTCGATAACTCTGTTTTTCCTGAGGGCAGAGGCTCGTAGTGGTCTTCGATGTTTTCTTTGTCAACGCCTTGGTGGTTGGGGCCAGGGGGTGCGTCTTCGGGGGCGGCTTGGCGGTTCAGGCTCGCCGCCTCGACGTCTATCGGCTGATGGTTGGGGGCCAGGCTGGGTGCAGCGCCCACGGCAGCACGGTTGGCCTCCACGCTCTTGGTAGGCAGTGTTTGGGTGTTGTTGAGCGTTTGAGTGCCGGGAATTTTTTGTTCGTTTTTGCCTGCAGCGTCGGTGCTCAGTGTGGCTGTGTTGGCTTCGGAGTGCCCCCCCCCGATGTGCTGCGTGTTGGATGCTCCGTCTTCTTTTGTAAGGCTTTCTTGATGCGCTGTTGCTGCCTGGCTGGGTAGGCCTTGGCGGTTGCTATTGGACGTCTCTGCGGCTAAGGTTTCTGCGTGGGCGGTGCTTGCGTTGGCAGCGATGGTTTGCTGGTTGTGCATGACCCCTGCAACCGGAATTTCTTGTACGTTGTCGGTGAGTGCTTCTGTGGGAATTTCTTGCTGGTTAGGCGTCACCACATTGGTGGCAATGCCTTGCACATTGGCCGCTACCGCAGGGGCACCTGTCACGGGTTGGTGGTTTGCCGCAATGGCGTCTATCGGCACGCCTTGCACGTTGGGGGCAGAGGCTTTGGCACCTGGGGCAGCCTGCCGATTGGCAGGGGTGACATCGGTGGCCACGTTTTGTACGTTGGCGCTTAAGGCTGACCCGCCCGCGACGGATTGCTGGTTGGCGGCCACCACCTCGATGGACACGTCTTGCACATTGCTGGCATGAACGTTCCCTGAGGCGATTGACTGACGATTGGCCGCTGCCACATCCACGGCTACATCTTGCACATTGGCGGCAATGCCTTTGTCACCTTTGATGTTCTGGATGTTCGACTTGATGGCCTCCGTGTTCACGGCTTGTTTGTTGGCCTCTATCGCTTTGTTGGCGACAGATTGAATGTTGGGTTTTGTAGTTCCATCAGCAGGGACGGCTTGTGGGGTGGTTGAGGCCCCGCCGTTTTTGACTTTTTGGAATTTGGCGCTTGCGCTGTCGGACTCTGTGATCGATTCAAGCGCTTGCGAGAGTGTCTCTTCTAGCGCAGCGTTAGCGTTGAGCGCAGCGAGTTCTTTTTGTTCGAACGCCAGTTTGCGCGCTTCAGTTTCTTCCTCGTGTGAGGTAACGACGTTTTTGGGGGTTTTAGCGTTGCCCGTGTGCTCGGAAACCGAAACACTGTGCTTGGAGCCACTTCTGACTATGCCGGTAAAGTCGTCGTCTTTCATATGATCTGAAGGCGCGATAACGAGTCAGGACGGTAAGAATTACCGATGGTGCCCGGGGCCGGAATCGAACCGGCACGCCTCGCGGCGGGGGATTTTGAGTCCCCTGCGTCTACCAATTTCACCACCCGGGCACGGGAGAGAAGACCAAGATTATGCCACAGATTTTTTGGCGTACTGGCCTGCTGTGAAAAAACTTGTGTCATGCGTCGGCGTGCCATATCAGCCCCATGTGTTGACGTTGTTGCCCAGCCCCAAAAGTGTGGACAAATTGTTCTGGGCTCTAC
>JBFYKC010000021.1:0-2595 GCA_041311135.1 Comamonadaceae bacterium | reverse complement strand
ACAGCCTTTCGAAACCCGCGTTGATTCGCGGGTTTCGGCCATTCGAGAGATTGAGAAAAGTAAAAATGACCGAAGAAAACAAGCCAAGCGCCGAAGAGTTCACCACCATTCAGCCCATCATTGACACCAACCAAGCTGGCGCATCAGAGGGTTATGGTGAAGGTTCGATTCAAATTTTGGAAGGCTTGGAAGCTGTTCGCAAGCGCCCTGGCATGTACATCGGCGATACGTCCGATGGCACCGGCTTGCACCACTTGGTGTTTGAGGTGGTTGATAATTCCATTGACGAAGCTTTGGCCGGTCACTGCGATGACATCGTGGTCACCATTCACTCCGACAACTCCATCAGCGTGACTGACAACGGCCGCGGCATTCCTACGGGCGTGAAGATGGACGACAAGCACGAGCCCAAGCGCTCTGCGTCTGAAATTGCACTCACGGAATTGCACGCAGGCGGCAAGTTCAACCAAAACAGTTACAAAGTATCGGGTGGTTTGCACGGCGTGGGCGTGAGCTGCGTGAATGCACTCAGCAAGTGGTTGCGCCTCACGGTGCGCCGCGATGGCAAAGTGCATCAAATTGAATTTGCCAAAGGTTTTGTGCAAAACCGTTTGCTAGAAATGGTGGATGGCGTTGAAGTGTCCCCCATGAAGATCACGGGTGCCACTGAAAAACGCGGTACCGAAGTTCACTTCTTGCCCGACACCGACATCTTCACGCAGAACCACGATTTCCATTACGAAATTTTGGCAAAGCGATTGCGTGAGCTCAGTTTCTTGAACAACGGCGTGCGCATTCGCCTCAAAGACGAACGCAGCGGCAAAGAAGACGATTTCTCTGGCGCCGGTGGCGTGAAGGGCTTTGTGGACTTCATCAACGCCAACAAAAAAGTCTTGCACCCCAATGCCTTCATCGCCATGGGCGAGCGCCCTGCCGACTCTTATGGTGGCATTCCTGGCACCAGCATTGGTGTGGAAGTGGCCATGCAATGGAACGATGGGTACAACGAAAGCGTTTTGTGCTTCACCAACAACATTCCACAACGCGACGGCGGCACCCACCTCACCGGCTTGCGTGCAGCCATGACACGTGTCATTGGCAAGTACATTGAGAAAAATGAAATCGCCAAAAAGCAAAAGGTCGAAGTCAGTGGCGACGACATGCGCGAAGGTTTGTGTTGCGTGCTCAGCGTCAAAGTGCCCGAGCCAAAATTCTCTAGCCAGACCAAAGACAAGTTGGTGTCTAGCGAGGTGCGCGCACCCGTAGAAGACATTGTGGCCAAAGCCTTGGGCGACTTTTTGGAAGAGCGCCCCAACGATGCCAAAATTTTGTGCGGCAAGATTGTCGAGGCGGCACGCGCCCGTGAAGCAGCGCGCAAAGCCCGCGAGATGACGCGTCGCAAAGGCGTGCTCGACGGCATGGGCTTGCCCGGCAAGTTGGCCGACTGCCAAGAAAAAGACCCAGCCCTTTGCGAAATTTACATCGTGGAGGGTGACTCCGCCGGCGGCTCTGCCAAGCAGGGTCGTGATCGCAAATTCCAAGCCATCTTGCCACTGCGCGGCAAGATCTTGAACGTGGAAAAAGCACGTTACGAAAAACTGCTCACCAGCAATGAAATCGTCACACTCATCACGGCGCTGGGCACCGGCATTGGCAAGGTCACGGCCGACTCTGGCAAGAGCGGCACTGATGACTTCAACGTCGACAAATTGCGCTACCACCGCATCATCATCATGACCGACGCCGACGTGGACGGCGCGCACATTCGCACCTTGCTGCTCACGTTCTTCTATCGTCAAATGCCTGACCTGGTTGAACGCGGCCACATCTACATTGCGCAGCCGCCCCTTTACAAAGTGAAGGCTGGCAAAGAAGAGTTGTATTTGAAAGATGCGCCGGCACTCGATGGTTTCTTGCTCCGCATCGCTTTGAAAGACGCCAGCATTGCCACCGGTGGTGCCTCACCTCAGGTGCTGAGTGGCGACACGCTCGAGTCTTTGGCGCGCAAGCACCAAGTGGCCGAAGCCGTCATTCACCGCTTGTCCAATTTCATGGATGCCGAAGCTTTGCGCGCCATTGCCGATGGCGTGGCCCTCAACCTCGACAACCTCGACAATGCCGCAGAATGCGCGCCTGCTTTGCAAGCCAAACTGCGCGAACTCAACACCACAGGTGTGCCTGCCGAAGTGACCGCAGAGTTTGATGTCCGTACCGACAAACCTTTGCTGCGCATCAGCCGCCGCCACCATGGCAACATCAAGAGCAGCGTGATTACGCAAGACTTTGTGCATGGCGCAGATTACGCCGCCCTGTCTGAAGCGGCAAACACCTTCCGTGGTTTGTTGGGCGAAGGCGCCAAAGTCATGCGCGGTGAAGGCGATAAGCAAAAAGAAGAAAAGACCAACGACTTCCGTCAAGCCATGCACTGGCTCATTGGCGAAGCCGAGCGCACCACCAGCCGCCAGCGTTACAAAGGCTTGGGCGAGATGAACCCCGCGCAGTTGTGGGAAACCACCATGGATCCTACCGTGCGCCGTTTGTTGCGTGTACAAATTGACGATGCCATTGAAGCCGATCGCGTGTTCACCATGTTGA
>JBFYKC010000017.1:0-10104 GCA_041311135.1 Comamonadaceae bacterium | reverse complement strand
CATTCAGAGCGGGGATTGCTTTTTAAAACAATCCTTTGTACTGCTCTCGCAGCAAGTTCTTCTGCACCTTGCCCATGGTGTTGCGTGGCAGCTCAGCCACGACAAAACATTTCTTGGGAATTTTGAAGTTCGCCAGCTGTGATTTGAGTGCTGCAATTACCGCATCGGGGGACACGGTGGCGCCTGGCTTGGCAATGACCACGGCCACGCCAACCTCACCAAAGTCGGGGTGCGGCACACCAATCAAGGCGCTCTCTGCAACGCCTGTCATCTCGTTGATGTAGCCCTCAATTTCCGCGGGGTACACGTTGTAGCCACCGCTGATGATGAGGTCTTTGCTGCGCCCCACGATCACCACATAACCGCGCTCGTCCACTTTGCCGACGTCACCCGTTTTGAAGTAACCATCGGCCGTGAACTCTTCTTTGGTTTTTTCGGGCATGCGCCAGTAGCCGCCAAACACGTTTGGGCCTTTGACTTGGATGCCACCAATCTCCCCCACCGGCAAGTTGTGACCCGCGTCGTCTTGCACACGCAAGGACACACCGGGCAACGGGAATCCCACCGTCCCCCCCCGGCGCTCGGTTTGGCCTGGGTAACGGGCATCGGCCACGTAGGGATTGGAGGTGAGCATGACGGTTTCGCTCATGCCGTAACGCTCCAGAATGGTGTGCCCCGTGCGGGTTTGCCATTCGTTGAACGTTTCCAACAACAAGGGCGCCGAACCCGCCACAAACAAACGCATGTGTGCGGCTTGCGCTTGGGTCAAACTGGGTTCGGCCAACATGCGAACGTACAAGGTGGGCACGCCCATGAAGACCGTGGCTTCGGGCATTTTGGCGATGACCCATTTGGGATCGAACTTGGCCATCCAAATCATCTTGCTGCCATTGAGCAAAGCCCCATGAATGGCCACAAACAACCCATGCACATGGAAGATGGGCAAGGCATGAATCAACACATCGCCGGGCTTCCAACCCCAATAGTTTTTCAAGGTTTGCGCATTGCTGAGCATGTTGCCGTGCGACAGCATGGCGCCTTTGCTGCGTCCGGTGGTGCCACTTGTGTAGAGAATGGCCGCCAATTCATCGGCGTTGTTGTGCACCACGGAGTGGTGGTCCGAACAGTGCGCCGCACGCTCCAGCAAACTACCGGTACGGTTGTCGTCCAAGGTGAACACATTTTGTGTGCCGGCTTTGAAGGCAATCTTGCTCACCCAACCAAAGTTCTTGCTGCTGCACACGACCACCGCGGGTTCGGCGTTGCCAATGAAATATTCGATCTCAGCACTTTGGTAGGCGGTGTTCAAGGGCAGAAACACATAGCCCGCACGCAAGGTGGCGAGATAGAGCATGACCGCTTCGACCGACTTTTCGACTTGCACCGCCACACGCGACCCTTTGGGGATGTGCAGCGAATCGAGCAAGTTGGCCATCATGGCGCTGGCACGCTCCAGATCGGACCAGCTGTAGAACAAACCATCGTCGGTTTCGATAGCGGTTGCGCTCAAGTCTTTGGGGAACGCGGCGCGCAGTGCCGCATAGAGGTTGTGGTTCATGAGGCGTCTTCCGTTCAATCGAGTTTGGCGCCCGAGGCTTTGACCACAGAGGCCCAGCGTTTGATTTCGTTGTGCACAAAGGTGCCGAATTGCGCACTGCTCATATTGGGAAAGTCGGCGCCGTTGTTGGCCCAGGCCACTTTCAGGTCGTCACCCGTAGAAGCTTTTTTCACCTCCTCCAGAATACGGGCTTGCACATCGGCCGGTGTGCCTTTGGGTGCCCACAAGCCGTACCACGTGCTCACGGTGTAGTCGGGCAAGCCCAACTCAGCCGCGCAAGGCACATCGGGAAATGCGGGGTTGCGTTTGTTGCCAGAGACCATCAAGGCCTTGATCCGGCCACTCTTGATGTGCTGAGCGGACGAGCCCAAGCCATCGAACATCATGTCCACATTGCCGGCAATCAAGTCTTGCAGCGCGGGACCTGCACCACGGTAGGGAATGTGGGTGATGAAAGTTTTGGTCTGCAACTTGAACAACTCACCCGCCATGTGGTGCGAGGTGCCGCCACCGGCAGAACCGTAATTGAACTTACCTGGGTTCTTGCGCACCTCCTCCAAAAAGGATTTGAAATCGCCCGTGATTTTCTTGGGGTTCACCACCAATACCTGTGGCACCAAAGCGATCAAGGTCAAGGGCACGAAGTCACGTTCTAAGTCGTAATCCAACTTGGGGTACATCGAGGGGGCAATCGAGTGGTGTACCGCCCCCATGAACAAGGTGTAGCCATCGGGTGCCGCTTTGGCCGCAACGCCTGCGCCCAGGTTACCCCCAGCACCACCGCGGTTGTCGATCACCAAGGTCTTGCCGCTTTGCTTGGCAAACTGTGCTGAGAACGGACGCGCGAATGCGTCGGTACCACCGCCTGCAGGGAAAGGCACGATCAAGGTCACGGGTTTGGTGGGCCATGTGGTTTGCGCCTGTACCCCGCCACTGAAAGCAGCACAAGCGGCAGCCGACAGCGCCAGCCACTGTCGACGGTGAGTAGGTGTGTTGAACAATTTCATGGGTGTCTCCTCGTGATAACAATACAAAAGTGCGAAAACGAAAGTGGGTTACTTGAAGTACATGTCTTCCACATCGCTGGAAGCGGGTGCAATGCCCTTCTCCAAGAGTTGGCGATGTTTGTCTAAACGCTTGAGGTCATACAGGTAATTCACCATCAATCCGTGCGATTGCTTCATGCCTTTGTTCGACGGATCGGCAAACCAATTGATGCGCTCAATGCGAGCACCATTGCCCAAGTGGAAGCGCGCCACCGGATCCAGCGGCTGCTCGCCGTGCTTGGCTTGCCCCAAGTAGTGCGCACCAGCGCGGGTGAGGAACTGGCGCAGCGGCGACTTGGCAGACAAAGCCTCCAACACCAACGGTTGCTCAAGCGCCGCCAACACATGCGTGGCGGTGGGCGGCTCGAAGCTGAGTTCACGGCCCAAGGCTGAAAGCTCTTTCTCGGTGAGTTGCCCCAGCAAAGTCTCCACATTCTTGATCAACCACGGACGCAAACCGGGGATGGGCGACAAGGTGGCGAAGGTCTTGAGTTTGGGAAATTCTTCGCGCAGCGTCTCCACCACCCGCTTGATGAGCGAGTCGCCAAAACTCACGCCTTTCAAACCTGTTTGTGTGTTGCTGATGGAATAAAAAATGGCCACGGTCGACTTTTGCAAATCTTCGGGAGCAGCCGACTCGTCGAGCAGCGGCATGATGTTGTCGGCCATGTCATGCAACAACGCGACTTCCACAAAGATCAAAGGCTCGTTGGGCAAGCTGGGGTGGAAGAAGCCGTAGCAACGGCGGTCGCTGTCAAGGCGGTTTTTCAAATCGGCCCAGCTGCGAATGTCGTGCACCGCCTCGTACTTGATGAGTTTTTCAATCAACGAAGCCGGCGAATCCCAACTGATGCTGCGCAGCTCTAAAAAGGCCACATCGAACCACGTAGAGAACAGGTTCTCCAGCTCGGCGTCCAAAGCCAACAAGCGTTTGTTGCCTTTCAGATGCGGCAACAACTCCGCGCGCAGGTCCACCAGAAAACGCATGCCGCCACTGGAAGCCGCGAAGCGTTGCAGCAAACGGGTGCGGGGTGACACCAAGGCACGGCGCAGACGAATTTCTGCAGGGCCTTCGTCGGCCGTGCCCAAGGCTGCGTCGTAGTCGTCTCGGGCAGCACGCACCTTGACGGCATCGGGGCCAAACTGCTCGCTGATCAACAGCCACACATCTTGTCGCTCGGCCTGCTCGGCTTTGATATACCAATCCGACAACGCTTTGGCGCGACGCCCGCCCTCCACCTCACTCACACGCGGGTCGACCACACCCTGTAGCAGCGTGAGCGTGCGGCGCAACGAGCGCGGTGACAAGGCCTCTTGCTTTTGGCGCAAGGTGGCATCCAAGCGCTCGCGCGTCGAACGGTCTTCGGTGGGGGGCACCGCAGCGGCAGCGGGGGCAGAGTTGAGTAGCAAATTCAGCTTGCTGCTCAGCCAAGTGGTTGCATTCATGCTTCTTTTCCTTCGGGCATCAGGCCGTCAACACGCTGCTGCGCTGTGCCGAGGCCAGCTCTCGCAAAGCCTCGCGTTGTTGTAACAAATGGTTTTTCATAGCGGCTTCGGCTCCTGCCGCATCCCCTGTTTTGAGGGCAGCAAACACGGCCAAATGTTCTTTCAAGCTTTGCTTCAACCGACCAGGGGCATGTAACTGCTGCAAGCGCGCAAGCTTCAAAATTTTGCGTAGATCGGCAATGGTTTGTGCCAACCATTTGTTGTTGGCTAACTGAATCAAGGCCTCGTGGATGGCAAAGTTAGCATCGTAGTAATCGTTGATGCGTCCTGCATCGGCATGTTTTTTGAGGCGCTGGTGCCACACCTCCAAAGCTTGCACATCGGCGGGCGTGGCATGGAGCGTGGCATCGTGAGCGCAACGTCCTTCGAGCAAGGCGATGACGGGAAAAATGTCGTCCAAGTCTTGCTCGGTCACTTCGTTCACAAAACAACCGCGACGGGGTTCGTGGCGCACCAAGCCTTCGGCCGTCAACACCTTCAAGGCCTCGCGCAAAGGCGTGCGCGAGATAGACCAAAGTTCACACAGCGTCACTTCATCAATGAAGCTGCCGGGGCGCAATTGCCCATCAAATATGTACGCACGCAACTGCGAGGCCACATCGTCGTGCAAAGAACTGGGAAGCGTGCGCATAGGGTGACTCGTTGGTAAAGTGGCAAAGGCTTCTGTAATTACACGTAATTATGAAACCATCAAACAACCACCCCCAAGCATTTTTCACAGGGATTTTCCCTGCCGCGTTAACCCTAGAAATTTAACGATCGGCCGAACGATGTGTCGCGTGCCACCACAAGGCAACGCCCACCACCACCATGGGCACACACAGCCATTGCCCCATGCTCATGCCCAAGGCCAACAGGCCCAAATGCGCATCGGGCTCACGGAAATACTCGGCGACAAAACGCAAACTGCCATAGCCGATCATGAACACCCCCGACACCGCCCCCACCGCACGCGGCTTGCGGGCATACAACCACAACACCACAAACAGCAACAGGCCTTCGCCGAAGAACTGATAGATCTGCGAAGGGTGACGTGGCATCACGCTGCCACTTTGCGGAAACACCATGGCCCAAGGCAAGCTGGGGTCGGCGGCACGGCCCCACAACTCACCATTGATGAAGTTGCCCACGCGCCCAGACGCCAACCCCGTGGGCACACACGGCGCAATGAAGTCGGTCACCCACAACCAGGCACGTTGACGTTGCCAAGCAAACACCGCCGTGGCCACAAACACGCCCAACAAGCCGCCATGAAAGCTCATGCCGCCTTGCCACACTGCCAACACTTCCAACGGATGCGCCGCGTAATACACGGGGTTGTAAAACAAGCAGTAGCCCAAGCGACCACCCAGCACCACGCCCATGACACCGTAGAACAAGATGTCTTCAATGTCTTGCGCGGACCATGTGCCTTGCGCCACCTGCGTGGCATAAGGCTCGTGCGTCAAACGCAAACGCCCCAAGCCCACAAATAACGCAAATGCGGCCAGGTACGTCAGGCCATACCAATGAATGGCCACAGGCCCCAGCTGCAAAGCAACCGGGTCAATTTGTGGGTGAAGTAACACGGGGGTCAGTGAATCAAACGGACGAACGATCAGTCGTCCAATTGCGACAAGTCACGCACCGCGCCTTTGTCAGCCGAGGTGGCCAACTTGGCATAGGCCTTCAATGCACCCGATACTTTGCGTGGCCGCGCTTGCGCAGGCTTCCAACCCAACTTGTCTTGCGCGGCACGGCGCTTGGCCAACTCGTCATCGCTGACCAACACGTTGATGGTGCGGTTGGGAATGTCGATGCGAATGCGGTCACCGGTTTGAACCAACCCGATGTTGCCGCCCGCCGCAGCTTCGGGGGAGCAGTGACCAATCGACAAGCCCGAGGTACCGCCCGAGAAGCGACCATCGGTCAACAACGCGCAGGCCTTGCCCAAACCTTTGGACTTGATGTAGCTGGTGGGATACAGCATCTCTTGCATGCCCGGGCCGCCTTTGGGACCTTCGTAGCGCACCACCACCACATCACCGGCTTTGACTTGGTCGTTCAAGATGTGGTCGACCGCTTCGTCTTGTGACTCGACCACATGGGCCGGGCCTTCAAAGACCAGCAGGCTGTCGTCCACGCCCGCGGTTTTGACCACGCAGCCATCCAAGGCGATGTTGCCGCGCAGCACAGCCAAGCCGCCCTCTTTGCTGAAGGCGTGGTTGAAGGAGCGGATGCACCCTTCGGCACGGTCCACATCCAGGCTTGGCCAACGTGTGTTTTGGCTGAACGCCACTTGTGTGGGGATACCTGCTGGGCCCGCCATGTAAAAAGTTTTCACAGCATCGCTGGGGTTGCGCGCAATGTCCCAAGCGTCCAACACGTCTTTCATGGGCTTGCCCAACACCGTGGGCACATCGGTGTGCAATTTGCCAGCGCGGTCGAGCTCACCCAAGATCGCCATGATGCCGCCCGCGCGGTGCACATCTTCAATGTGGTACTTGTTGGTGTTGGGTGCCACCTTGCACAGCTGCGGCACGATTTTGGACATGCGGTCGATGTCGGCCATGGTGAAGTCGATTTCGGCTTCTTGCGCAATCGCCAACAAATGCAAGATGGTGTTGGTGGAACCGCCCATGGCGATGTCCAACGCAATCGCGTTCTCGAACGCTTTGAACCCCACCGAGCGTGGCAAAACGGAGGCATCGTCGTGTTCGTAATACTGTTTGCACAATTCCACAATCGTGCGGCCGGCTTGCTTGAACAAGGCTTCGCGGTCGGCATGCGTGGCCACCACGGTGCCATTGCCAGGCAAGGACAACCCCAAAGCTTCGGTCAAACAGTTCATCGAGTTGGCCGTGAACATGCCCGAGCAGGAACCGCAGGTGGGGCACGCTGAGCGTTCCACCTCAGCCAAATCGGCATCGCTGACTTTGCTGTCAGCAGCCATCACCATGGCATCGATCAAGTCGAGCTTTTTAATCTCAATGGTTTGCGTGCCGGGCACAGCCAAACGCACCTTGCCCGCTTCCATCGGACCACCCGACACAAAGATCACGGGGATGTTCAAGCGCATGGCGGCCATCAACATGCCGGGGGTGATCTTGTCGCAGTTGGAGATACACACGATGGCATCCGCGCAATGGGCGTTGACCATGTATTCCACCGAATCGGCAATGATGTCGCGGCTGGGCAGCGAGTACAACATGCCGTCGTGGCCCATGGCGATGCCGTCGTCCACGGCGATGGTGTTGAATTCTTTGGCCACGCCGCCTGCTGCCTCAATTTCGCGCGCGACCAATTGACCCAAGTCTTTCAAGTGCACATGGCCAGGCACAAACTGCGTGAACGAGTTGGCAATGGCAATGATGGGCTTGCTGAAGTCGTCATCTTTCATGCCGGTGGCACGCCACAGGGAACGAGCACCTGCCATGTTGCGGCCGGCAGTGGAGGTCTTGGAACGGTAAGCGGGCATGAGTCGGGGCTCCGGTCAGAAAAAAAGGACTAAAAATCTCTTTGGATTATCGCCCACACACACGCCCCAACACGCCACCACGTACTAATCCAATGTCGCCAGCAGGTGAATGCACGTCACTCAAAAAGAGGCCGCGCTACACTGACTGGCACACGCTGTCCCCCTCAAGAGGCTCGCTCATGAAAAAGCATTTGCTCACCTTGGCCGCCTTGGCCACCCTGACCACCATTGCGCCTGCATTCGCCGACCAAGCTTTGGCCACATCCAAGAACTGCATGTCCTGCCACGCACTGGACCGCAAAGTGGTCGGCCCTGCCTACAAAGACGTGGCAGCCAAATACGCGGGCGATAAAACAGCAGCAGACCGGCTGGCCACCAAAATTCAAAAAGGCGGCGCTGGCGTGTGGGGCCCCGTGCCCATGCCCTCGAACACACAGGTCAACGACGCAGAAGCCAGAAAACTGGCCGCGTGGATACTGACCATCAAGTAACCCCACCCTTCTCTTTTGAAAGCCTTGCGACAGAGGCTTTGAGTAAACTCAGCCGCTGTTTTTACCTCTGGCTTTTTTCAGGACCCCTCCATGACCACGATCCGCCAAAACGACCTGATTGAATCGGTTGCCGCCGCGCTGCAATACATCAGCTACTACCACCCTGCAGACTTCATTTCGCACTTGGCCAGTGCCTACGAGCGCGAGCAAAGCCCGGCGGCCAAAGATGCCATCGCGCAAATCTTGACCAACAGCAAGATGAGCGCCCTGGGCCACCGCCCGATTTGCCAAGACACCGGCATCGTCAACGTGTTTTTGAAGATCGGTATGGACGTGCGTTGGGAAGGTTTCACCGGCAGCTTGGAAGACGCCGTCAACGAAGGCGTGCGCCGTGGCTACAACCACCCCGACAACATGCTGCGCGCTTCGGTGGTGGATGACCCCCAGTTCGCCCGTAAAAACACCAAAGACAACACGCCCGCGGTCATCTTCACGCAAATCGTGCCTGGCAACAAAGTCGACGTGACCGTGGCAGCCAAAGGCGGCGGCAGCGAAAACAAATCGAAGATGTACATGCTCAACCCCAGCGACAACATCGTCGATTGGGTGCTGAAAACTGTGCCCACCATGGGCGCGGGCTGGTGCCCCCCCGGCATGTTGGGCATTGGCATTGGCGGCACAGCTGAAAAAGCGGTGCTGATGGCCAAAGAAAGCTTGATGGATGACCTCGACATGTACCAGTTGCTCGAAAAATCGAGCAAAGGCGAGAAGCTCAGCCAAGTGGAAGAGCTGCGTTTGGAGCTGTACCACAAGGTCAACGCCCTCGGCATTGGCGCACAAGGCTTGGGCGGTTTGACCACCGTGCTCGATGTGAAGATCAAGATGTACCCCACACACGCGGCCAGCAAACCGATTGCAATGATCCCGAACTGTGCTGCCACACGCCACGCCCACTTTGTGATGGACGGCTCTGGCCCTGTGTATTTGGAAGCACCGTCGCTGGACCTGTGGCCCAACGTGGACTGGACACCCGACACACAAAAGAGCAAGCGCGTCGACCTGAACACACTCACCAAAGAAGAAGTGGCGAGCTGGAAACCAGGCCAAACCATTTTGCTCAACGGCAAGATGCTCACCGGCCGCGATGCAGCACACAAGCGCATTCAAGACATGTTGGCCAAAGGCGAGAAGTTGCCTGTGGACTTCACCAATCGCGTGATTTACTACGTCGGCCCGGTGGACCCTGTGCGCGACGAAGTGGTCGGCCCTGCCGGCCCCACCACCGCCACCCGCATGGACAAATTCACCGAGATGATGTTGTCGCAAACCGGCTTGATCTCGATGGTGGGCAAAGCCGAACGCGGCCCCGCCGCCATTGAAGCCATCAAAAAGCACAAGTCGGCTTACCTCATGGCTGTAGGCGGAGCGGCGTACCTGGTGTCCAAGGCCATCAAGCACGCCAAGGTGGTGGGCTTTGCCGACCTGGGCATGGAAGCGATTTACGAGTTCGACGTGGTCGACATGCCCGTGACTGTGGCGGTGGACTCCGGCGGCACCAGCGCCCACATCACCGGCCCAGCGGAATGGGAAAAACGCATCGCCACCGGCGAATTCAAGGGCATTGGCATCCAATCCAACTGAAGTTGAAGCAGACAAGAAAAAAACCGGCTCTCTTTGCAGAGGCCGGTTTTTTTATGTCGTCTTGTTCACTCAGTGCAAGTGACGCGGTTTGCGGCCACCATGGCCACCGCCATGCCCGCCATTGGGGCCGCGTGGTGAACGCCCCAAATCGAGAGAGTTCACCAAGTTGTCAAAGCGGTCTGAAAAGAGCTTGTCGATCTCGTGCACCACGCCACCGAGTTCGGCACCATCGAAGTGACGCTCCATGAGGTGAATCACATCGTTGACCAACATATCGCGCTGCGCTTGCATGATGTCGGCAGGTGTGGGGCCGACGAACAACATCATGAAGTCATCACGGGAATCTTGGCCTCGGTTGTCGTCTTCGTCATCAAACGCGTTGTCGTAGAACGTGACTTCAATCGG
>JBFYKC010000199.1:0-2557 GCA_041311135.1 Comamonadaceae bacterium | reverse complement strand
CCGTTGGCTTGCAAACCAAACCCATGGCCGCGATTTTGTAGGCTGATGCCAAACGTGGGCTCGACGCAACCCGAGCCAAAGCCCATGTAGTTGCTTTGAATGAAGCTGACCATCATGCCGTTTTCATCGGCCGTGCTGAGGTAAATCGTGCCGCCTTTCACGGGGTTGCCCGCGCCAAAATTTTGCGCACGGCGCATGTCAATCAACTGCGCGCGTTGCTTCAAGTAGGCAGGATCGAGCATGTGCGCAGGCGTCACGTCCATCGCGCTGGGCTCGGCGACATAGCGGTAAACATCGGCAAAGGCGAGCTTCATGGCTTCGATTTGCAGATGCTGCGAATCCACGCCATCAACTTGCAAACTGGCCATGTCAAAGTTTTCCAAAATACCCAAAGCAATCAGGGCCGCAATGCCTTGGCCATTGGGTGGAATTTCATGCAGGGTGTAGCCCCGGTAGTTTTGTGAAATCGGCGTGACCCACTCGGCCTTGTAATTGGCTAAGTCACGCGCGGTGAGGCTGCCGCCGTGTTCCGCTGAAAAACGTTCAATGGCTTGGGCAATCTCGCCACCATAAAACGCTTGGCCTTTGGTCTTTGCAATCGCGCGCAAACCTTGTGCTGCCGCAGGAAATTTGAACAACTCACCGACCTGAGGGGCACGCCCCCAAGGCAAAAAGTTGTCTGCAAAACCAGGTTGGTTGCGCAGCTCAGGCGTGGCAGCCGCCCACTTTTGTTGCACCACCACGGGCAGCAAATAGCCACGTTCGGCAATCTCGATCGCGGGTTGCAGCAGGTCTTCGAAAGGCAGTTTGCCAAAGCGTTCACTCAGCGCCACCCACGACGCCACCGCACCGGGCACGGTGACCGAATCAATGCCGCGCTTGGGCGGTGTGGCGGCATCGTTGCCGTATTTGCGGTGGAAGTATTCAGGCGTCCACGCTTGCGGTGCGGTGCCCGAGGCATTCAAGCCGTGCAACTGTTGGCCATCCCACAAAATACAAAAGGCATCCGAGCCCAAGCCACAACTCACAGGCTCGGTCAAGGTGATGGCCGCGGCAGCTGCAATGGCGGCATCCACCGCATTGCCGCCTTGCCACAGCATGCGCAAACCCGCTTGCGCAGCCAACGGGTGGGAGGTGGACACCACGTTACGTGCAAACACGGGCAAGCGCGTGGAGGTGTAGGGATTGGAAAAATTGAAATTCATTTCTTGAAAACCTTGTTGTGCAAACGGCGCATCGACCACCACACGATCAACCCGACGAAAGGCAATGCGCAGGCCGCGGTGACATCGGACGAAAACGGCCAACCCAATTTTTCAGCCCCTTTGGCCAAGTAGCTCACCAACCCCGTGAAGTAATACGTGATGGCAGCCACCGACAAACCTTCGACCGTCGATTGCAACTTGAGTTGCAAGTCCTGGCGCTGGTTCATGGTGGTCAGCAGTTGTTGGCTGCTTTGTTGTTGCTCGAAATCCACCCGCGTGCGTAACAAATTGCTCATGCGTGAGACGCGCTCTGACAACGCGTTTTGTCGACGCGCGGCCCAATCGCAGGTGCTGCGCGCGGGCGACAAACGCCGCTCCATGAATTCGGCGATGGTTTGCATGCCTGGCATGCGCGATTCAGCGATGTCACGAATTCGCCGGTCTACCAATTCAAAGTAAGCGCGGGTGGCCGAGAAGCGCGAATGCGTGGCCGCGTACTGCCCTTCCACCTCACCGGCCAAACGAGTCAGGCGGTCGAGCAGGCCCGCTTCGTCCGCACGCTCGGCATGGCGAATGGCATTGGCCAGTGCGGCCAGTTCACGCTCGGCATCGGCCAAGACCTGCGAGGCGTCACGCGCAGCAGGCACCCCCAACAAAGCAGCCATGCGGTAGGTTTCGATTTCCAATAGCTGTTGCACCAGCCGACCTTGACGACGCGGCGTGAGCGACCCCGTCAACAACACCATGCGCGAGTACCCATCGGGGTGCAACTGAAAGTCGGTGTAGACCTCACCATGGCCTTCGGCCACCGTAGAGGCGACCAAGGTGTCGTCACGCAACACCTGTGGCAATTGGTCGTGGACATCAGGCATGGCCGAGGTCAGCAGCCACACATGCAAGCGTGTCAAGCATGCACCCGGCAGTTGCGACAACCACGCATACGGCACGCCTTGCAGGGCGGTGACGGGATCTGCTTGCGCAAACACCTGTGCGTCCACCGCACGCATGAAGGTCCACGACACAAACTCGGTGTGCAACTCCCAACGCAGACGAAACGCCCCCAAGTCCACCCGCACGTGGTTGGTCAACGCATCGGGGGCAGGCAAATGGTGGTCACGCAGCAGCTGCGCCAAATGCGCACGGCTGGCTTGGGCCACCTCGCGATTGCCCCACATCACCACGCGCGTGATGGCCATGGGCGCTTGCATGGGCTCAGGCGGACGTGCATGCACCTCGTTGTGCAACGCCAGTCGTTGGGGATGGTCCATGTCAGCGGCCTTTCAAAGAGTACGGATGCAAATATAAAGGAGCACCCAGCGGCGTACCAATAGAAACGGCACCCAAAGGTGCCG
>JBFYKC010000128.1:0-3806 GCA_041311135.1 Comamonadaceae bacterium | reverse complement strand
GTGGTGCACAAGCCGTGGCGGCCTTGGCTTATGGCACAGCCACGGTGCCAGCGGTGGACAAAATCACTGGCCCCGGCAACGCCTATGTGGCTGCTGCCAAGCGCCGCGTGTTTGGCACGGTGGGCATTGACATGATTGCAGGCCCCAGCGAAATTTTGGTGTTGGCCGATGGGTCCACCCCGCCCGATTGGGTGGCGATGGATTTGTTCAGCCAAGCCGAACACGACGAGTTGGCGCAAAGCGTGTTGCTGTGTCCCGACGCGGCATACATCGACCGTGTGCAAGCCGAGATTGACCGTTTGCTGCCGCAGATGCCGCGCAAGGACATCATCGAAAAATCGCTCAATGGCCGTGGTGTGCTCATTCACACCCGCAGCATGGAAGAGGCTTGCGCCATCAGCAACCGCATCGCGCCCGAACACTTAGAGGTGTCGAGTCACGAGCCGCACACCTGGGAGCCTCTGCTCAAACACGCAGGTGCGATCTTCTTAGGCGCTTACACCAGCGAAAGTTTGGGCGACTACTGCGCTGGCCCTAACCATGTGTTGCCCACCAGCGGCACCGCGCGTTTCAGCTCGCCTTTGGGTGTGTATGACTTTCAAAAGCGCAGCAGCCTGATTGAAGTGAGCGAGCAAGGCGCGCAAACGCTGGGCAAGGTGGCGGCGGTGTTGGCGTATGGCGAGGGACTGCAAGCCCACGCCATGGCTGCAGAGTTTCGGTTGAAGAAAGACTGACATGACAAACCCAACCAACCAGGCTCTGCGTTTCATTCGTCCTGACGTACAAGCCATGCATGCGTATGCCGTGCAGCACGCGGTGGGCATGGTCAAACTCGACGCGATGGAGAACCCCTTCACGTTGCCACCAGCCTTGCAAGCGCAGTTGGGGGCCCGTTTGGGTGCTGTGGAAGTCAACCGCTACCCCGGTGCGCGCATCGACGATTTGAAAAATGCGATTGCACATCACGTCGATGTGCCCGAAGGCTGGGGCTTGATGTTGGGCAATGGATCCGACGAGTTGATTTCGTTGTTGTCGATGGCCTGCGCCATGCCAGGCGCCAAAGTTGTGGCGCCCGAGCCTGGTTTTGTGATGTACGGCATGAGTGCACAGTTGCAAGGCTTGACCTACATCGGTGTACCTTTGCAAGCAGATTTCGAATTGGACGAAGCCGCCATGTCGGCCGCCATTGCCCAACACGAGCCCGCCCTTGTGTACATCGCGTACCCCAACAACCCCACGGCTAATTTGTGGGACGCGGGCGTCATTCGTCGTCTCATCACGCAGGTCAGCGCCTATGGCGGTTTGGTGGTGATGGACGAGGCTTACCAACCGTTCTCCAGCAAAAGCTGGCTGGACGAAATTCGCCGGCACCCCGCAGCCAATGCCAACGTGCTGTTGATGCGCACCTTGTCTAAGTTTGGTTTGGCTGGGATTCGCTTGGGCTACATGTTGGCGCCTGCTGCGCTGATCCACGAAGTCGACAAACTGCGTCCGCCCTACAACGTGAGCGTGCTCAACGCCGAGTGCGCTTTGTTTGCGCTAGAGCACACCGAGGTGTTCGCCGAGCAAGCGGCCATCATTCGTGCTGAGCGAGGTGCTTTGTTCAACGCGTTGCAACAAATGGCAGGTGTGACACCGTATGCCAGCGAAGCCAACATGATGGTGCTGCGTTTCAAGGGTGACGCCGACGCGGCCAACCGCGCTTTTGACGCGCTCAAGGCCCATAAAGTGCTGGTGAAGAACGTTTCTAAAATGCATCCATTGCTGGCCAACTGCCTGCGTTTGACCATCGGTACGCCGGAAGAAAACAAACAACTGTTGGCTGCTTTGCAAGCTGCTCTCTCTTCAACGAAAGTCACGTCATGACCGCTCCTCTTGCAGCACGTACTGCCGAAGTTACCCGTCACACCAACGAAACCCAAATCACCGTCAAGGTCAACCTCGACGGCACGGGCAAAGCCAATTTGTCCACAGGTATTGGTTTTTTCGATCACATGCTCGACCAAATTGCGCGTCATGGTTTGATTGATTTGGACATTCAAGCCAAAGGTGATTTGCACATCGACGGCCACCACACGGTGGAAGACGTGGGGATCACCTTAGGCCAAGCTTTTGCCAAAGCGGTGGGCGACAAGAAGGGCATCCGTCGCTACGGCCACGCCTACGTGCCGCTGGACGAAGCCTTGAGCCGTGTGGTGGTTGATTTCTCAGGTCGTCCCGGCTTGGTCATGCATGTGCCGTTCAAGAGCGGCATGATTGGTGAATTCGACAGCCAATTGGCATTTGAGTTTTTCCAAGGCTTTGTGAACCACGCCTTGGTGACCTTGCACATCGACAACCTGCGCGGTGAAAACGCGCATCACCAAGCTGAGACAGTGTTCAAAGCCTTCGCCCGCGCTTTGCGTGCCGCGTTGGAGTTGGACCCCCGCGCAGCCGGTGTGATCCCCTCCACCAAGGGCAGTTTGTGAAGGCTGCACGCGCATGAACAACAAAGTCGCCGTCGTCGATTACGGCATGGGCAATTTGCGCTCCGTGGCGCAGGCGGTGATGCACGCGGCCGCGGTGGTCGACCATGCGGAAGTGATCGTCACGTCTGACCCGCAGGTGGTGCGCGATGCGCACCGTGTGGTGTTGCCCGGTCAAGGCGCGATGCCCGACTGCATGCGTGAATTGCGCGAATCGGGCTTGCTCGACGCGGTGTTGGACGCAGCGCATAAAAAACCGTTGTTCGGCGTGTGCGTGGGCATGCAGATGATGTTGGACCACAGCGCCGAAGGCGACACCCCCGGTTTGGGGCTGATCCCCGGCGAGGTGGTGAAGTTTGATTTGGCCGGTCGCACGCAAGCCGATGGCAGCCGCTTCAAAGTGCCGCAAATGGGCTGGAACCAAGTGCTGGCCACGCGTCCCCACTTCATGTGGACCGATGTGCCCGATGCCAGCTACTTCTATTTCGTGCACAGCTTCTACGCCAAACCCACGAATCCAGACCACAGTGCAGCCCAAACCGACTACGGCGGCCTTTTTACATGCGCCGTGGCACGCGACAACATTTTTGCGACACAATTTCACCCGGAAAAAAGTGCGGCCCATGGTTTGGCCCTGTACCGCAACTTTTTGCACTGGAACCCTTGAACTTTTAACTTGTCATCATGTATTTAATTCCCGCCATCGACCTCAAAGACGGACATTGCGTGCGCCTCAAGCAAGGTGATATGGACCAGTCCACTGTGTTTGGGGAAGACCCTGCGCAAATGGCGCTCAATTGGGTTGCCAAAGGTGCACGTCGTTTGCACTTGGTGGATTTGAATGGCGCCTTCGCAGGCACGCCGCAAAACAAGGCTGCCATCAAAGCCATTTTGAAAGCGGTGGGGCATGACATTCCTGTGCAGTTGGGCGGCGGTATCCGTGACCTCGACACGATTGAAAAATACATCGACGCTGGTTTGCGCTACGTCATCATTGGCACTGCTGCGGTGAAGAACCCTGGCTTCTTGCGCGATGCGTGCAGCGCTTTTGGCGGTCACATCATCGTGGGCCTTGACGCCAAGGATGGCAAAGTGGCCACCGATGGTTGGAGCAAGCTCACAGGCCACGATGTGGCCGACCTTGGCAAAAAGTTTGAAGATTATGGCGTCGAGTCCATCATCTACACCGACATCGGTCGCGATGGCATGCTCAGCGGCATCAACATCGACGCCACGGTGAAGCTGGCCCAAGCGGTGTCGATTCCCATCATCGCCTCGGGCGGTTTGTCCAACATGGCCGACATCGAGCAACTGTGCGCGGTGGAGGACGAGGGTGTGGAA
>JBFYKC010000120.1:0-2833 GCA_041311135.1 Comamonadaceae bacterium | reverse complement strand
ACCCTGTGATGAGCATCAGCGTGATGCGTTCGGTGGCTTTGGCGATTGCCGATCGCCTGCGTCACGCCAACGCGGAATTGCGAGAGATGCGACAAGCTTGATAGACCGAGGAGCAACACATGAGCCAAATATTTGACCAACATCTAGAAAAGAACGCAGCCAACTTTGTAGCGCTCTCGCCCGTGAGTTTTGTCGAGCGCAGTGCCGAGGTGTTTGCCGATTTGCCTGCGGTGATTCATGGCCAACGTCGTTACACCTGGGCGCAGGTGCGCGAGCGTTCGGCACGGTTGGCAGCTGCCTTGCGCGCTGCCGGTGTCAAGCGAGGTTCGACGGTGAGTGTGATGTTGTCGAACACGCCTGAAATGGTGGAAGTCCATTACGCTGTGCCTGCGTTGAATGCGGTGCTGAACACTTTGAACACCCGTTTGGATGCACATTTGTTGGCGTGGCAAATGAACCATTGCGAAGCCTCTGTGTTGATCACTGATACCGAGTTTTCGCCTACGATGAAGCAGGCCTTGCAAATGCTGCGTGACGAGTTCAAGCGTGAAGTGCTGGTGGTGGATGTGGCCGACACTGAATACACCGGCGCCGGTGAACCCTTAGGGACACACGAATACGAGGCCTGGCTGGCACACCATGAGCCGCTGCCTGTGTTGGAAGGTCCCTCAGACGAATGGGACGCAATAGCCGTGAGCTACACCTCTGGCACCACGGGTGACCCCAAAGGGGTGGTGACGCATCACCGAGGCGCATACTTGAATTCGGTGAGCAATGCGGTGACGTGGAATATGCCCAACTTTCCACGCTACTTGTGGACGCTGCCGATGTTCCATTGCAATGGTTGGTGCTTCCCTTGGACAGTGGCGATGCTGGGCGGTGTGCACATTTGCTTGCGCCGTGTGGATGCGCCGCACATCTTGCAAGCCATTGCCGAGCACAAGGCAGACCATTACTGTGCAGCCCCCATCGTGCACAACCTGCTGATTGCTGCGCCTGACGAGATGCGTCAAGGCATCACCCATGCCGTGAAGGGCATGGTGGCGGGTGCTGCGCCACCGGCCTCGATGATTGAAGGTATGGCCAAACTCGGCTTCGACATCACCCACGTGTATGGACTGACCGAGGTGTATGGCCCAGCGTCGGTGGCGGTGAAGCGCAGTTCGTGGCAGGGCGAAAGTTTGTCGGAGCAAACGCGATTGAATGGCCGACAAGGCGTGCGCTATCCCATGCAAGAAGGCATGACACTGAAAGACAGCAAGACCTTGGCTGACTTGCCCGCAGATGGCGAGACCATGGGCGAAATCATGTTCCGCGGCAACGTGGTGATGAAGGGCTATTTGAAAAACCCAACAGCAACCGCAGAAGCCTTTTCAGGCGGCTGGTTCCACACCGGAGACTTGGCGGTGTTGGAGCCCGATCGCTACGTGAAGATCAAGGACCGCAGCAAAGACATCATCATCTCTGGCGGCGAGAACATCAGCTCACTCGAGGTGGAAGACGCCTTGTACCGTCACCCCGCCGTGGTGGCCTGTGCCGTGGTGGCCAAGCAAGACGACAAATGGGGCGAGACCCCATTGGCGTATGTGGAACTCAAGCCAGGTAGCGAAGTGACGCCGCAAGACTTGATCGTTCATTGCAAATCGCTGCTGGCAAGCTACAAGACGCCGAAAGAAATTCGCTTCGAAGCAATCCCAAAAACATCGACTGGAAAGATTCAAAAATTCCAACTGCGTGAACGTGCCAACCAACCGGCGGCGAACAAGGAGTAAGCCATGACCGATGCTACCCAAACGCTCATTCAACATACCTCGGATGCGCGTGGCGTGCATCAGATTTGTTTGAACCGACCTGATGCGTTCAACGCCCTGTCAAGTGAGTTGATGACAGCGTTACAACACAGCCTCGATGCCGTAGCGTCAGATCCGCAGGCGCGTGTGGTGGTGGTGTCGGCCCGAGGAAAAGCGTTTTGTGCGGGCCATGATTTGCGTGAGATGCGGGCCAGTCCATCCCTGGCGTATTACCAAGCGCTGTTTCACCAATGCAGCCGAATGATGATGAGCGTGCAGCATTTACCGGTACCCGTGATCGCGGTGGTGAATGGCATTGCCACGGCAGCAGGCTGTCAGTTGGTGGCAATGTGTGATTTGGCGGTGTCTTCACACGCCTCGAAGTTTGCGGTGAGTGGTGTGAATTTGGGCTTGTTTTGCTCAACGCCAAGTGTGGCCTTGTCTCGCAACCTGAGCCGCAAAGCGGCGTTTGAAATGCTGGTCACAGGCGACTTCATCACGGCCGAGCAAGCGTTGGTGAAAGGATTGGTCAATGTGGTGGTGGCGCCTGAAGCTTTAGATGCCGCCGTGCAACGCTATGTCGACAACATTTTGGCGAAACCGCGCACAGCGATTGCCATGGGCAAGAAGCTGTTTTATGAGCAGCTTGAACAACCTTTGGAAGAGGCTTATGCCAACGCAGAACACACCATGGCGTGCAACATGATGGACGACACGGCGTTAGAGGGTGTGCAGGCGTTTATTGAGAAGCGCAATCCCAGTTGGAAGGCGTGATGCTGAATTGAGGGATGGTGCCCCCGACAGGAATCGAACCTGTATCACTCCCTTAGGAGGGGAGAGTTCTATCCATTGAACTACGGTGGCCACCGCGAGTATTTTAGGGGCTCACTTGCTAAGCATGCGCATTGCGTCTTCGAGGCCCTTGAGGGTCAGCGGGTACATGCGGTTGCTCATGATTTGTTGAATGATGGCAATGCTTTGGCGGTATTCCCAGACGCCTTGTGGTTCGGGGTTGATCCATGCAAATTTGGGGAATGCGTGAA
>JBFYKC010000091.1:0-10381 GCA_041311135.1 Comamonadaceae bacterium | reverse complement strand
AACCGCTTTTACATGTATGGCGTCATTGGCCGCTTGGCCATGTTGGCTGCGAGTTACGAACTCGAAGCCACCGACCCCGAAGCAGAAAATTACGACTGAGGTTATTCATGGATCAACACGGCAAGTCGTCGCTCGCGGCGCTCACCCTGGGCGCCATTGGCGTTGTGTATGGCGACATCGGCACCAGCGTGTTGTATGCGATGAAAGAGGTGTTTGGCTCGGGCCACGTCGAGTTCACGCCTGACAACATCTACGGCATCTTGTCGATTTTCTTTTGGACGCTGACCATCATCGTCTCGGTCAAGTACGTGGCTTTGGTGCTGCGTGCCGACAACCATGGCGAAGGTGGCTTGGTGGCGATGTTGGCCTTGGCCTCCATGGCGGTCAAAGACCGCCCGGTGCTGCGTCACCGCATGTTGATTGTGGGTATTTTTGGCACCTGTTTGTTTTATGGTGATGGTGTGATCACCCCCGCCATTTCGGTGCTTTCCGCGGTGGAAGGTTTGGAGGTGGTGTCACCCGCCTTCAAGAAATATGTGATTCCACTCACGCTCATTATTTTGTTTGGCTTGTTTGCGGTGCAAAAAAAGGGCACCAGCGGCATTGGCAAATTTTTTGGTCCGATCACCATCGTTTGGTTTGCGGCCATTGCATCGCTGGGGCTGTATCACATCGCCTCGCATCCTGAAATTTTGTGGGCCATCAGTCCGCACCATGCCTTGCGTTTTATCTTCACAGAGCCTGAAGTCACGTTTTTGATTTTGGGCGCGGTGGTGTTGTGCGTAACCGGCGGCGAAGCCTTGTACGCCGACATGGGCCACTTCGGCAAGAAGCCGATTCGCATTGCGTGGTTCTTCATCGTCATGCCTTCGCTCACCTTGAACTACTTTGGGCAAGGCGCGTTGTTGTTGAACGAGCCCGAGGCCGTGGCCAACCCCTTCTTCAACATGGCGCCTGACTGGTTGTTGGTGCCGCTGGTGGGCTTGGCGACTGCAGCCACGGTGATTGCGTCACAAGCCTTGATTTCAGGCGCTTTCAGCGTGACCAAGCAAGTGGTGCAACTGGGTTTCTTGCCGCGTTTGCAAGTGTTGCACACCAGCGTCAAAGACACCGGCCAAATCTACATTCCGTTTGTGAACTGGGGTTTGTTTGCCGTCATCGTGTTGGCGGTGATGATGTTCAAGTCCTCGAGCAACTTGGCGGCGGCCTACGGCATCGCGGTGTGTACCGACATGCTGATCACCACCGTGCTCACCTTCTTTGTGATTCACTACGGTTGGAAATACCCCTTCTGGTGGTGCTTGGCGGCAACCAGCTTCTTCTTCTGCGTGGACTTTGTTTTCTGGGCCTCCAACTTGTTGAAGCTGTTCGAAGGCGGTTGGTTCCCGTTGTTGATTGCATCCGTCATCATGATGCTCATGCTGACGTGGCGTGATGGTCGCGGCATTCTTTATGAGAAGCGCAAAGAAGATGCGTTGGACCTCTCCAGCTTTTTGGACGCCGTGTTTCTGTCGCCTCCCACACGCGTGGACGGCACAGCGGTGTTCTTGACGTCTGGCAAAGGCGCTGTGCCTAACGCCATGTTGCACAACCTCAAGCACAACAAAGTGCTGCACCAACAAAACTTGTTTGTGAACGTGCAAAACCATGAGGTGCCATGGATTGACGAAGCCGAGCGTTTGAAAATCAACGCACTGGGCAACAATTGTTGGCAAGTCGAAATCCATTACGGTTTCAAAGACGATCCCGATGTGCCCGGTGCCTTGTCGCACTTGAAGGGCATGGGATGCGAAATCAGCCCCATGACCACCAGCTACTTCTTGTCGCGGGACAGCATCGTCCCCACGGTGGGCAGCGGCATGTCAGAGTGGCGTGAAAAACTGTTCGCTCAGATGCACCTCAATGCCAGCTCGGCCGCAGACTTCTTGAACTTGCCTAGCAACTCCGTGGTGGAGCTGGGCAGCAAGATTGAGATCTAAGCATGCACATTCTGTTTGTTGCGGACCCGCTGCCGTCCTTCAAAATTTACAAGGACACCACGTTCGCCATGATGCGCGAAGCGCAGCGTCGCGGCCATCAGGTGTTGGCATGTGAGCCGCTGGACATCGTGTGGCAAAGCGGACAGCATGTCACAGCACGTGTGCAACACATCCGACTGACGGGCGATGCGACGAATTGGTTTGAGGTGCAACGCGTGGACGAACACTTTGCGCTGAAAAGCGCAACGGCCATCGTGATGCGCAAAGACCCGCCGTTTGACAGCGAGTATTTCTACGCCACACATTTGCTCGGACAGGCCGAGCGCGAAGGCGCCAAGGTGTTCAACAAACCTGCCGCCTTGCGTGACCATCCGGAGAAGCTGGCCATTTTGGAGTTCGCGCAGTTCATCAGCCCCACGCTGGTGACACGCCGTGCTGAGGCCATTCGTGCCTTCCATGCACAGCACCGCGACATCATCTTGAAGCCGCTGGATGGCATGGGCGGCATGGGTATCTTCCGTGTCAAAGACGATGGCTTGAACTTAGGTGCCATCATCGAAACCTTGAACCGTGACGGCGCACAAACCGTGATGGTGCAAAAGTTCATTCCTGCGATTGACAAGGGTGACAAACGCGTGCTCGTCATCGGGGGGCAAGTGGTGCCTTATTGCTTGGCACGTATTCCACAAGGCGGCGAAGTACGTGGCAACTTGGCGGCAGGTGGCAAGGGCGTGGCACAAGCCATTTCGGCGCGCGATCGCGAAATTGCCGAAGCACTAGGACCAACGCTGGTCAAGCGTGGTCTGCTGTTGGTCGGCTTGGATGTGATTGGGGACTGCCTCACCGAGGTCAACGTCACCAGCCCGACTTGCTTCCAGGAAATCTTCGATCAAACCGGCTTCGATGTGGCCGCGATGTTTGTGGACGCGCTAGAAACGGCAACGCAGCACTAACAGTTTCAATAGTTGCGTTCGCCCATCAGGCTGCCAGCGCTTCGCCGTTGACAAACACTTTCAATTCGCCGGGTTGAAACGGCGTCCACACCTCGTTGGTGGTGAGCGGTGCGGTCACCACCACCGCCACCCGGTCGTCGGGCGAGGCATGTTCCGCAAAGTTGATGCTCATCTCTTGGTCGCTCAGCGTGGCCGTTGAAAACGGGTGCTTGCGTTCGACATAGCACAGGTGGGTGGAGGCATGCGCCCACAAGGCTTGTCCGTTCGAGAGCAAGAAGTTGAAGGTGCCGTGCTTGGCAATCTGCGGCACCAACTCGCGCAGGGTCAAGGTCAGTTCCTCGATTGACGGCACGCTGGCGTGTGACTTGGCCAGCTCTTGCATCAGCCAACAAAACGCTTGCTCACTGTCGGTGTGCCCCACAGGTTTGAAATTGCCATGCAAGCGCGGTGCGTAGTTTTCTAAATTGCCGTTGTGCGCAAACACCCAGTAGCGCCCCCACAGCTCGCGCACGAAGGGGTGGCAATTCTCCAGCGCCACCACACCTTGGGTGGCTTTGCGGATGTGAGAAATCACGTTGCGGCTTTTGATGGGGTATTTGCGAATCAGCTCCGCTACGGGCGAGGTGCTGGCAGGCAAATGGTCAATGAAGTGGCGCAAACCACGGTCCTGCTCTGAGCCCTCAAAGAAGGCAATGCCCCAACCATCGGCATGGTGGTCGGTCACACCAGCACGTTGTGCAAAGCCACTGAAACTGAAGGTGGCGTCAGTGGGGTTTTTGCAATTCAAGCCGAGCAGTTGGCACATGGGTTCAACTCAGTGAGAGGAAGAAGGCGCCGGAAGACGAATGCGCCAAGCCGCCCCCAGCGCCAGCAAACACACCAGAGCCAGCATCAGGAACACATCGTCAAAAGCAGCCAAGCGGGCGAGGGAACGCGTCGGATTGGTCAACGAATCGCCATGCACCGCCAAGCGCCACTCTAACAAAATGCCGCACAAGCTGACGCCGGCAGAACCCCCGAGCATGCGTAAAAAGTTGATGGCGCTCGCGCCTTGTGGAATCAAGCTGCTGTCCATGCCGCGCATGGCGCCGATGTTCAGCGAGGGCAAGATGAATCCCAGACCAACTCGCCCAAGGATGGCCAACGCCACCAGCACCCACAGCGCGGTGTGCAGGCCGACCACCAACATCAAGGCGAAGGACAGGGCCAACAACACCAAGCCCAAACTCACCATCAAATGCGTGGGGTGCGTGCTAGCGTAGCGCCCCACAATGGCAATCGTCACCGCCAGCAGCAATCCTGCGGGCAGCAACAAGGTGCCCACGTGGCTGGGCGACAGCCCCAGGCCGAGTTGCAAATAGACCGGCAGCAAGTAGGTGGAGCCAAACAGGGCCGTGCCGTAGATGAAGGCCACCGTGGTGCCCATGGCAAATGGGCGGTGCGCAAACAGCGCCAAGTTCATCAATGGCACACCGCCTTGACGGGCTTGCCACCGTTGCCACGCCACAAAGCTGCCGGTGCAAAGCAGCGCCACAGCCAGTAGCCAAGTCGCCTGATTGACGTGGCCGCTGTGCAGCTGCACCAAACTGTTCAAGAAGCACAAGGTGCCCACCGTGGCCAGACCCAATCCCGCCAGGTCCAGCGACGGCTTGCCGTGGTTGGCGCTGACCCCTCCCGGTGCCGTGGTGGGCACATAGCGTTGCGCCATGGCGATAGATACCAAACAAAACGGCAGCACCATGAAGAACAGCGAACGCCACCCCATCCAGTCCACCAACAAGCCGCCAATGCTAGGGCCAATCGCGGGGGCCAGCACGACCCCCATGCCGAAAAAGCTGTTGGAACGTCCTTGCTCGGCGGTGTCAAAGGCGCGCAAGATGATGATGGCGGGAATGGGTTGCACCACCCCAGCAGCAAGGCCTTCGGCCACGCGTGCCAACAGCACCCAGTTGTAGTCGGTTGACACACCGCCTGCAATGCCAGCGCTCAGCAGCAAAGCCATGCAGCCGATGTAGGTGGTGCGATAGCCAAAACGTGCCAGCAGCCAAGGCGTGGTCAGCATCGACACCGTCATGGCCACCATGAAGCTTGAGCTGACCCATTGCGCCTGCTCTTGGCCAATCTTGAATTGCTGACTCATGTCCGGAATGCCGACGTTCATGATGGTGGATGACATGATGGCAGCCATGGAGCCAATCATCACCGTGGTCAACATCAGCCAGCGGTGACGTGTGCCGTACCGACTTTGCAATTCGGCTAGCGAGCCTCGTTCAGCCATGGTGACTTTCTTGGGTGGCACAGGCTTGGCAGATGCACGCTTTCTTTTGAGCGACTTCCGGCACACGGGCCAACAAGTCGGGAGAGAAAGACACGTTCACGCACCAGCAGACGCCCACGGGCTGCCCCGTTTGTTTGGCGGTTTCCATGGCGCACAAATTGGGCTGGCCGCACAGGGGGCAAACACAGGCATCCACAGGAACGTTTGAAGCACACGACATGGGTTCAGTGTACCGAGACAGACAAGGCACAATGGCACGCGTATGTACGAATTTCCGCCGACGCCCGAGGCTGCTCAGCAGCGGCTAGAGCAAATCAACCCGCGCGACTATGCGCACACCCGCAACGCTTTGGACGGTGCGGTGACGCAACTGTCGCCGTACCTCACGCATGGTTTCCTGACGGTGCCCGACGTCGCGCACGTCATGTACCACCAGCACCGTCTGGGCGTGCAACACAAATTGATTTATGAGTTGGGTTGGCGCGAGTACTTTCAGCACGTGCACCAACATTTGGGAGCCGGCATCGCGCAGCCTTTGCGCGAAGGTGTGTTGCCCGAGTCTTGCTACACCCAAGAAATCCCCGAAGACGTTCGCCATGCATGCACTCGTGTGCCCGTGATTGACCAAGCGATCCGCATGCTCTACACCACCGGCTATCTGCACAACCATGCGCGCTTGTGGCTGGCCAGTTATGTGGTGCATTTGCGCAAAGTGCATTGGCGTGTGGCGGCCGATTGGATGTATCCCCATTTGTTGGATGGCGACTTGGCCAGCAACTACCTCAGCTGGCAATGGGTGGCTGCGACGGGCAGCAGCAAACCGTATTTGTTCAACGCCGACAACGTGGAACAGTTTGCACCTGCCTCTTGGCATAGCCGGGGGACCGCGCTGGATGTGAGTTACGAGACCGTTGAAATCTTGGCCACCAATCCCGCCACCGTGGCGCAAGTTCGCAAAAACGAATTTGCCTGGGACGAACCCGAGGTCTCGACGACGCCCCCTGCCGCGCTGGGCTTCGCTGCGCCCCAACCCACAGATGTCGCGGGTAAGCACGTGTGGCTGGCGCACCCATGGGTGCTGGCTGATTTGCCTGACGATTTACCCGCCGATGTGGTGTGTGTGGCGGTGGTGTTTGCCGAACACACACATGCGCATCCGTGGAATGCGATGCGTTGGAACTTTGTGGGTGAACGCATGGCGGCGTTGACGCCGCTGCGTTGGTTTGCTTCGACAGAGGCGGTGCTGTCTGCCTTGTCACATGCACACACGGTGCATTCGGTGGCGCATCTGTGTTTGCCTGATCTGTCAGAGACTGCGATTCAGCTGCGACCTGCGCCGCGTTTGTTTCGGTACGTTGAAAAACCGATGGATTCGTTCAGCAAGTGGTGGGTGCAGGTGAACAAAAACGTGCGTCATTTGCAGCAGTTGGTGTACCCGCTGCCGGTGCGTCCACCACGCGCTTAAACGCTGGCGCCTTACTCGCCAGGGGCTGGCGTGACCTTGGTGATGAAGTGCTCCGTCTCACCAAAGCAGCTGGGCAGGCCTTTGTGCTGCTCATACTCGAGCACCACTTTTTGACCGATGTGGGCGTTGATTTGGTCGGCCACGGCCACGTCGCGCACGGTGAACTCAAACTTCTCTGGGATGGCCGGCATCACCGCCAAGGCGCGCACTTGTTCGCCTTCCCACGTCTTGCAAATCCAGCCTTTGTAAGACAGCTTTTGCACATAGCCCACGCTCTCGCCTTTCGAGTAGGTGAAGTGGTAGGCAAACAGCAAGTAGCCCCCTGCGACGACGACCAGCGTGAGCACCAGTCCGACCAACGTGCGAAATGCGAAACGAAGCAGTGTGCTGATGAGGGGGTGAGACATACGAAGCTTTGCAGAGTGAGTGGGTTGGCGAATCATAGTCCGAGCTCCAATAAAAACGGCTCCCGAAGGAGCCGTTTTCTCACGCTGGACTTGATGCGAATCAAGCCGTGCCAGCTTTGACCTTCAATCGCCAAGCGTGCAGCAAGGGCTCGGTGTAGCCGCTGGGTTGCTCTTTGCCTTTGAACACCAAGTCGAGAGCGGCTTGGTACGCAGGGGCATTGGCAAAGCGGCCGGCCATGTTTTGGTACAGCGGGTCACCGGCGTTTTGTTTGTCCACCACCGAGGCCATGCGCGTGAAGGTGGCTTTCACTTCGGCCGGCGTGACCACGCCATGGTGCAACCAGTTGGCGATGTGTTGGCTGGAAATACGCAGCGTGGCGCGGTCTTCCATCAGGCCGACGTTGTGGATGTCGGGCACTTTCGAGCAGCCCACGCCTTGGTCGATCCAGCGCACCACGTAGCCCAAGATGCCTTGCACGTTGTTGTCCAACTCTTGTTGCTTCTCAGCATCTTTCCATTTGGCCTTGGCCACCACGGGCACTTGCAACAAGTCGTTCAAGATGCCGTCGCGTGCTTTGTTGTAGTCGACTTTCTCGAGTTCTTTTTGCACATCCACCACCTTGACTTGGTGGTAGTGCAAGGCATGCAGCACCGCCGCGGTTGGGCTGGGCACCCACGCGGTGTTGGCGCCAGCTTTGGGGTGACCAATTTTTTGCTTCAGCATCTCGGCCATCAAGTCGGGCATGGCCCACATGCCTTTGCCGATTTGTGCTTTGCCGCGCAAGCCGCAAGACAAACCAACCAACACGTTGTTCTTCTCGTAGGCTTGAATCCAAGCGCTCGTCTTCATGTCGCCTTTGCGCAGCATGGGGCCGGCCAGCATGGCGGTGTGCATCTCGTCGCCGGTGCGGTCCAAGAAGCCGGTGTTGATGAACGCCACACGGCTGGAGGCCTCAGCGATACAGGCTTTCAAGTTCACGCTGGTGCGACGCTCTTCGTCCATGATGCCCAGCTTGACGGTGCTGTCAGCCAAGCCCAATACTTTTTCGACGCGACCAAACAACTCGCAAGCAAACGCCACTTCAGCAGGGCCGTGCATTTTGGGTTTGACAATGTAGACCGAGCCGGTGCGCGAATTGCGGATGCCGTTTTTGCCGTGGCCCTTCAAGTCGTGCAACGCGATGGTGGTGGTGATCACCGCATCCATGATGCCTTCTGGAATCTCGTGTGTAGCGCCGTCCTTGCCCTTGTACAAGATGGCAGGGTTGGTCATCAAGTGGCCCACGTTGCGCAGGAACAGCAGCGAACGGCCGTGCAGTTTGACAGGCTTGCCGTCTTTGCCGGTGTAGAGGCGGTCTGCATTCAAACCACGGGTGAAGGTCTTGCCCCCTTTTTCCACGCTCTCGGTCAAGGTGCCTTTGACGATGCCCAACCAGTTGCTGTAGGCCAGCACTTTGTCTTCGGCATCGACCACGGCCACCGAGTCTTCCAAGTCCAAGATGGTGGACAGCGCGGCTTCCACAATCAGGTCGCTCACGCCGGCGGCATCGCTGGCGCCAATCGGGGTGTTGCGGTTGATTTGCAGGTCGAGGTGCAAACCGTTGTGTTGCAACAGCACGGAAGAAGGCGCTGCGGCGTTGCCTTGGAAACCCACGAACTGTGCCGCTTTGGCCAACTTGCTGGTCTTGCCATTTTTCAAGGCCACCACCAATTCACCGTTCACCACGGTGTAGCCGGTGGAGTCGATGTGCGAGCCACTCTTCAAGGGGGCGGTGCGGTCCAGCACGTAGCGTGCGTACTCAATCACCTTGGCGCCACGCACGGGGTTGTAGCCCTTGCCTTTTTCTGCACCGCCAGTTTCGGGCAACGCATCGGTGCCGTACAAGGCGTCATACAACGAGCCCCAACGTGCGTTGGCCGCGTTCAAGGCGTAGCGCGCATTCAGCACAGGCACCACCAGTTGAGGGCCGGCCTGCAGGGCCAACTCGGCATCCACGTTTTTCGTGGTGGCTTTGACCTTGGCAGGTTGTGGCACCAGGTAGCCAATTTTTTCCAAAAACTTGCGATAGGCCTTCATGTTTTTGATGGGGCCTGGGTTGTGGGTGTGCCACGCATCCATTTCGGACTGCAAACGGTCACGCTCGGCCAGCAAGGCGATATTTTTCGGCGCCAAGTCTTGCACGATGGCATCAAAGCCTTTCCAAAACTTCTCGCTGCTCACGCCGGTGTCTGGCAAGACGTGGGTCTCGATGAACTTTTGCAACTGGGTGGCAACTTGCAAGCTGTGAATTTGCGTGCGTGGGGTCGTGTCGTGACTCATGGTGCGTTCTCTCTGGGTAAAACAAAAAGGGAAAAACTGAAGCGAATCTTAGGTGATCATTTGTCATTGATTCCATCCCGTTTTTAGGGACAGCCGTGACAAATAGGTGGGTAATCTAGGGGCCTGCGAGGGTTTACTTCTCGGGCACCAGCAAGTGCCCATGACGCAAGCCGCGCCAGGTGTTCAGGGTCAAGCCCAGAATCAGCAACGAGGTGAGCGCCAGCAGGAAGATGGCCGGCAGGTGCAGCCATCCCCCGTTGGGCGCATGCGACATGCGCAGGGTGAGCGAGGTAAAGCCCGCCATCGGAAAGCTCATGCCCCAATGGGACAAGCCAAAGGGTTGTTCACGAATGGTCCGGACTTGCGTCAGCATCACGAGAAAGAAGAAGCAGGCGGTGCCCCACATCAGCCACACCAGCACCAAGGGGGCGTCGAGTTGCAGCAAGCTCAAGCCACCCATGGAAGGTGGCACCAAGGTGATGAACCACGTGGGGGCCATGCGTGTCGGCAGGGGGCCAGCTTGAGCCACGCGCACGAACAGCAACGCCAGCAACACAGGCCACAACAGCAAGCCCACCCCTAACTGCGCGGTGGCCCAAGCTTCCAACCCAATGCTCACACCGCCCAAAGGTGCCAACACATTGCCAACGACTGGAATGAAAAACACGGGGGTAAAAGTGGCCCATTGCAAACCGCTGGCCGAAGGGTTGAGCCAACGCCCGACCACCCAGGCCGTGGCCGCGATTTCCAGCACCGCGCCCACGCACCAGACAAACCGCAGCGCTGTGTCGAGTGCAGGGGTGGTGCCCCAAAACAAATTGATGCCCAAGCTTGCCAACAACAAGATCGACACCGGCAGCGTCGCCATGAAAGCATGACGCACGGGATGGCGCATGTCGGCGGCGACGGCGTTGGGGTGTGCGCTCAAGCGCACGATGCACGCCAGACACAGCAACACAAAAATCAGCTGCGCAAAGAT
>JBFYKC010000190.1:0-18592 GCA_041311135.1 Comamonadaceae bacterium | reverse complement strand
GGGGCGATGGTCATGTTGCGAATGCCGTTGCGAGCCAAGTCGCGGGCGATGGGCAGGGTCATGCCGACCACGCCACCTTTGGACGCGCTGTAAGCTGCTTGGCCAATTTGACCGTCGTAGGCCGCGACGGAGGCGGTGGAAATCATGACGCCGCGTTCGCCCGTGGCTTCTGGCTCGTTCTTGCACATGGCATCGGCGGCCAAGCGAATCATGTTGAAGCTGCCCACCAAGTTGACGGTGATGGTTTTGGTGAAGTTGCCCAACGCGTGCGGGCCGTTTTTGCCCACTGTTTTTTCGGCGGGGGCGATGCCGGCGCAATTGACCAAGCCCATCAATTTACCCAGTGAGACGGCCTTGGCGACCACGGCTTGGCCATCGGCCTCGTTGCTGACATCGCACTTCACAAATGCGCCGCCAATGTCTTTGGCCACGGCTTCACCTTTGTCGGCTTGCATGTCGGCGATGACCACAGTGCCGCCCTTGGCTGCCAAAGCGCGTGCCGTGCCTTCGCCCAAGCCTGATGCGCCACCGGTGACGATGAAAACTTTGCCTTTGATGTCCATGAGGATCTCCTAGTTCGGTCGATGAATTGGTTTACGTTTACGTAAACGTCAATTATGACGGCGGAATCGGGTGTTCAGAGGGATCTAGGACAATCCCTAGGTTTCCAATTCATCCCCCCCTTGAACATGACCCGGTTTCCATTTGTCTCTTTCACCTCTTGGCGTCGCTGGAGCCTGGTGCTGTGCCTGGTGTTGTTGGCCGGGTGTGGGGCACGCGGCCCGTTGGCACCGGTGGATGCCGAAAAGGCCGAAGCGCCTGTGGCCAAGCGTGCGCCCAAGTTTGGCTTGGCCTTGGGCGGCGGCGCGGCACGCGGCTTTGCCCATGTGGGGGTGATTCAGGTGTTGGAAGAGGCAGGTCTCAAACCTGACTTGGTGGTGGGCACCTCGGCCGGCAGTGTGGTGGCGGCGTTTTATGCCAGTGGCAAAGATGGCGCGCAGTTGCAAAAAGCCGCCGAGACGATGGAGGAAGCCACCATCACCGACTGGACGGTTCCCTTGCTCGGCCGCGGCATGATGCGTGGCGATGCGTTGGCCCGTTACGTCAACAAGCAAACCGGTGGCCGCCGTATTGAAGAATTCAAGATGCCTCTAGGCATTGTGGCCACCGATTTGAGAACCGGGGAGGGCATCTTGTTCCAACGCGGCGATGTGGGCACCGCGGTGCGAGCCTCTAGCTCGGTGCCTTCGGTGTTTGAGCCGGTGCGCATTGGTAACCGTGAGTTTGTCGATGGCGGTTTGGTGTCGCCGGTGCCCGTGCGCTATGCCCGTCAGATGGGGGCGGAGTATGTGTTGGCGATTGACATTTCGAGCCCGCCCGAATCGGGTAAGACAGGTGACATGTTTGACATCTTGATGCAGACCTTCACCATCATGGGCAAGAGCATCAACCACTTTGAGTTGCGCGATGCCGACTTGGTGGTGCGCCCCGCGTTGAACGATGTGGGCAGTGCGGATTTCAAAGCGCGTCGTCGATCCATTGAAGCCGGTCGTGCGGCCATGCTGCAAGCCTTGCCTAAGTTGAAAGCGGCACTGGCCGCGCAATAAACAGCAGGCGAAAAAAAGGGGCCCACCTTGCGGCGGGCCCTGAAGGGATTCCTGTACCCGCAGAGGGTAGCGAAGAATCCGAGGAGACAATCGTTACAAATTAACGCTTCTTAGCAACGCTTTTAGAAGCTTTCACAGCGGTTTCAGTCGCTGTTTGGATTTGTGATTCGGCCAAGTCAGTTGCTTGCTTGACAGCTTTTTGCACAGATTCCACAGCGTTGTTGCTGGCAGTCACGGCTTGCTTGAAGAAAGCCACAGCTTGCTCAGAGCCAGCAGGTGCATTTTTCAAAGCAGATTCGATGTAAGCCTGAACAGCTTGTTGGCCTTCAGCCGCTTTGCCTTCGAAGCCTTTGGTCAAGTCAGCGCCAGTGCTAGAAGCGATGTCATAGATGTGGCGGCTGTAAGCAGCAGATTTTTCAGCCAAAGGTTGGATGAAGCTGGTTTGCAAAGCAACCAATTCTTGAGCGTCTTTGGCGCCCAACACAGCCTTGGCGTGAGCTGCAGACTCAGCCAAAGCAGCGCGGCCGGCAGTCAGGTTCAATTCGACGATTTTTTCGACGCCTGCGAAGGCTTTGTTTGACAAACCAAACAAGTTGTCCAAATTGGCTTTGTTGCTGGCGGTGATTTGTTCGACGTTGATCATGTGGGACTCCAAAAGTTGAATGATGTTTAAAAAATGTTGCGTTGCAGCATTGGGATGAAGTTTAGGGTTATCCCGGATCTTTGCAAGGGGGTTGGGGGCTGAAAGGGGCTGTTTAGAGGTGGCGGTCTAAAACCCAAGGTTTTTCATTCTTGAGGACAATGGCGCCTTTGTTCATGCGGCTTTCACCTTGATGCGCGCCTTTTATTCAGACCAGTTTGTCCTGCCCTTGCCGCAGGGGCACCGTTTCCCGATGGCCAAGTACCGGTTGTTGCGTGAGCGTTTGGCCGCTGAACTGCCCGAGTTGCACCTGGATGCTGCCGAGCCCGCTAGCGATGGCGAGTTGGCCCTGGTGCACAGCCCTGCGTACATCCAAGCGGTGGTGCAAGGGCAACTGAGTGAGGCGGCGCAAAAAGAAATTGGTTTTCCGTGGACGCCCGCCATGGTGGAGCGCTCGCGTCGTTCTGCCGGTGCCACTGTGATGGCCGCCCGTGCCGCGCTGTTTGGTGGCGAGGGCGTCGCGGCCAATTTGGCGGGGGGCACGCACCATGCCTATGCCGACAAGGGCAGTGGCTTTTGCGTGTTCAACGACGCGGCGGTGGCCGCCCGCTTGATGCAGGCCGAATGGGGGCGCATCCACAAACAGCCGTTGCAAGTGGCCATCGTGGATTTGGATGTGCACCAAGGCAACGGGACGGCGCGCATTTTTGAACAAGACGACCACGTGTTCACCCTGTCCTTGCACGGTGCGCGTAACTTTCCGTTTGACAAAGAAACCAGCGACTTGGACATCGAACTGCCCGATGGGTGTGACGACACCGCCTACCTCGAAGCGCTGGAGCACGCCCTGGGGGAGCTCGACGCCCGCTTCCAACCGGGCTTGGTGATCTACCTGGCCGGGGCCGACCCACACGAGGGCGACCGTTTGGGCCGTCTGAGTCTGAGCTTTGATGGCTTAGAGGCGCGCGACCGCCGCGTGTTTGATTGGGCGTGGTCCAAACGCATCCCCTTAGCCTTCTCGATGGCGGGGGGCTACGGCAAGGAAATGGCCGACACGGTACAGGTGCAAGTCAATACCTACCGTGTCGCCTATGCGTACTGGCGACGCTGGCAAAATCTGTCTCAATGAGTTCGAGTTCTACTTCCCGTCCCCAGCCCGAGTCGCGCAGCGCCTTCAAGGTGTTTCGTCGCATCGACACGCGTTGGATGGACAACGATGTCTATGGCCATGTCAACAACGTTGTGTACTACAGCTGGTTTGACACGGCGGTCAATGCGCACTTGATCGAGCAAGGTGCGCTCGATATTCACCACGGCGACACGATTGGCTTGGTGATTGAAACCCAATGCAACTACTTTGCGCCCTTGGCCTTTCCGCAAACGATTGACGCGGGCATTCGCGTGGCCAAGGTGGGCAGTTCCAGCGTGCGTTACGAGATCGGTTTGTTTGCCCAAGGCGAAGACCTGTGTGCGGCGCGTGGTCATTTCGTTCATGTGTATGTGGACAAAGAAAACCGTCGGCCTGTGAAGGCCTTGCCTTTGAAATTGAAAACCGTATTGGAGACCCTGACATGACCCAAGCTTCCAACGTGGCCGCCGTGGACCACGCCATCACCTCGCGCATGTCTGCGCGTGCGTTCACACAGCAAGCGGTGTCGCGGGAGTTGATCACCGAAATTTTGCAAGTGGCCAGTCGCGCCCCCTCGGGCACCAACACCCAACCTTGGAAGGTGTATGTGTTGCAAGGTGCGTCGCGTGACAGCTTGGTCGACAAAGTGTGCGCCGCTCACGACGCCATGCGCGCCAATCCTGAGCTGGCCAAGCAGTACACCGAACAATACGACTACTACCCCGCACAATGGGTCAGCCCCTATATTGACCGCCGTCGTGAAAACGGCTGGAGCTTGTATGGTTTGCTGGGCATCGGCAAAGGCGACAAAGACCGCATGCACGAACAGCAGCAACGCAACTTCAAGTTCTTCGATGCGCCGGTCGGCCTGATGTTCACCATCGACCCCGTGATGGGGCGTGGCTCGTTGTTTGACTACGGCATGTTTGTGCAAAACATCATGCTCGCGGCACGCGCGCGAGGCTTGCACTCCTGCCCACAAGCCGCGTGGAATGGCTTTCACAGCATCATCCTGCCGCACATCGGTGCCGGCGAGGGCGAGATGATGGTGTGTGGCATGTCGCTGGGCTATGCCGATGAGAGCGACAAAGTCAACACTTTGGTCACGCCACGCGTGCCTGTGAATGAGTTCACCCACTGGGTCGACTGAGTTTGAAGTTAGTGCCCGATGATCATCACCAGCCTGCTCGACACCGACCTGTACAAGTTCACCATGATGCAGGCCGTGCTGCATCAGTTTCCGAGTGCGCAGGTCTCGTACAAATTCAAATGCCGCAACCCTGGTGTGCAACTCGCACCCTATGTGCAAGAAATTCGTGACGAAATTCGCTCACTTTGCAGCTTGCAGTTTCAAGACGCAGAGCTGACTTGGTTGCGCAGCTTGCGCTTCATCAAGAGCGACTTTGTCGACTTCTTGGGCTTGTTCCGTTTGAATGAAAAGTACATCGACATCACGGCGTTGCCCAGTGGTGAGATTGACATCAGTATCCACGGTCCTTGGCTGCACACCATCTTGTTTGAGATTCCAGTGTTGGCCATCGTCAATGAGGTGTACTTTCGCAACACCCAAAAAGTACCTGACTTTTTGGAGGGGCGCAAACGCTTGGATCAAAAGATCGAAGCCTTGCACGCTGAGCGTTTGAGTGATTTGAAAATTGCCGATTACGGCACCCGTCGCCGTTTTTCAAAGTCTTGGCACGAAGAGTTGTTGCGCGTGTTGATTTCCCGCTTGGGTACGGGCCCCTCGGGCCAGTTTGCAGGCACCAGCAACGCCTTGTTTGCGATGAAGCTCGGGCTCACACCCTTGGGCACCATGGCCCACGAGTATTTGCAAGCCTGCCAAGCCTTGGGGCCGCGTCTGCGCGACAGCCAAGTGTTTGGGTTTGAGACTTGGGCACGCGAATACCGCGGAGACTTAGGCATTGCGCTCAGCGATGTGTATGGCATTGAACCGTTCTTGCGCGACTTCGACATGTATTTCTGCAAGCTGTTTGATGGCGCCCGTCACGACAGTGGCGACCCGTTCACTTGGGGCGAACGCATGATTGAGCACTACCGCAAAAACCGCGTCGACCCAATGACCAAGACGCTGATTTTTTCCGACGGTTTGACGGTCGAGAAAACCATCGCCCTGTATCAACAGTTCCGTGGCCGTTGCCAATTGGCCTTTGGCATTGGCACCAACTTGACCAACGACTTGGGCTACGAGCCTTTGCAAATCGTCATGAAGATGACGCAGTGCAATGGCCAGCCGGTCGCCAAGTTGTCTGACACACCTTCTAAAAACATGTGTGAGGATGAAAAATATTTGGCCTACCTGCGCCAAGTGTTTGACATCGCGCAGCCCAATTAACGGGGGGTTTCGATGTTGACTGCTTTGGTGATTATTTTTGTTTTGGCTTATGCAGCGATTGCTTTCGAGCATCCCCTCAAAATCAACAAGTCAGCATCTGCGTTGGTGGGGGCGGGCTTGTTGTGGAGCGTCTACGCTTTAAATACAAGCGATGCGCATTTGGTTGGCGAGCACTTGAGTGAGTCCCTGATCAGCACGGCGCAAATTGTGTTTTTCTTAATGGGGGCCATGGCCATCGTAGAGGTGGTGGACGCGCACAACGGTTTTGATGTCATCACCTCGCGCATCAAAACCACTCAGTTGACAAGTCTGATGTGGTTGGTCGGTTTTGTAACGTTCTTTTTAAGTGCCATTTTGGACAACTTGACCACCACCATCGTGATGGTGTCCTTGATGAAGAAGCTCTTGGAGCGTCGTGATGATCGTTTGTTTTTTGTCGGCATCATCATCATTGCCGCCAATGCAGGAGGGGCTTGGTCTCCAATCGGTGATGTCACCACCACCATGCTGTGGATTGGTGGGCAAATCACAGCGGTTGAAATCATCAAAGGTTTGTTCTTGCCATCGTTGGTGAACTTGTTGGTGCCTTTGCTGGTGACGAGCTATCTTTTGAAAGGGCAGGTGGTCATTCCCCCTTCAGCCGTTGCCGGCGAGGCAGCACACCTGCAATTGACCACACCATTTGAAAGAAACCTCATGTTCTTTCTAGGGCTAGGTATCTTGGTGGCCGTGCCAGCTTTCAAAACTTGGACCCACCTACCTCCCTTTATGGGCGTTCTGTTTGGTTTGGGGTTGTTGTGGCTGGTCGGGGATTTGGTGCACCGCAAGAAGCACGATGAGCACAAAGAGCATCTGACCCTGACCCATGCCCTCACGCGCATTGACATGCCTTCGATTGTTTTCTTCGTGGGTATTTTGTTGTCCGTGGCGACGTTGGAGCACACCCACATTTTGAAAGACTTGGCCACTTGGTTAGACCATGCCGTCGGGCGTCAAGATGTGATCGTGATGATCATTGGCGTGGTGAGCGCGATTGTGGACAACGTCCCGTTGGTTGCTGCTTCTATGGGGATGTACAGCCTGACGCAATACCCACCCGATAGTTTTTTGTGGGAGTTCTTGGCTTACTGTGCCGGGACGGGGGGCTCTATTTTGATCATTGGATCGGCCGCAGGCGTAGCGGCCATGGGTTTGGAACGTATTGATTTCATTTGGTACGTCAAAAAAATTTCGGGGCTGGCATTGATTGGCTATTTCGCCGGTGCCATGGTCTATATCGTTGAGTTCTCACTCACACACTGAAAGTACTTTCATGAAACCCAAAATCATTGTTCCCCGTCCGATTTTTGAAGAAGTCTTGGTGCGTTTGCGCGAGCACTTCGAGGTGACCGATAACCAGGCCGATGTCCCGTGGACCAAAGCGTCATGGACGCAAGCGTTGTCGCAGCACGCGGGGGCCATCACCACCGGTGCAGATCCCGTGGATGCGGAGGTGTTGGCGGCTTGCCCGCAACTCAAAGCCGTGGCCAACATGATTGTGGGTTTCAACAATTTCGATGTGCCCGCCATGACCGCGCAAGGGGTGCAAGCCAGCAACACGCCCGATGTATTGACGGAAACCACCGCCGACTTTGGCTTTGCGTTGTTGATGGCCACCGCGCGCCGCATGGCCGAAAGCGAGCACTTTTTACGTCGCGGTGAATGGACGCAATGGCGTTACGACATGTTTGCCGGCGCCGATGTGCACGGCAGCACCATCGGTATTTTGGGCATGGGGCGCATTGGCCAGGGCATTGCACGCCGTGCCGCACATGGCTTTGGGATGAAAGTGATTTATCACAACCGTTCACGCTTGGCACCTGAGGCAGAAGCCGAATGCAAGGCCACCTACGTGAGCAAAGAAGAGTTGTTGAAAACCGCCGACCATGTGATGTTGGTCGTGCCCTACAGCGCCGCCTCGCACCACACCATTGGTGCAGCGGAGTTGGCGCAGATGAAGCCCACGGCCACACTGATCAACATTGCACGCGGTGGCATCGTGGACGACGCCGCCTTGGCGGTGGCATTGCGCGAACACCGCATTGCCGCTGCGGGCTTGGATGTGTTTGAAGGCGAGCCCAAGGTGCATCCTGATTTGTTGACGGTGCCCAACGTGGTGTTGACGCCGCACATTGCCAGCGCGTCGATTCCTACGCGCAAAGCCATGGCCGATTTGGCGGCAGACAACCTCATCAGTTTCTTCACCCAAGGTAAATCACTGACGCCTTTGAATACGGTGAGTGCATGAGCGAACTCTGGATCGCGGTAGGCCTTGGCGCTGTCAATGTGCTGCTTTTGGTGCTGTTGTTGCGTCGCCCCAGCGGGCATGACGAAGCGGCGGCCTTGGCCTTGCAGCAAAGTTTGCAGAGCCTGCACGAGAAGCTTGAGCGTGTGGAACGCGAGTTGCGTACCGAAATCACCGAATCGTCGCGGGGCGGTCGCCAAGAGCTGACGCAAAACTTGGCACTGTTTCAGCAGAGCCAAGTGCAGCAACTCACGCTGGTGCAAACCTCGATCAGCGACACACTCAATCAACAACTGCAGCAGCTACAAAAAAGCAATGCCGACAAGTTGGACGACATGCGACGCACGGTGGACGAGAAGCTGCAAACCACGTTGGAAAAGCGTTTGTCAGAAAGCTTCAAACAAGTGGCAGAACGCTTAGAGCAAGTGCACAACGGCCTAGGCCAAATGCAAAAACTGGCAGATGGCGTGGGCAGCTTGCAACGTGTGCTGACCAATGTGAAAACGCGTGGCATGTTTGGCGAGGTGCAACTCGAAGCCTTGCTCGAACAAGTGCTGACGCTGGAGCAATACGCCAAACAGGTGGAAACAAAACCACGCAGCAACCAACGTGTGGACTTTGCCATTCGCTTCCCCGGTCGCGGCGGTGCCGATGGCGAACCGGTGTGGTTGCCGATTGACGCCAAGTTTCCGCGAGAAGACTACGAACGCTTGCTCGACGCCCAAGACCGTGCCGATGGTGTGGCTGCCGAAGTGGCCGCCAAGGCGCTGGAGGTGCGCATTCGTACTGAGGCCAAGAGCATTGCCGAGAGCTACTTGGCGCCCCCGCACACCACCGACTTCGCCATTTTGTTTTTGCCCACCGAGGGCTTGTATGCCGAAGTGTTGCGCCGCCCCGGGTTGATGGACAGCCTGCAGCGCGACTACCGCGTGACCTTGGCAGGGCCCACCACCTTGTTGGCTATGTTGAACAGCTTGCACATGGGCTTTCGCACCTTGGCACTGGAGCAGCAAGCCTCTGAGGTGTGGAAGGTGTTGGGCGCGGTCAAAACCGAGTTTGAACGCTACGGTGACTGGGTGGAAAAAGTACGCGAGCAAGTGCAAAAAGCCGCCGACACCTTGGACCGTGCTGACACCCGCAGCCGCCAAATGCGCCGTGCACTGAAAAATGTCGAAGCGTTGCCCGAGGGCGAAGCGCAAGCCTTGCTGCCCAAGTTCGATGACGCGCTGGATGACTCGGATACCAAAATTTGAAGCGTGAACTCGTCAAACTGATTGCGGGCCAGGTGTGTCTGCATGCCTGCATGGCGGGCATGCGCATGGCCGCGCCCTTGCTGGCCTTGCGCAACGGTCAAAGCGAAGCCGCTGTGGGTGTGCTGTTGGCCATGTTTGCGTTGACCCAAGTGTTTTTGGCGTTGCCTGCGGGCCGCTATGCCGATCTGCATGGCTTGAAGCGTCCGGTGCTGTGGAGCGTGCTGATGGGCGCCACGGGCGCGGGTGCGGCAGCTGCGTGGCCGATCTTTCCCGTGTTGTGTTTCAGTGCCTTGATGACGGGCGGTGCCACAGGCGTGGCCATCATTGCGTTGCAGCGTCATGTCGGGCGTGCCGCGCAAGGTTTGGATCAGATGAAGCAGGCGTTCAGCTGGCTCTCCATTGCACCCGCGTTCTCTAACTTCATTGGCCCCTTCAGTGCGGGCTTGTTGATTGACCATGCGGGGTTTCAGTGGGCATTTGCCGCGATGGCGGCATTGCCTGTCTTGGCTTGGTTGTGGATTCGCCAAGCCAACGAGTTGCCCAAGGTGATCAAGCCCCAAGGCCACGAAAAAAACAGCGCCTGGGACCTGCTCAACGAGCCCATGTTTCGCCGCTTGCTGTTGGTGAATTGGTTCCTGTCCGCTTGCTGGGATGTCCACACCTTTGTCGTGCCCATCTTGGGCCATGAGCGCGGTTTAAGTGCGTCGGCCATTGGTTCGATTTTGGGCAGCTTTGCCATCGCGGCGGCTTTCATTCGCATGATGATGCCGTTCGTGGCTGCGCGTTTCCTAGAATGGCAAGTCATCACCGGCGCCATGCTCATCACCTCGTGCATGTTGGCGGTGTACCCGTTCACCGAAACGGCGTGGTTGATGGGCGTTTGTTCGGTGTTGTTGGGGTTGTCGCTCGGAGGGGTGCAGCCAATGGTGATGAGCACGCTGCATCAAATCACCCCAGAGCATCGGCATGGCGAGGCGCTGGGGTTACGCTTGATGGGCATCAACGCGTCGAGCGTGCTGATGCCCATGGTGTTTGGCGCCGCAGGCACCGTGATTGGCATCAGCGGTGTGTTTTGGTGTGTGTCGGCGGTGGTGGGCTTGGGCTCACGCAGTGCGTACCAGCTCAGAGTTCATAAAAAGCACGAATGAAGTTCCATGCCTCGTCAACGCTGTCGACGTATTTGAACAAGTCCAAGTCTTCTTCAGAAATCACACCTTCTTCGACCAACACATCGAGGTGTAACAAACGTTTCCAGTAGCTGCTGCCGTACAGCACGATGGGCACAGGTTTGGATTTTTTGCACTGCACCAGCGTCAGCGTTTCAAACAACTCATCGAGCGTGCCAAAGCCGCCTGGAAAAGCCACCAAGGCTTTGGCGCGCATCATGAAATGCATTTTGCGCAAAGCAAAGTAGTGGAACTTGAAACTCAGATCGGGCGTGATGTAGGGGTTGGGCGTTTGCTCATGAGGTAGGGCAATGTTCAGCCCCACGCTGATGCCACCCGCTTCTTGGGCGCCTCGGTTGGCCGCCTCCATGATGCCCGGGCCACCGCCAGTACAGATGAACAGTTTGCGGCCATTGGTGCGGCCTTCGCTGTATTTGGTGATGGTGTGTGCCAAGGCGCGCGATTGTTCGTAGAACTTGGCGTTGCGTACCAGCGTTTCGGCTTTGGCAATGTCTGTGGCATCGCCGCTTTCGCGGGCTTTCAGCAAGGCCAGGTGAGACTCTTCTTCACTGCGAAAGCGTGCGCTGCCAAACACCACCACGGTGTGTTCAATGCCGCGTTCTTTTTGTGCCAAATCAGGTTTGAGCATTTCGAGTTGAATGCGCATGCCGCGTGTTTCGCGGCGCAGCAAAAACTCGGGGTCGGCAAACGCCAAGCGGTTCGACTCTGGGGTGATTGAATCGCCGTTGTCGTAGTGCGCTTTGAGGGTTTCCCAAGCTTCGGCAAGGCGTCGGTCGTGAGGGTCAAGCATTCCATCCATGCAGTGATCTTAACGGCATGTCGCCCGAGGAATAACCATGAAAAAAGGCTCCCGAAGGAGCCTTGATGTGTCAAACCTGTGAAGGCTTAACAGGGAAGGTTTAAACGCGCTTGCGGTATTCGCCAGTGCGTGTGTCGATTTCCACTTTGTCGCCTTGGGCCACAAACAAAGGCACAGCCACTTCGAAGCCGGTGGCAATCTTGGCAGGCTTCAACACTTTGCCGGAGGTGTCGCCTTTGACAGCAGGCTCCGTCCAGGTGATTTCGCGTGTCACGTTGGTGGGCAATTCGACCGAGATGGCTTTTTCTTCGTAGAACACCACTTCGAGTTCCATGCCGTCTTCGAGGTAGTTCAGGGCGTCGCCCATGTTGCTGGCTTCCACTTCGTATTGGTTGAAGTCAGCATCCATGCAGACGTACATGGGGTCGGCAAAGTAAGAGTAGGTGCACTCTTTTTTGTCCAAGATCACTTGGTCCATTTTGTCGTCGGCTTTGAACACCACTTCGGTACCGAAGTTGGCGATCAAGCTTTTCAATTTCATACGAACGGTGGACGAACCACGACCGCCACGTTGGTATTCGGTGCGCAGGACAACCATGGGGTCCTTGCCGTGCATGATGACGTTGCCAACGCGGATTTCTTGTGCGGTTTTCATAGTGATGAGAAGTTTTGTAAGAGTATGTGGCCCGTGCAGCATGAGGCTGCTGGGGTTCGCAAAGCCGCTTATTTTAGCGTTTTTGAGCCACAAAACCCAACAACTGGGTGGTGAGGTCGGTTTGCGCTTGTAAACGGCGCTGGACTTGGCCGCTCCACAACCGCCAATCGTCAAGCAGGGCGCGGCTTAATGGGGGAAGTGGGGCGTTTGCTAAGCCGTTCCATGCAGCATGGAAGGTCCTCAGGGACGTGGGCATGTCGAGCGCGGCTTCTAGGGCGTGCAGCTTGTTGTGGTGGGCCCAATCGTCTTGGGGGTAGATGTGCCAAACCCAGGGCTTGCCGGCCCACAGGGCGCGTACCAACGAGTCTTCGCCACGCACCAAGTTCAGGTCACACGCCCACAGCAGGTGGTCAAATTCGGTTTGAGGGAGGTAGGGCAGTGGGCTGATGTGCAGCTGGTGGTGTTGCGATCCCTGCGCGGGGTGATGTGACCAGCCCAATGTGTGTGTGGCATGTGTCACCGCCGCGTTGGGGCGTCCTGGCGTGACCAACAAGCGGGTGGGGGCATCGCTTTGGCTCAGCTGTTGCAGCAGGGTTGGCAAGGCCTGGGGTTCGTAGCAAAACAGGCTGATCAGGCGTTCGTTCGGTGCGACGGGCGTGTCCAGGGGCAGGGTGCTGAGCCAAGTGCGTGGGTCAAACACCGCCTGTCGCTGGGCCAGCGCGGTTTCGCGCAACAGGCCCCCGGTGTCGGCCGTGAACCCTGGAAAGAAAAACCATTTGGTGGCGCCTTTGGCTGGTCCGCTCATCACAGGGGATGCCAAACCGTGCGAGCGGGCGACATAGCTTTCGGCGCTGAGGTATTCGAGGTTGATCCACACCGGGTGCGGGCCTTGCACCAACAGCGCTTGGTAGGTGTCGGGTAATTCGCAGCCAAAGGCTTCCACCACCACATCGCCGACTTTGAAGGTGCTATCACGGGGCAGGGCTTGCAACGCTGCTTCGTCGGGCCATGCTCGCACTTCCACGCCGGCGCAACCTTGCGGTGCCATCCAAGCCAAAGCCGAGGCGTCGTCGACCCACAAACGGACGCGGTGGCCGCGCTGGGCCAGGTCTGCGCTGAGCCGCCAGGACACGCCGAGGTCGCCATGGTTGTCGATGACGCGGCAAAAAATGTCCCAGTTCAAGGTGGTGGGCAGTGCAGTGGGTGACAGGGGGCTGAGTTTCACGCTTGAGATTGTCCACAATACGGGCATGTCCCAAACCCCGTCAGACGCTTTGCCTGAAAAAGCCGCCCCCCGTCATCCGCCCGAGTTGCTCGAGCAGGTGGCCAGCTTGCCGGCGCTGCCCGGTGTGTACCGCTACTTTGATGCGCAAGAGCAAGTGCTGTATGTGGGCAAGGCCATTCACCTGAAGAAGCGGGTGTCGAGCTATTTTCAGAAAGACCATGGGGGCACGCGCATTGGCCACATGGTGAGCAAGATTGCGCGCATGGAAACCACCGTGGTGCGCTCCGAGGCCGAGGCGCTGCTGCTGGAAAACAACCTCATCAAAACGCTCAAGCCCAAGTACAACATCTTGTTCCGTGACGACAAGAGTTACCCGTACTTGAAGATGACGCGTGGGGTGGCGGCGAAGACGGATGAAGCGCCAAAGCCAGGCGCCAACCCCAGTCCGCAACAAGTGCCGCGCGTGGTGTATTACCGCGGTGCCGTGGACAAGCGTCACGATTACTTTGGTCCCTACCCCAGCGTGTGGGCGGTACGCGAAGCGATTCAGTTGTTGCAAAAAGTGTTTCGTTTGCGCACCTGCGAAGACACGGTGTTCAACAACCGCACGCGTCCGTGCTTGCTGTTTCAAATCAAGCGTTGCTCGGGCCCGTGTGTGGGTCACATCTCGGTGGCCGATTACCAACGTGATGTGGACAGCGCCATGCGTTTGTTGCGTGGCGAAACGCAAGAAGTGATGGCGGCTATTGAAGCGCGCATGATGGCGCACGCCGAGAAGCTGGAGTTTGAACAAGCCGCCGAGTTGCGCAACCAAATGAGCGCACTCTCCAAGGTGCTGCACCAACAAGCCGTGGACACGGTGGGCGACCAAGATGTGGACATCCTCGCCGTCAAGGTGCAAGGCGGCAAAGCCTGTGTCAACTTGGCCATGGTGCGTGGGGGCCGCCACTTGGGCGACCGCCCTTACTTTCCTGTGCATGTGGACGATGCCGAGCCTGCTGAAGTGCTGGAAGCATTTTTGAGCCAGCACTACTTGGATGTGCCGGTCCCGCCCGCGCTCATCACCAGCCACGCGGTGGACAAAGAATTGCTGCAAGCGCTGACCGAGCAAACCGGGGTCAAGATCACCGCTGTGCACAACCCGCGTGAGCAACGCCGCGCGTGGCTGGACATGGCGCAACAAAATGCTGATATCCAGTTGGCCCGTTTGTTGGCCGAAGAAGGTTCGCAGCAAGCGCGCACCCGCGCGTTGGTGGATGCCCTGGATTTGGCCCCTGAAGATTTAGAACAGTTCCGTGTGGAGTGTTTTGATATTTCTCACACCTCGGGCGAGTCGACGCAGGCCTCGTGTGTGGTGTTCCATCACCACAAGATGCAGAGCGCGGAATACCGCCGCTACAACATCGACGGCATTACGGGGGGCGACGATTACGCCGCCATGCGCCAAGTGCTGGTACGCCGCTACAGCAAGCTGGCCGAGGCCGTGCGGGCCGGCGAGGGCAAGTTGCCCGACCTGGTGTTGATCGATGGCGGCAAAGGCCAGGTGTCAATGGCGCGTGAGGTGTTTGAGTCACTCGGGTTGGATTTGTCGCGCATCGTCGGTGTAGAAAAAGGCGAGGGCCGCAAAGTAGGCCTCGAAGAATTGGTGTTTGCCGACGGTCGTGAGAAGGTGTACCTCGGTCGCGACTCGGCTGCCTTGATGTTGGTGGCGCAAATTCGCGACGAAGCTCACCGCTTTGCCATCACCGGTATGCGAGCCGCGCGTGCCAAAGTGCGCGTGGGTGGCAGCAAGCTCGAAGAGATTCCGGGCGTGGGCCCCAAGAAACGCGCCAAACTGTTGCAACGCTTTGGCGGTGCGCGCGGCGTGGCCGATGCGAGTGTGCAAGACTTGTGCACCGTCGAAGGTATTTCGGAAGAGTTGGCGCAGACCATCTACAACGCGTTGCGTTAAGGAGCTTATGCACTGCGTGCTTTCAAGTGGCACGTGGTCAGTGTCCTCTCAATTGAGGCTGTCGGCTTGGTTCTTAGATCCTTACCACTTCCAGCAAGCGATCCAGTCCACCCTCGTTGATGGCCACCATGGCTTGCTCGCGCACCTTCGGTTTGGCGTGGTAGGCCACCGACAAACCGGCTTCGCCCATCATCAACAAATCGTTGGCGCCATCACCCATGGCAATGGCTTGCCGGGGCTGGATGCCCATTTGCGCACAGATGTGCAACAGCATCTTGCGTTTTTCTGCGCCATCACAAATGTCGCCCCAATCTTGGGTGACCACATCGCCTGTGAGGTGCCCGTTGTCAATTGCCAGCACGTTGCTGCGGGCGTAGTCGATGTTGAGCATCTGGCACACGCGATCGGCAAAAAAGGTGAAGCCGCCACTGACCAGCAACACTTTCATGTCGTGGGCTTTGCAAGTGTCCACCAGTGTTTTGGCGCCGGGGTTCAAACGCAGACGCTGTTCAAACACCTCGTGCAAGGCAGCTTCGGGCACGCCCTTGAGTAGCGCCACGCGGCGACGCAAGCTGTCTTTGAAATCAGTGATCTCGCCGCGCATCGCCGCTTCGGTGATGGCTGCTACCTCGGCCTTGCGGCCTGCGGCATCGGCGATTTCGTCGATGCACTCGATGTTGATCAGTGTCGAGTCCATGTCAAACGCGATCAGTTTGAAGTCTTGAAGTTTCAGGGGGGCGGTGAAGCCTTGGATCACCAAACCAGGAGCGAATTCTTGTTGCATAGATTGTTAAGACTTGAGATACAGACTGTCCGACCAAGTGGCCAACCACTGCGGCTTGAAGGCGACAAAGATGGCGCACATCATGCCAGTGATGAACGCGTCACCCCAGGCCATGAGCCAAAACCCGATGAGCGATAAACCTGAAGTGACGTTGGGCAGTGTGTGGCCTGTCCATTGGGCGATCAAACTCGCGGCAAAAATGCACAGCACCGAACCGAAAAAGCCGCGACCCAACACATACACAAACGGATGGGGTGATACCCAACGGCGTAGCGCAGCGCCTAGCAACAGCACAAAAGTGGCTGGCAGCAAACCTTGCCACACGATGAGCGCTGCCGCAGCCTCTACCGATATGGCCGAGAGTAAGTGGGTGATGATCCCCACCCCCGTGAGCGCGAGCACGGCCAAGGGCCAACCCAGCATGAGTGTGACCAACGGTGCGCCCGACCAATGCAATTGCAGCGGCATCTGATGCAGGCTGGGCAACGCCCACAACCAGGGCAACAACACGAGGGTGGCCAGCAACGGCGTGAGCAATTCGGTGCCGACTAGCATGCGCCAAGGCTTGAGCCACAAGGAGGCGCACAGGCAGGTCAAGATGGCAGCGATTTCAAAGTCCATGCTTATGACTGTGCCTCAACTTTTGGAGATGCAGATGCCGTGGGAGTTCCCAGCGAACGCAGCACGTCACGTACCATTTGCGCACGGGCTTGGGGTTCAGGCAGTTCCCGTTCGATGCGCAAGCGGTCGTTGCCAGCCAGTTTGATGTGTTTGTTTTTTTGCACCAGCTCGATGATGCGCATGGCGTCAAACGGTGGGTTGGGTTTGAAACTGATGAGGGTGACACCCGGTGTGGCGTCTACCTTGGTGACGCCATAGCTGCGCGCTTGCACACGCAAGCGGTGCACGTCGATCAAGGTTTGCGCTTGCGGGGGGAGTTTGCCAAAGCGGTCAACGATTTCTTCGAGCAGGTTGTCGAGTTGATCGGCTGTTTTTGCGGTGGCTAATTTTTTGTAGAACGACAAGCGCAAGTGCACATCGCCGCAGTAGTCGTCGGGCAGCAGGGCCGGGGCATGCAGGTTGATTTCGGTCGTGGCGCTCAAGGGGCTGAGCAGGTCGGGTTCTTCGCCGTTCTTCAAAGCGCGCACCGCTTCGCTGAGCATTTCGTTGTAGAGCTGAAAACCCACTTCGAGCATGTTGCCGCTTTGGCTTTCGCCCAGCACTTCGCCGGCGCCGCGAATTTCTAAGTCGTGCATGGCTAAGTAAAAGCCAGAGCCGAGCTCTTCCATTTGCTGAATCGCATCCAAACGCTGCGAGGCTTGCTTGGTCAGCCCTTGCGTGTCGGGCACCATGAGGTAGGCGTAGGCTTGGTGGTGGCTGCGCCCCACGCGGCCGCGTAACTGGTGCAGTTGGGCCAAGCCAAACTTGTCGGCGCGGCTCATGATGATGGTGTTGGCGCTGGGCACATCAATACCTGTTTCGATGATGGTCGAACACAGTAGCAGGTTGAAACGTTGGGCCACAAAGTCGCGCATGACGCGTTCGAGTTCACGTTCGGGCATTTGGCCGTGGGCAATGGCAATGCGTGCCTCGGGCAGCAGCTCTTCCAATTGGGCGCGGCGGTTTTCGATGGTGGCCACGTCGTTGTGTAAGAAGTAGCACTGACCGCCACGTTTGAGTTCGCGCAACACGGCTTCACGAATCACGCCGTTGCCTTCGTTGCGTACAAAGGTTTTGATGGCCAAGCGGCGTTGCGGTGCGGTGGCAATGACGCTCAAATCGCGCAAGCCTTCCAGTGCCATTCCCAGTGTGCGCGGGATGGGCGTGGCAGTGAGGGTGAGCACATCGACCTCGGCGCGCAGGGCTTTCATGGCCTCTTTGTGGCGCACGCCAAAGCGGTGTTCTTCGTCGATGATGAGCAGACCGAGGTCTTTGAATTTGACCGACTCGCTCAGCAGCTTGTGTGTGCCGACCACGATGTCGATCTGGCCCTCGGCCAAGCCTTTGCCCGCTGCCGTGATTTCTTTGGCTGAGCGAAAGCGGCTCATCTCGGCAATCTTGATGGGCCACTTGCTGAAGCGATCCACCAGTGTTTGGTAGTGCTGCTCGGCCAGCAAAGTAGTAGGGGCCAAGAAGGCCACTTGCTTGCCTCCTGTGACGGCCACGAAGGCGGCACGCAAGGCCACTTCAGTTTTACCAAAGCCCACATCGCCACACACCAAGCGGTCCATGGGGCGTGGGCTGATCATGTCTTGCATGACGGCGTGGATGGCGGCGCGTTGGTCGGCCGTTTCTTCAAAACCAAAGTCGTTGGCAAAGGTTTCGTAGTCTTGTGGCGAGTAGCGGAACGGGTGGCCTTGTCGCGCCGCACGGCGGGCGTAGATGTTGAGCAACTCGGCTGCTGCATCGCGCACTTGTTCGGCGGCGCGGCGTTTGGCTTTGTCCCATTGGGCTGAGCCAAGTTTGTGCAGTGGTGCTTCGTCGGCGCTCACGCCGGTGTAGCGACCAATCAGGTGCAACTGGCTCACCGGTACATACAGCACCGCGTTGTCGGCGTATTCGAGGTGCAAGAACTCTTGCAACGCAGGCGAGCCATCAGCGTTTTTCTCGCCCAAGTCCATGTTGACCAAGCCCCGGTAGCGACCAATGCCGTGGGCGTTGTGGACCACGGGGTCGCCGAGGTTGAGCTCGGACAAGTCTTTGATGAGCGCTTCAACATCGCTGA
>JBFYKC010000050.1:0-4429 GCA_041311135.1 Comamonadaceae bacterium | reverse complement strand
TTGAACTGCTCGTGACGGTGGGCGATTTTGACGTCCAAGGCCAATTCAATGGTGCGCAGATGTTCGTCGGTGGGGCCGCACAAATGCGCCAGACGGGTGTTGTTGTGCGGGGTGAAGGTGTGGCGAAGAATCAAGTCGATAATCTCTCAAAAGGTCCCCCAATGATAGGCAAGTTAACAGGCATCCTCAGTGAGAAAAATCCACCCCAAGTTTTGGTGGATTGCAATGGCGTGGGCTACGAAGTCGATGTGCCCATGAGCACGTTTTACAACTTGCCTGCCACCGGCGAACGCGTGTCGTTGCTCACGCATTTCGTGGTGCGAGAAGACGCGCAAATTTTGTATGGCTTTGGCACAGCAGAAGAGCGCGCCACCTTCCGTTTGCTCATCAAAATCTCAGGTGTGGGGCCACGCACAGCGCTGGGCATCTTGAGTGGCATGGGGGCTGACGAATTGGCACGCGCGGTGTCCGACCAAGAAGCGGGACGTTTGACCAAAGTACCCGGCATCGGCAAGAAAACAGCCGAGCGTTTGTTGCTCGAACTCAAAGGCAAATTGGGCGCCGATTTGGGCCCCAGCACCTCAGCGGCTTCTGGCTCCCAAAACGATATTTTGCAAGCGCTGTTGGCCTTGGGTTACAGCGACAAAGAGGCCTCGGCAGCACTCAAGGCCTTGCCGGTCGATGTGGGTGTGAGTGAGGGCATCAAGCTGGCGCTGAAATCGTTGGCGAAATAAACATGAGCATTCAAACCGACGACTTCGCCCCCGCGCCCCGTGTGGTGTCTGCTGCGCCTGTGTCGCCCAACGAAGAGGCGATTGAACGCGCCTTGCGCCCCAAGCTGCTGCAAGAGTATGTGGGCCAAGCCAAGGTGCGCGAGCAGTTAGAAATTTTCATTGGCGCTGCCAAGAAGCGCAGCGAAGCTTTGGACCATGTGCTGTTGTTTGGCCCGCCCGGTTTGGGCAAGACCACGCTGAGTCACATCATTGCCCAAGAGCTGGGCGTGAACCTGCGTTCCACCAGCGGCCCTGTGTTGGAAAAGCCCAAAGACTTGGCCGCGTTGCTGACCGGGCTTGAGAAAAACGATGTGTTGTTCATCGACGAAATCCACCGCTTGTCGCCCGTGGTGGAAGAGATTTTGTACCCCGCATTAGAGGACTACCAAATCGACATCATGATCGGCGAAGGTCCGGCGGCCCGCAGCATCAAACTCGATTTGCAACCTTTCACTTTGGTGGGGGCGACCACACGTGCCGGCATGTTGACCAACCCCTTGCGTGACCGGTTTGGCATCGTGTCGCGCTTGGAGTTTTACAGCCCCGAAGAACTGCAGCGTATCGTGGTACGCAGCGCGGGGTTGCTGGACACGCCCATGGATGCCGAAGGTGGCTTTGAGATCGCGCGTCGTTCCCGCGGCACGCCCCGCATTGCCAACCGTTTGCTGCGCCGTGTGCGCGACTACGCCGATGTGAAGGGCAATGGCCGCATCACCGAAGACATTGCCAAGAAAGCCTTGGCCATGTTGGACGTCGATCCGCAAGGTTTCGATTTGATGGACCGCAAGTTGTTAGAGGCGGTGATTCACCGTTTCGATGGCGGCCCTGTGGGGCTCGACAACATTGCGGCCAGCATCGGCGAAGAGCGTGACACGATCGAAGACGTGATTGAGCCCTACCTGATCCAGCAAGGCTACTTGCAGCGCACCCCACGCGGTCGTATGGCCACGGTGGCGGCGTACCGCCATTTGGGTGTGACACCTCCTAAATCGGCAAGTGATTTGTTCGACGCCGACAGCAACTAAGCGCTGGTTTCGTCGCGCGGTGCGTCATGCGCATCGTCAAAGTGCGACACATCGCCCCAACCCACCAAGCTCAAGCCCTGTGGTGTCCAAAGTAACCGGTTGATGGCGGCATTGCCCAAATGCCAGGTGCGTGGGGTTTGCGTGGACTGACCGGTGGCCAAGCGGTACAACGCATCCATCACGCCGCCGTGGGCGACCAACACAATTTGTTCACCCATGTGTGGGTGTGCCAGTTCATTCACGCAGGCGGCAATGCGTTCGCGCAACACCGTCAGCGATTCACCGTCCACCGGTGACCAATGCGGATCGCGCCCGCGCCACAGCTTGGCGTCTTCGGGCCATTCGCTTTCAATTTCGGTCCAGGTTTTGCCTTGCAGATGGCCGAAATGCCGTTCGCGCAAACCCGTGTGGGGAACCACACGCAACGAAGCGACTTGTGCATGGCTGTGCGCAATGGCTTGTGCCGTCTCGAAGGCGCGCACCAAATCGCTGCTGTAAATAGCGCTAATGGGCTCGTCGCGCAAGGCGTGACCAACCCGTTTGGCCTGCCATTGCCCCATGGCGTTGAGACCGATGTCGAGTTGGCCTTGGATGCGGGTGTCCACATTCCAGGCAGTTTCGCCGTGACGGATGGCGAGAATTCGGGTGGCATTCATGGGGTTAAGTTTAGAGTCCATGGTTTTCGTGCAAAATAGCACGGTCGTTCTTTTTTCAAGGTTCCATGGCCACCGCCTCTTCTCTTCCACGTGAAACCCGCGCTGCTCAAAAAGGGCAACAAACCAAAGCCGCCATCGTCGATGCAGCTTTGGGCTTGGCCACGCAAATTGGCTTAGAGGGGCTGAGCATCGGCGCTGTGGCCGAGGTGGCGCACATGAGCAAGTCGGGCGTGTTTGCCCACTTTGGTTCTCGCGAAGAGTTGCAGTTGTCGGTAATTCGTGAATACCACGACCGCTTCGAAGCCGAGGTATTTGCCCCCATCTTGACCGCGCCGCGTGGGTTGCCACGGCTGCGCCAGTTGTTTGCCAATTGGACCCAACGCACCTCGGCTGAAATTGACAGCGGCTGTTTGTACATCAGCGGTGCAGCGGAGCTCGATGACCGTCCCGGTCCTGTGCGTGATGCGCTTGCACGTTCGGTCCAAATTTGGTTGGCCGCGGTATACCGCACGGTGGTGCAGGCACGCGACGAAGGTCATTTGTCAGCCGATGCGGATGCCGAGCAGATGGTGTTTGAAATTCACGGCTTGATTTTGGCCTTGCAATACGACGCCAGGTTTTTGCGATCCTCAAAGTCCTTGCCGCGCACGCTGCAAGGCTTCGAAAACATTTTGCTGCGTTACGGTGCAGCGCCCTCTTCACCCTCTCGTACCCGCTCTCAAGCTGCCACCAAGCGCAGTCAGATCGTCAATTCATAAGGAGACCCGCCATGCCTAGCTACAACCCACCCCTGCGCGACATGCAATTTGTGCTGCATGAAGTGCTGAACGTGACCGATGACTTCAAGCAAATGCCCAAGCACGCGGAGATGGATGCAGACACCATTGCTGCTGTTTTGGAAGAGGGCGGAAAGTTTGCTGCAGAAGTGGTGTTCCCTCTTAACCAAGTGGGCGATCAGCAAGGCTGTGTGTTGAACCGTGAGACGCACGAAGTACGCACCCCCGAAGGTTTCAAAGCCGCATTTGCGCAGTATGTGCAAGGCGGTTGGCCGTCGCTGAGCTGCGATCCCGCGTATGGCGGACAAGGGTTGCCCGTGGTGGTGAACCAATGTTTTTATGAAATGCTCAACAGCGCCAACCAAGCGTGGACCATGTATCCAGGTCTTACGCATGGTGCGTATGAGGCCTTGCACGCCCACGGCACAGACGCCCAAAAAGCGCTGTATCTGCCCAAGCTCACCAGTGGCGAGTGGACCGGCACCATGTGTTTGACCGAGCCACATTGCGGTACCGACTTGGGCCTCTTGCGCACCAAGGCCGAGCCTCAAGCCGATGGCACGTACCGCATCACTGGCAACAAGATTTTCATCAGCGCGGGCGAGCATGACATGGTCAGCAACATCGTGCATTTGGTCTTGGCGCGTTTGCCCGATGCACCTGTGGGCAGCAAAGGCATCAGCTTGTTTGTGGTGCCCAAATTTCACGTCAATGCGGACGGCAGTTTGGGAGAGCGCAACGGCATTTACTGCGGTGGCTTAGAGCACAAGATGGGCATTCACGGCAATGCCACGTGTCAAATGGTGCTCGATGGCGCTGTGGGCACGATGGTGGGGCAACCCAACAAAGGCTTGGCCGCGATGTTTGTGATGATGAACGCAGCCCGCGTGGGCGTAGGCATGCAGTCACTCGGATTGACTGAAGTGGCTTATCAAAACGCGCTGGCTTATGCCAAAGACCGCATCCAGTCACGGAGCTTGACGGGTGTGAAAGAGCCCAGCAAACCCGCAGACAGCATTTTGGTGCACCCCGACGTGCGCAAGATGCTGCTCACCGCACGCGCCTACGCCGAGGGTGGCCGTGCGCTCGCATTGCACTGCGCTATGTTGATTGACCGCGAGTTGAGTCATCCTGATGAGGTCGTGCGCGCCGAGTCGGCCGAACAAGTGGCTCTGCTCACGCCCATCGTCAAAGCCTTT
>JBFYKC010000034.1:0-9287 GCA_041311135.1 Comamonadaceae bacterium | reverse complement strand
GCAAACTCACGGGCTTGGTTTTGTCCAACCGGTCTAGCAGCGCCTCAAATGCCTTGACGTTGGGCGTTTCCACGTTGGCAATGGCCAAGATCACGTCCCCTTCTTGAATGCCCGCCCGTGTTGCAGGCTCTGCCACGGCATCCACGCGCACACCTCCCCGCAATTTCATTTCTTTTTTCTGCGTCTCCGTCAATTCACTGACGGTCAATCCCAAAACTTTGCCGGCCAGGGTCGGCTGAGGTTTTTCAGTCGCCGCTTTCTTCTCAGGTTTGTCCGCTTCGAACTCGCCAACGACGATGTGCATCTCGCGCATGCTGCCACGACGCCACACTTGTAACATGCTGCGCGTGCCCGGCTTGGTGTTGCCAACCATGCGCGGCAAATCAGACGATTTGTCGATGCTCTTGCCTTCAAATTTCAAAATGATGTCACCGGGTTCTAACCCTGCCTTCTCTGCGGGCGAGCCCTGCTCTACACCACGCACCAAGGCACCTTGAGGCTTGGTCAAACCCAGTGACTCGGCCACCTCTTTGTTGACTTGATCAATCTGCACACCCAAGCGCCCACGCTGCACGCGACCTGTGGCACGCAACTGCTCGCTCACACGCACGGCCTCGTCGATCGGGATAGAGAACGAGATGCCCATGAAACCGCCCGAACGTGAATAGATTTGACTGTTGATGCCCACCACCTCGCCACGCATGTTGATCAGCGGCCCCCCCGAGTTGCCGGGGTTGATGGCAACATCGGTTTGAATGAATGGCAGGTAGTCGCCTGTGTCACGCTGCTTGGCACTCACAATGCCCGCGGTGACCGTGTTCTCGAGCCCAAAGGGGGAACCAATGGCCATGACCCACTCGCCCACCTTGAGGCGGTTGACATCACCAATCTTCACCGCAGGCAAGCCCGAAGCATCGATCTTCACCACGGCCACATCGCTGCGTTTGTCTGCACCCACGATGCGCGCCTTGAACTCACGCTTGTCAGGCAACGTCACCAGCACCTGGTCTGCGCCCTCCACCACATGGGCGTTGGTCATCACAAAACCATCTGCCGACAAAATAAAGCCCGATCCCACCCCTTTGGGTTGCGGCTCTTCCGGTTGCTGGCGATTGGAGCGTGGTGATCGAGGTGCGTTAGGCATCGGCAAAGGCACACCGAAAAAGCGGCGAAACAGCTCTTGCATTTCCTCATCAGGGCCATTGGCTTGCGTTTCGCGCGCTGTCGCTTTTTCAAGCGTTCGAATATTGACCACCGAAGGTCCCACCTGCTCCACCAAATCAGTGAAGTCTGGCAAGGTGCGCACCGTCTGAGCCGCAACAGGCAATGTCAACCCCACGCTGCCAACGAGCAACGCAGCACACACCACACCCACAGAGATTGATTTTTTCATGGTCATCTTCTTTCTTTCACAACGGTCGAACCGTGGCCAACACGGCACGTCGTAAATCTTGCCAAAGTTGAGGCGAATTTTCAGCACCCAACCACAGCCAACGTCTTGCACGCGGCTCCATGTCAGGTAAGGGCGTCCACTGCAAAAGCAAGGCCCCCTGAACATCCATGGACACACGCACCTCACCCCGCGCATCCGCGGCCTCGTCAGACTGTCCATGCAGACACCACACTTGTCCCGTCCAAGTCAACGTGCCTCGGTGGTGCCAGCAAGCATGCCCACCCCACCAGGTCGCAAGCAACCAACACCCCACCGCCAGCCCCCATATCCAGCCCATCGGCTGCACCCATGCCCAAGCGACCAGAAAAGCGCCACTGGCCATGCACAACACAACGAAAACCCAACGTTGAAAAGCACAACGCCCCACCGGATAGGAAACCGATGGGGCGTTGTGCATGGCAGAAGCCTTAGACGCGTTTGAAAACCAGCGCGCCGTTGGTGCCGCCAAATCCGAAGTTATTCTTCAAGGCCACATCAATCTTCATGTCACGCGCTGTGTTGGCGCAGTAGTCCAAGTCACACTCAGGGTCTTGGTTGAAGATGTTGATGGTGGGCGGGCTCTTTTGGTTGTGGATGGCCAACACAGTGAAGACACTCTCAATACCACCCGCACCACCCAACAAGTGACCCGTCATGGACTTGGTGGAGTTCACCACCACTTTCTTGGCATGGTCACCCAAGGCTGCTTTGATGGCGTTGGTTTCGTTCACGTCACCCAAAGGCGTCGACGTGCCGTGTGCGTTCAAGTAATCGACTTGGTCGGGATTCACACCCGCATTACGTAATGCGCTGAGCATGGCGCGGCGTGGGCCGTCCATGTTGGGGGCTGTCATGTGGCCAGCATCCGCGCTTAAGCCATAGCCACCCAACTCGGCGTAAATTTTGGCACCACGTGCTTTGGCATGCTCGTACTCTTCGAGCACCAACACGCCCGCGCCCTCACCCAACACAAAACCATCACGGTCTTTGTCCCAAGGACGAGACGCCGTCGCAGGATCGTCGTTGCGAGTTGACAGTGCGCGCATGGAGGCAAAACCACCCACTCCCAAAGGAGACATACAGCATTCAGAGCCGCCCGCAATCATCACGTCGGCATCGCCGTATTCGATGTGACGACCGGCTTCACCAATGCTGTGCAAGCCTGTGGTGCAGGCAGTGACCACGGCCAAGTTAGGGCCCTTGAAGCCGTAACGCATGGACACGTGACCAGAAATCATGTTGATGATGGACGCTGGCACGAAGAAAGGCGAAATGCGACGCGCACCTTTGTTCAGGTATTCGCTGTGCATGTCTTCGATGAGCGGCAAGCCGCCAATGCCAGAGCCAATCACGACCCCGATGCGGGTCGCTTGTTCTTCACTCAAGGCTTCGCCCGTGGCCAAGCCCGAGTCTTGAACCGCTTGCACTGCCGCCGCGATACCGTAATGAATGAACTTGTCCATGGCACGCGCCTCTTTCGGGGCGATGTATTGGTCAAGATCTAAATCTTTTACTTCACCAGCAAAGTGGCAGTTGATTGCAGACGCATCAAAACGAGTGATGTTCGCAATACCAGACTTACCGGCTAAAAGATTGGCCCAAGCGTCAGCCACCGTGTTACCCACGGGGCTGATACAGCCTAGGCCGGTCACGACGACGCGACGACGGCTCATGCGGAGTTCCTAGAAGTTAGGCTTTTTTGTGGGTCAACGCGTAATCAATCGCGTTTTGCACAGTTGTAATTTTTTCGGCATCTTCGTCTGGAATTTCAATACCAAACTCGTCTTCCAATGCCATCACCAATTCCACTGTGTCCAAGGAGTCGGCACCCAAATCAGCTACGAAAGCTTTTTCGTTGGTAACTTGAGACTCTTCAACGCCGAGTTGTTCGGCAATGATTTTTTTGACACGTGTTTCGATATCGCTCATGGATTCCCTCTGAGGGTTGTGAATAAGTCCGCAATTTTAACCGGACGGACCGACCGTATGAATTCTGTTTGGTTTCTTCGCACATTCTGGCTGTTACGCCATGAACATGCCTCCGTTGACATGCAATTCTTGCCCCGTCACATAGCTCGCGTGCGCGCCTGCCAAGTACGCCACTGCATGCGCGATATCGGCAGGTTTGCCAAGGTGACCTAAGGGGATTTGTCCCAGCAACGCTTTTTGTTGATCTTCGGGCAACGATGCCGTCATGTCGGTTTCAATAAAACCTGGTGCCACGCAATTGACCGTGATACCACGGCTACCCAACTCACGCGCCAACGCACGGGTCATACCTGCCACGCCGGCTTTGGCTGCCGCGTAGTTGGCTTGACCGGGGTTACCAGATGCCCCCACCACACTGGTGATGCTGATGATGCGGCCATAGCGCTGCTTCATCATGGGGCGAATGACCGCACGTGACACACGGAACACGGCTTTGAGGTTGGTGTCGAGCACCGCATCCCAATCGTCGTCTTTCATGCGCATGGCCAAGGTGTCGCGGGTGATGCCTGCGTTGTTCACCAACACGTGCAAAGCGCCGTGGTCTTTGGTGATTTGATCGATCAAGGCTTCCACTGCAGCACCATCGTTCACATTGAGATTTGCGCCTCGGCAGCCTGCGTGCGCAGACAAGGCTTGGGTGATCTTGGCCGCACCGTCATCAGACGTCGCCGTACCAATGACAAGGTAGCCTTGTTGTGCCAACTCTTGAGCAATCGCCGCACCAATACCGCGTGAAGCGCCGGTGACCAAGGCAATGTGTTGTTTCTTGTCAGTCATTGTTTTCTCTTGTCTCGTTAAGCCAAGGCCGTTTTGACTTCCGCCAACGTCGCGGGGTCAAACAAGGGCAAGCCTGTTAAATCTGCATCAATGCGCTTGGCCATGCCAGCCAAAACTTTGCCTGGGCCGCATTCGACCAAGGTGGTGACACCGCGGGCTTTGATCGCTGTCACACACTCAACCCACCGCACAGGGCCAAACGCCTGGCGATACAGCGCATCACGGATGCGATCGGCATCAGTTTCCACAACCACATCAATGTTGTTGACCACTGGGATTTGCGCTGCGGCAAAAGTGGTCGCAGCAAGTTTTTCTTTCAAACGCTCAGCTGCGGGCTTCATCAAGCTGGAATGGAAAGGCGCTGACACAGGCAATGGCAAAGCACGTTTGGCGCCATTCGCCTTGAGCACTTCGCATGCTTTCTCAACCGCCGCTTTGCTGCCCGCAATCACGGTTTGACCGGGATCATTGAAGTTCACTGCTTCCACCACTTCTGCAGAGCCTGCGCCAAACGTGGCTTGCGCTTCGGCACAACCCGCAATCACTTGCGCTGCAGACATGCCCAAAATAGCCGCCATGGCGCCGGTACCCACAGGCACGGCCTCTTGCATGGCTTGCGCACGGAAACGCACCAGCGGCGCAGCTTGCGCCAAGGTCAACACGCCAGACGCCACCAATGCGGAGTATTCCCCCAACGAATGCCCCGCCACCACGCTCGGTGCCGCCCCCCCTTCAGCCAACCACACACGGTAGGCCGCCACAGCAGCAACCAGCATGACGGGTTGGGTATTGGTGGTCAGGGCCAGCGCTTCTTTGGGGCCTTCGTGAATCAGTTTGGCAATGTCTTCGCCCATGGCGTCAGAAGCTTCTGCCAATGCTTGAGCCACCACCGGGTGGTCGCCCCATGCGTCGAGCATGCCCACAGATTGCGAGCCTTGGCCTGGAAATACAAATGCAAATGAAGTCATAAGATTTTTGAAAAGTTTGTCACACCAAGTCTTGCGCAGACTTACAACTTGAGCAGTACCGCGCCCCAAGTGAAACCGCCACCCACGCCTTCAAGCATCAGGGTTTGGCCTTTTTTCACGTCACCGCTGCGCACCGCTTTGTCGAGCGCCAGCGGGATAGACGCCGCCGAGGTGTTGCCATGGTCTTGCACCGTGAGCACCACTTTGTCCATCGGGAGTTTCAGCTTTTTCGCAGTGCTTTGAATGATGCGGATATTGGCTTGATGTGGAATCAACCAATCGATGTCACCGTCTTGCAGACCGGATTTCTCGAGCACGGTACGGGCCGCCCCCTCCAGCAAGCCCACAGCCAACTTGAACACCGCTTGACCATCCATTTTGAGAACGGGATCACCCAAGATGTTGCCGTTGCGCACATGACCCGGCACACACAAGATGCCCACGTGCTTGCCATCGGCATGGATGTCGGTGGCCAAAATGCCGGGCGTTTCGGAGGCTTCCAACACCACAGCACCAGCACCGTCACCAAACAGCACGCAAGTGGTGCGGTCCTGGAAGTCGAGCAAGCGCGAGAAAATTTCAGAGCCCACCACCAACGCACGTTTGGCGGAGCCCGCACGAATCATGGCATCCGCCACAGTCAGGGCATAAATAAAACCACTGCACACGGCTTGCACATCAAACGCAGGAGCGCCGGCAATGCCTGCGGCGTCTTCGTCCAACTGAGACAACTTGTGTTGCAGGATAGCCGCCGTTGACGGGAACACCATGTCAGGCGTCGATGTGGCTACGATGATGAGGTCAATGTCTTGGGGGCGACGGCCGGCGGCGTCTAGCGCTTGTTTGGCCGCTTCAAAACCCAAGTCGCTGCTGCGCATGTCTTCGGCAGCGAAATGGCGGGCACGGATACCGGTACGTTCAACAATCCATTCGTCAGAGCTTTCCACACCTTGGGTGGCGAGCTCCGCGACCAAGTCTGCATTGGTCAACCGGCGGGGAGGTAGAAAACTTCCGGTGCCAGTGATTCGGGAGAAAAGGGTCATTAATCAGATGGCTCAGGCCGAGGCGTCTGTCTGTCCCAAGGCTAACAATGGAGCGGCATGGGCAATGCGAGAGCGCACACGTTCGAGCAAGTTGTGGTGAGCCGCATCATACGCGCGGTTCAAAGCAGTACCAAAGGCTACATCGTCTGCCGAGCCGTGGCTCTTAAAAACAATGCCGTTCAGGCCCAACAAAGCCGCACCGTTGTAACGACGATGGTCCACCTTGTCTTTGAAGTCAGAAAGAACAGGATAGGCAAAAATCGCTGCAATTTTCGTAAAGATGCTGCGTGTAAACGAATTTTTAAGCGTTTCACTGATCTTGTGTGCCAAGCCTTCACTGGCTTTCAGCGCCACATTCCCCACAAAGCCATCACACACAATCAGATTGACCGTGCCTTGGTAAATATCGTTACCCTCGACATTGCCATAAAAATTCAAATCACCAGAATTAGCAGCAGTTCGCAACAAATCACCTGTTTTTTTGATGATTTCATTGCCTTTGATATCTTCTTCGCCAATGTTCAGCAAACCCACTGTGGGGCTTTCAATGCTGTCAAGCACCGACACCAAGGCCGACCCCATGACCGCGAATTGCAACAAATGCTGCGGCGAGCAATCCACGTTCGCGCCCAAATCGAGCATGGTGGTGCCACCACCTTTGAAATCAGGCATGCGTCCGGCAATGGCGGGACGGTCAATGCCATCGATTGTTTTAAGAAGATAGCGCGCGATCGCCATCAAAGCACCCGTATTACCCGCAGATACCACCGCCTGGGCTGCCCCCGTCTTCACTTGCGCAATCGCCACACGCATCGAGGAGTCTTTTTTGCGGCGCAACGCCACCTCAACCGGGTCATCCATGGCCACCACTTCAGAAGCTGCAATCACCTGGGCTCGGGGATGTGAAAACGAGGACAACGCCTCAGGCAAACCCACCAGCAAGAGCTTGGCGTCTGGGTGCGTCTCTAAGAAACGGCGACAGGCCACCAGCGTGACACGAGGACCATGGTCTCCTCCCATGCAATCAACAGCAAGAGTGGTCATGCAGGCTACTTCTCGTCAAAAAAACAAAAGCCCGAGGCGCCAAAGACAGCCACGGGCCTATGGGGTATGAAGTAATTAAGCTTCAGACTTGGTCTTCAACACTTTGCGACCACGGTAAAAACCAGTGGGGCTGATGTGATGACGCAAGTGCACTTCACCGGTGGTGGGCTCAACGGCGGTACCGGGCGCTGTCAACGCATTGTGTGAGTTGTGCATGCCGCGCTTAGAAGGAGATTTTTTGTTTTGCTGGACAGCCATGATTGGCTCCTGGACTTAAATGTGGTTGATCATTGGGCCACAAACCAACCGGGGTCAGCGTGACACGAAGCCTAAGATTATAGCCCAACTCCTTCGGGCTTAGTGCTTGCGCGTTTTGAGGGACGCCAACACCGCAAACGGGTTGGGCTTGGCCTCCGACAAGATCGCTTCCTCTTCTGGCGAAGTTGGCACCTGCTCACTCAGACAAGCAGGATGCATGGGAACCAAAGGCAAGCTCATCAGCAACTCATCTTCGATCAGCTGAAGCAAATCAAAGTTGTCCTCCAACACCAACAGGTCCTCTTCGGACGCATCGTCTTCGGCCAATGCCGTGGCCTCGTCCGCCACAAAACGGAAGTCTTGCTCGATCAACAAGTCCACCGGCACGGGGTGCAGGCAACGCTGACAGGTCAGTGGCACGGTGGCTTTGGCCTCCAAATGCAACCAGGCCGTGTCCTTGCCCGCGGCATCTGCAGCCATCGCGCCCTGGGCCGACCAAGCCACAGGCCCTGTCACCTCACCACTGCAATCCTCGACCAACCGGGGCAGTTCGGCCAACGGCGTCTCCCCCTCCAGGTGCATGTCCGCTTTGGCAAAGGCTTTGATATCCAGGCTGCGAAGGTTTTTTGGTTTTTGCATGCGGGCAGTGTAAGAGAATCCCTCCATGTCTACGCCTCAACCGACCCTGATTTTGGGTTCTACCTCTCGTTACCGTCGCGAATTGTTAACCCGTTTGCGCGTGCCCTTTGATGTCGTCAGCCCTGACGTGGACGAGACCCCACAGCCGAACGAAACCCCACAAGCATTGGCTTGTCGGTTGGCACTGGCCAAGGCCCAAGCCGTGGCCCAACAACACCCTCATGCGGTGGTGATTGGGTCAGACCAAGTGGCCGACTTGAACGGCGAGCCGTTGGGAAAACCCGGCACCCACGAACGTGCCGTATTGCAGTTGCAACGCATGCGTGGTCAGACCGTGGTGTTTCAAACGGCGGTAGCGGTGGTGTGCCAAGCTCGCCAGTTTGCGCAAACCGAACTGGCCCAAATCAAGGTGCGCTTTCGCGACCTGAGCGATACAGAGATCGAGAATTATTTGCGCCTCGAAGAACCCTACGACTGCGCCGGCAGCGCCAAGAGCGAAGGCCTTGGCATTGCCCTGCTCGACGCCATCGACAACGACGACCCCACCGCCTTGATTGGCCTGCCTATGATTCGTACCGCCCGCCTGCTACGCGCGGCAGGCATCACACTGCTGGGAGATACCGCATGACAGCCCCCACGCACGCGACGTCCAAAGGCACGCTCTACCTGGTGCCCACCCCGCTGGACTTTGGCTGCGATACACAAGCCCCCATCACCGATGTGCTGCCGCAAGAGACTTTGCGCCTTGCTGCGGGCGTGACCCACTGGATCACGGAAAACGCCAAAAGCACCCGCGCGTTTTTAAAGCGCGTCGACGCCCAAGTTCCGCTTGCCAAAACGATTCAAGAAAACACCATCACCGAGCTGCCACGCGAGGTTCACAAAAAAGGCGATCACACCAGTGGCTTTGACGCCAAGCCCCTGCTCAAAGCTGCATTGGCGGGTTACGATGTGGGCTTGGTCAGCGAAGCGGGCATGCCTGCCGTGGCTGACCCCGGTTCGTCGGTGGTTCGTGCTGCGCACGAACTAGGGATTCGTGTCGTGCCTTTGGTCGGACCTGTGTCGTTGCTACTGGCCTTGGCGGCCAGCGGTTTGAACGGTCAAAACTTTGCGTTTGTGGGCTACTTGCCGCAAGAC
>JBFYKC010000028.1:0-4516 GCA_041311135.1 Comamonadaceae bacterium | reverse complement strand
ACCGATTGGCTAGAGGCCAATGGATTGAGCATGAGTTGCTCGACTTCCAAACCACAGCGGCGCACACATTTGATGATGTTCTCGGCTGCGCTTTGCGCACCGGTCACAATGTGCACCTTGGCTTCTAAACGGATGCCACTCATGCCAATCGGTTGACGCACGTCTTGACCATCGATGACAAACTCTTGTGGCTCGACCAACAGCAAACGTTGGTCGGTGGAGATGTTGATGGCTTTGGCAGTTTCCACCACACGTGCCACATCAGCTGCGGTGACTTCTTTGTCTTTCACCGCCACCATGCCGGTGGAGTTGATGCCGCGAATGTGGCTGCCTGTGATGCCGGTGTAGACACGTGTGATCTTGCAGTCCGCCATCAACTCGGCCTCTTTCAAAGCCTGTTGAATGCATAGTAACGTGGCAACTATTTTCACCACCACGCCACGTTTCAAACCGATCCTGGGCGCGACCCCAAGGCCGGCGAGCTTGAGCTCCCCGCCGGGCAACACTTCGGCCACGACCACCATGACCTTGGCAGTGCCAATGTCTAAGCCGAACACCAAATCTTTGTACTCTTTTGCCATAACAGCCTCGTTCTTTCTCTTCTTCTCTCTGTGCCTATCAGCGCTTGGGCGACACGTCTTGCGTGCTCACACCGCGCATCCGAAGCGCATACCCGTTGTCGTAACGCAAGTCCGCTGACTCCAGCGATGTCACTTTGCGTCCTAACTTTTGCGTCACTTGCATCAAGGTTTTGGACAGGCGCTGCATGCGCGCCATCACGTCCTCGACACTGCCTCGACCCAACTCAATCACTGCTCCGTGGTTCAACTTGGCGCGCCAACTGCCACGGTCGGTCAGCACCAAACTGTCCAAACTCAAGGCCATGTTTTTGAACGCCGGGGCCAAGGCCAAGTACATGGTCAAGACTTGTTGCGATTGGCTGTCGGGTCCGTTCAGACGCGGCATCTTGTCGTCGTCCAAATCACCCACGTTGGCCTCAAACACCTCGCCATAGCTGTTCACCAAACGTGACTCACGGTCATCCCCCCAATACGCCACCGGCTTGTGCTCTTGCAAGGTCACGCGCAAGCGGTTGGGAAACTCGCGCTGCACCGACGCCAAACGCACCCAAGGCACCGACTCGAAGGCATGGCGCACCCGCTCTAAATCCGCGGTAAAGAAATTGCCCGTCAACTTGGTGGCCACATTGGCTCGCAAGGTCACGGCGTTGTTGTGTTCGACATCGCCCAACACCGTGATGCCGGCCAAAGCAAACACCGGCAAGCGCACCAAGCCCCACAGCCCCGCAAACAACACACCCGCGACCACGCACACGAACATGAGCGAAGCCGCCATGTGCATGAGCTTGACGTCGAGCGGCACCACCACCGAGGTGTTCACCTCGGGACGGGGTCGCATGTGGGTGTAACGTGCGTTCATGGCGTTTTCACACCTCCGGGATGATCGAGCGTGGCGCTGGCCAGCAGCGTCAAACACAAATCTTCATAGCTGATGCCCGCCGCACGCGCAGACATGGGCACCAACGAATGGCTGGTCATGCCAGGCGAGGTGTTCATCTCGAGCAAGAACGGTTTGCGGTCCGAGGCGCGCAACATGATGTCGGCACGGCCCCAGCCGCGACAGCCCAGTGCGCGGTAGGCAGCGACCACCAAACGTTGAATTTCTTGCTCTTCGGCTTCGGGCAATCCACTTGGGCAGTGGTACTTCACGTCGTCGGTGAAGTATTTGTGGTTGTAGTCATAGGCGCCATCTGGCGCGGCGATGCGCACCACGGGCAAGGCCTTGGCATGGATGCCATTGCCCAAGATCGGGCAAGTCAGCTCTTCGCCGGTGATGAATTCTTCGCACAGCAAATCAGGGTCGTACTTCGTGGCCAAGGCCGCAGCAGCGGTGATGCCTGAGGCCTCAGTGACTTTGCTCATACCAATGGACGAGCCTTCGCGTGGCGGCTTGACGATCAAAGGCAGGCCCAACTTGGCGGGAATGACCTGGATGTTGTCAGCAGTTTGGTCTTCGGGCGACAACCACACATAACCTGGCGTAGACAAGCCCACCGCGCTCCACACACGCTTGGTCATCACTTTGTCCATGGCCATGGCCGAGGCCATCACGCCGGAGCCGGTGTACGGAATACCCAACAACTCCAGCGCACCTTGCACCGAGCCGTCTTCGCCGTAGCGACCATGCAAGGCAATGAACGCGTGGGTGAAACCGTCGCGCTTGAGTTCGTCCAAACCCCGCTCGGCGGGATCGAATGCGGAGGCGTTGACGCCTTTGCTTTGCAAGGCCTTGAGCACACCACTGCCGGACATGAGCGACACATCGCGCTCCGCAGACAAGCCGCCCATGAGCACGGCGACTTTGGCTGTTTGAATGTTGAATGCTGTCATCTGTTAAACCAACTCTTTCGCGCTGCGTTGTTGCACCAAAGCCAACACCTGCGATGGCACTTGCCCGATCGACCCAGCACCCATGCACATCACCACATCGCCGTCTTGCGCGTGGTCGGCGATGACTTGTGCCATCTTGTGAATGTCATCCACAAACACCAAGGCCTCATGGCCCGCCACACGCATGGCACGCGACAAAGCGCGGCCATCGGCTGCCGCAATCGGGGCTTCGCCTGCGGCATAAATTTCTGACAACCACAGCACATCGGCGCGGCCCATGACTTCCACAAAGTCTTCAAAACAATCGCGGGTGCGGGTGTAGCGGTGCGGCTGAAACGCCAACACCAAGCGACGCCCTGGGAAAGCGCCCCTTGCTGCAGCCAACGTAGCGGCCACTTCAACGGGGTGGTGACCGTAGTCTTCGATGAGGGTGAAGTGACCACCACTCTTCGCCGCCACTTCGCCATGACGCTGGAAGCGACGACCCACCCCTTTGAATTCGGCCAAGGCTTTTTGCAAGGCCGCATCGGGCACATTCAACTCCACCGCAATCGCAATCGCGGCCAAAGCGTTGAGGACGTTGTGTTCACCCGCCAGGTTGAGGGTGATGTCCAGATCAGGCAAGGTCACCCCATTGCGGCGTTGCACGGTGAAACACATGCGGCCGTTGTCCGCGCGCACATTCACCGCACGCACTTGCGCTTCTTCGTTGAAGCCATAGCTGGTGATGGGCCGCGACACCTCGGGCAAGATGCTGCGCACAGCCGCATCGTCGGTACACAAAATGGCCGCGCCATAAAACGGCATGCGGTGCAAGAACTCGATGAATGCGCCCTTCAACTTGTTGAAGTCGTGGCCATAGGTGTCCATGTGGTCGGCGTCGATGTTGGTGACCACGGCCATGATGGGCAAGAGATTTAGGAACGACGCATCTGACTCATCGGCTTCGACCACGATGTAGTCACCCGACCCCAACTTGGCATTGGCACCTGCACTGTTGAGTTTGCCGCCAATCACAAACGTGGGGTCCATGCCCGCTTCGGCCAACACACTGGCCACCAAACTGGTGGTGGTGGTTTTGCCATGGGTGCCAGCAATTGCTACGCCAGTTTTCAAGCGCATCAGTTCGGCCAACATCACCGCGCGGGGCACCACCGGAATCAACTTGGCATGCGCCGCCACCACTTCGGGGTTGTCGGCTTGCACCGCCGTAGACGTGACCACCGCATCGGCGCCCACGATGTTTTTCGCGTCATGGCCCACATGGGTTTGAATGCCCAAACTGTGCAAGCGTTTCAACGCGGCGCTGTCGGACAAGTCGGAGCCCGAGATGACGTAGCCCAAATTCAACAGCACTTCGGCAATGCCGCTCATGCCGGCGCCGCCGATGCCCACGAAATGGATGTGACGAATGGCGTGTTTCATTTTTTATCTCCGCGCGCAGCCAACTGTTCGCAAGCTGCCACCACCTGTTGGACCGCCTCCACTTGGCGCACGGCATAGGCTTTTTCAGCACACGCCTGCAAGGTGCGGCGCGTCATGAACTGCAAACGGTCGGCCAAGTCTTGGGGTTTCAATTCGTTTTGTTGAACCAGCCAACCACCGCCCGCATCCACCACAAAGCGGGCGTTGGTGGTTTGGTGGTCGTCCACCGCATGGGGAAACGGCACATAAATGGCCGCAGCACCGACCGCAGCCAACTCGGTCACGGTGCTGGCACCGGCGCGGGCAATCACCACATCGGCATCGGCAAAGGCTTGGGCGGTGTCGTCGATGAACGGCGTCAACTCGGCCTGCACGCCGGCTTCTTCATAGGCCGCGCGGAGCGCGTCAATTTGTTTGGCGCCACTTTGGTGGGTCACCACGGGGCGTTGGTCATGCGGAATCTTGGCCAACGCTTGCGGCACCACGGTGTTCAAGGCTTGTGCACCCAAGCTGCCACCGACTACCAACACACGCAAGGGGCCGGTGCGGTCGGCAAAACGTTGGGCCGGTTCGGCTTGGTTCACAAACCCATCGCGCATGGGGTTGCCCACCCACTCAGCTTTCGGCATCACATTAGGGAAGGCACTGAACACGCGGTCGGCCACGCCACTCAATACTTT
>JBFYKC010000012.1:0-11043 GCA_041311135.1 Comamonadaceae bacterium | reverse complement strand
CCAAAGCAGCCAAGAAATTGGCGTCATCGTGCGGCACATCTTCGGCGCGGAAGCCTTTGGCGTAGTGCTCGGCAATGAAGCCTGTGTTGAACTGACCAGACACAAACTTGGGGTGAGCCAACAGCGCCGCTTGGAACGGGATGTTGGAGCTGATGCCACGAATGACAAAGCCGTTCAAGGCTTCGCGCATTTTGGCGATGGCTTCGTTGCGGTCTTTGCCGTGCACGATGAGCTTGGCGATCATCGAGTCATAGAACATCGGGATCTCACCACCGTCTTGCACACCGGTATCCACACGCACACCTTGCAAGTCTTTGGTGTTACCTTGGAACATGCTTTGTTTAGGCGTTTGAAAACGCACCAAACGCCCCGTCGAAGGCAAGAAATTGCGGAATGGATCTTCAGCGTTGATACGGCACTCGATGGCCCAACCATCGCGCTTGACATCGGCTTGGCCGAAGGCCAGCTTCTCGCCAGCGGCGACGCGAATCATTTGCTCAACCAAATCAAGGCCCGTGATGGCTTCGGTCACAGGGTGCTCCACCTGCAAACGTGTATTCATCTCAAGGAAGTAGAAGTCTTGGTCTTTACCAACCACAAACTCCACCGTACCGGCGGATTGGTACTTCACTGCCTTGGCCAAAGCCACGGCTTGCTCGCCCATCGCTTTGCGCGTGGCGTCGCTGATGAAGGGTGATGGTGCCTCTTCGATCACTTTTTGGTGGCGACGTTGGATCGAGCACTCACGCTCGTTCAAGTACACCACGTTGCCGTGCGAGTCGCCCAACACTTGAATTTCGATGTGGCGTGGCTCGAGCACGTATTTTTCGATGAACACGCGGTCATCGCCGAAGCTGTTGCGGGCTTCGTTACGGCAAGACGTGAAACCTTCGAGGGCTTCTTTGTCGTTGAACGCCACGCGCAAGCCTTTACCACCGCCGCCAGCCGAAGCCTTGATCATGACGGGATAGCCAATGCCTTTGGCAATTTCAACAGCCTTCTCAGGCGTTTCAATCGCATCGTTGTAGCCAGGAATGGTGTTGACCTTGGCTTCGAGCGCCAGCTTCTTAGAAGCAATCTTGTCGCCCATCGCCGCGATGGAATGCGCCTTAGGGCCGATGAAGGCAATGCCCTCTTCTTCGCAACGCTTGGCGAAGTCGGTGTTCTCGCTCAAAAAGCCATAGCCAGGGTGAATGGCTTGTGCGCCTGTGGCCTTCGCGGCTGCGATGATTTTGTCAGCCACAAGGTAAGACTCGCGTGAAGGCGCTGGGCCCAACAACACCGCCTCGTCAGCCAGTTGCACGTGACGTGCTTCTTTGTCGGCTTCAGAGTAAACAGCCACAGTTTTGATGCCCATTTTGTGAGCGGTGGCGATGACGCGGCAAGCAATTTCGCCACGGTTTGCAATCAGAATTTTCTTAAACATGTTCTTCTTCTCCTAGCGGCTTAGAGCGGAATGTTGCCGTGCTTGCGCCATGGGTTGTCGATCTTCTTGTCTTTCAACATCACCAACGAGCGGCAGATGCGCTTGCGTGTTTCGTGAGGTTGAATCACGTCGTCAATGAAGCCGCGTGCGCCAGCCACGAAGGGGTTGGCAAAACGGGCTTTGTATTCGGCTTCTTTGGCTGCCAGTTTTTCTGGATCACCTTTGTCTTCGCGGAAGATGATTTCCACCGCCCCCTTGGCACCCATCACCGCGATTTCGGCATTGGGCCACGAGAAGTTCACGTCGCCGCGCAAGTGCTTGGAGGCCATCACGTCATACGCACCGCCGTAGGCCTTGCGTGTGATGACCGTGATTTTTGGCACCGTGCACTCGGCATACGCGTACAGCAACTTGGCGCCGTGCTTGATGATGCCGCCGTATTCTTGTGAGGTTCCGGGCATGAAGCCAGGCACGTCCACAAACGTGACCACGGGGATGTTGAACGCATCGCAGAAACGCACAAAGCGTGCGGCTTTGATGGAGCTCTTGATGTCCAAGCAGCCGGCCAAGACCAAGGGTTGGTTGGCCACGATACCGACGGTTTGGCCTTCCATGCGGGCAAAGCCGATGAGAATATTTTTCGCGTAGTCGGGTTGCAACTCGAAAAAGTCGCCATCGTCCACGGTTTTGACGATGAGCTCTTTCATGTCGTAGGCTTTGTTGGGGTTGTCTGGCACCAAGGTGTCCAAGCTCAGATCCATGCGATCTGAGGGATCCCCGCTGGGGCGCACAGGCGCTTTTTCTTTGTTGTTCAGAGGCAGGTAGTTGTAGAGGCGACGCAGCATGAGCAAGGCTTCCACATCGTTCTCAAAGGCCATGTCTGCCACACCGCTCTTGGTGGTGTGTGTGATGGCGCCGCCCAGCTCTTCAGCCGTCACTTCTTCGTGCGTCACGGTCTTCACCACTTCAGGACCTGTCACGAACATGTAGGACGTGTCTTTCACCATGAAGATGAAGTCGGTCAACGCAGGTGAGTACACCGCACCACCCGCAGAGGGGCCCATGATCATGCTGATCTGAGGCACCACGCCAGAGGCCATGACGTTGCGTTGGAACACCTCGGCGTAACCACCGAGTGAAGCCACGCCTTCTTGAATACGGGCACCGCCTGAGTCGTTCAAACCGATCACAGGTGCGCCGACCTTCATGGCTTGGTCCATGATTTTGCAAATCTTCTCGGCATGCGTTTCAGACAACGCACCACCGTAGACCGTGAAGTCTTGGCTGAAAACAAACACCAAACGGCCGTTGATCATGCCGTAACCGGTGACCACGCCGTCGCCTGGAATCTTGTTGTCAGCCATGCCGAAGTCGGTGCAACGGTGTTCCACGAACATGTCCCACTCTTCGAAAGTGCCTTCGTCGAGCAACACCTCAATGCGCTCACGGGCAGTGAGTTTGCCTTTGGCGTGCTGCGCGTCAATGCGCTTTTGGCCGCCACCCAAGCGAGCCGCAGCACGCTTTTGTTCCAGTTGTTCGATGATGTCTTGCATGGTTGCTCTTTCTTTACTCCAGGAAGATTTCACATTCAGCCCTGTGCCTGGTATGCACTGAGCAGCTGTCTTGCCGCGGTGGAAGCAGCCAGCTGCCCCGCACCCACTTGTTGGCTCAAATCAGGCAACAGCGCTTGCACACGCGGCTGCGCCCGAAAAGTTTGTTTCAAACCAGCGTCGATGCGTTCCCACATCCACGCCAGCGCTTGTTGTTGACGGCGTATGCCAAAGCGCCCATTGTTGACTTGCAGTCCCTTGAATTCGCTGACAGCGGCCCAAAAAGTGTCGACGCCTTGGCCCAGCAAGGCACTGATCTTGACCACTTTGGGGTGCCACTGCGTCTCGTTGTGGTGCATGTTGTCGGGGTTGCCGTGCATGCCAAGCAAACGCAAGGCACTGGTGATTTGCGCTTCGGCACGGGTGGCGGCATTCAAGTCAATGTCCGACTTGTTGATGACCACCAAATCGGCCAACTCCATCACCCCTTTTTTGATGGCTTGCAAATCGTCACCCGCATTGGGCAATTGCAGCAAACAAAACATGTCGGTCATGTTGGCCACGGCGGTTTCGCTTTGGCCCACCCCCACGGTTTCCACAATCACCACGTCGTAACCTGCGGCTTCGCAGACCAACATCGATTCACGTGTTTTCTCAGCCACGCCACCCAAGGTGCCACTCGAAGGGCTGGGGCGAATGTAGGCATCGGGGTGCACAGACAAATGCTCCATGCGGGTTTTGTCACCCAAGATAGAACCACCCGACACGCTAGACGAGGGATCAACCGCCAACACGGCCACGCGGTGCCCCTGCTTGATCAAATACAAACCCAAGGCTTCGATGAAGGTGGACTTGCCCACACCCGGCACGCCGCTGATACCCAAGCGAAACGATTGCCCGGTGTGCGGCAGCATGGCGGTGAGCAACTCATCCGCCAAAGTGCGGTGGTCCGCACGCGTGGACTCCAGCAAGGTGATGGCTTTGGCCATCGCACGGCGCTGCACGGGTGCAGGCCCCTGCAGCAAGCCACTGAGCAACTGCTCAGGTGTCACCCAACGGCCTTTTTGATTTGCTCCAGCACGTCTTTTGCGCTGGCAGGAATGGGAGTGCCAGGGCCGTAAATGCCTTTGACACCTGACTCGTACAAGAACTCGTAGTCTTGACGCGGAATCACACCGCCGACGAACACGATGATGTCGTCCGCACCTTGGCTTTTCAACTCGGCAATGATGGCGGGCACCAGCGTTTTATGACCCGCTGCAAGGGTGGACACGCCCACGGCGTGCACGTCGTTTTCAATCGCTTGGCGAGCGCACTCTTCTGGGGTTTGGAACAAGGGGCCCATGTCCACATCAAAGCCCAAATCGGCGTAGGCAGTGGCCACCACTTTGGCACCACGGTCGTGACCGTCCTGGCCAAGCTTGGCGATCATCACGCGAGGACGACGGCCTTGTGCATCAGCGAATTCGCTGATTTCTTTTTTCAATTGGTCCCAGCCTTCGGCTGAATCGTAAGCAGCTGCATACACACCGGTCACCTTTTGCGTGTCGGCACGATGGCGGCCGAAAACTTTTTCCAACGCATCGCTCACCTCACCCACGGTCGCGCGCAAACGAATCGCTTTGATCGACAAGTCGAGCAAGTTGCCTTCGCCGGTTTCAGCGGCTTCCGTCAAAGCGGCCAACGCGGCTTCCACCTTGGCGGTGTCGCGTGTGGCTTTGATGCGCTTCAAGCGTTCGATCTGACCGTCACGCACTTTGACGTTGTCGATGGCCAAGATTTCAATCGGGTCTTCTTTGGCCAGTTTGTATTTGTTCACACCCACGATGACGTCTTTGCCCGAGTCAATGCGGGCTTGCTTTTCTGCCGCAGCCGCTTCGATTTTGAGCTTGGCCCAGCCGCTGTCCACGGCTTTGGTCATGCCACCCATCGCTTCGACTTCTTCAATGATGGCCCAGGCCTTGTCGGCCATTTCTTGCGTGAGTGACTCCATCATGTAAGAACCCGCCCATGGGTCGATCACGTTGGTGATGTGGGTTTCTTCTTGAATGATGAGCTGTGTGTTGCGCGCAATGCGTGCCGAGAACTCCGTGGGCAACGCAATGGCTTCATCAAACGAATTGGTATGCAACGACTGCGTGCCACCAAACACCGCAGCCATGGCTTCGATGGTGGTGCGCACCACGTTGTTGTAGGGATCTTGCTCGGTGAGCGACCAGCCCGAGGTTTGGCTGTGCGTGCGCAACATCAAGCTCTTCGGGTTCTTGGCGTCAAAGCCCTTCATGATGCGGCACCACAGCAAACGGGCGGCGCGCATCTTGGCGATTTCCAAATAGAAGTTCATGCCCACCGCCCAGAAGAACGACAAGCGGCCCGCGAAGGCGTCGACATCCAAGCCGGAGGCGATGGCCGTCTTCACATACTCTTTGCCGTCGGCCAAGGTGAAGGCCAATTCCAAGGCTTGGTTGGCCCCCGCCTCTTGCATGTGGTAACCCGAAATCGAGATCGAGTTGAACTTGGGCATGTGCTTGGCGGTGTAGCCAATGATGTCGCCAATGATCTTCATCGACGGCTCGGGCGGGTAAATGTAGGTGTTGCGCACCATGAACTCTTTCAGAATGTCGTTCTGAATGGTTCCGCTCAACAGGTCTTGACTCACGCCCTGCTCTTCCGCTGCCACCACATAGCCTGCCAGCACAGGCAACACAGCGCCGTTCATGGTCATGGAAACCGATACCTTGTCCAACGGAATTTCGTTGAACAAAATCTTCATGTCTTCAACCGAGTCAATCGCCACACCGGCCTTGCCCACATCACCCGTCACACGGGGATGGTCCGAGTCGTAGCCGCGGTGAGTCGCCAAGTCAAACGCCACCGACACGCCTTGACCGCCAGCCGCCAAGGCCTTGCGGTAAAACGCATTGGACTCTTCAGCGGTGGAGAAGCCGGCGTACTGGCGAATCGTCCAAGGGCGCACCGAATACATAGTGGCTTGTGGACCGCGCAAGAACGGCTCAAAGCCCGGCAAGGTGTTGGCGTAAGGCAGGTTCTGCGTGTCTTCCGCCGTGTACAAGGGTTTGACGCTGATGCCGTCTGGGGTTTTCCAGTTCAAGGCACTGACATCGCCACCTGGCGCCGATTTGGCGGCGGCTTTGGCCCAAGCTTCGAGGTTGGAGGCGTTGAATTCGGTCGGCTTTTGGCTCATGGCAAATCACTCGTGAAAAGGGTAGTCAACCCGAGGTTAACCCACGGATTTTTCGATCCGCAGCATCATATCATTCATAATTATTGATTCAAAATCTTATCTCAGCTTACAATTCAACCCCATGTCCGCCGTCACGCTCACCCCTCGCGCCCTGTACGAAGAAGTCGCCGAACTGCTTCGTCAGCGGATTTTTGCGAGCGAACTAGAGCCTGGCAGTTGGATTGACGAGCTGCGCTTGGCCGAGGAATACGGCATCAGCCGCACCCCTTTGCGTGAAGCGCTCAAAGTGCTCGCGGCTGAAGGCTTGGTCACGATGAAAGTGCGCCGCGGCGCCTACGTGACCGAGGTGAACGAAAAAGACCAACGCGATGTGTACCACCTGTTGTCGCTGCTCGAGTCCGATGCCGCCGGCGTGGTGGCCACAGAAGCCACGGATGATGAGTTGCAAGAGCTGCAAGCCCTGCACCAAGACCTGATCGCGGCCGCCACCGACCGCGAAAAGTTCTTCCAGATCAACGAGCGCTTTCACATGCGCTTGCTAGAAATCGCCAACAACCGTTGGCGCAATCAAATGGTGGACGACCTGCGCAAGGTGATGAAGCTGAACCGCCACAACTCTTTGTTCAAAAGCGGCCGCCTGAAAGAGTCACTCAAAGAGCACCAAGCCATCATGGACGCCCTGCTAGCCCGCGACGCCGCCGCCACGGTGCAATGCATGAAAGCGCATTTCGCCAACGGCCTCGAAGCCGCCAGTTCTACCAACGTCAGTTAAGCCGCCTCTGCTGGTTTTTCAGCACCGCGCGCCAGCGCCTCGCGGGCGATGGCCATCACCTCACGTGGCGGCAAGGGTTTGAGCTTGTGGTTGCTCCACACCTGACGCCACAAGCGTCCACCCCGTTGCCCGTGGTACAGCCCCAGCATGTGACGCGCAATCGCGTACCAAGGGCAACCGTCTTCGGCGTAGGCGCGTTCCATGTAGGTCACCATGACCTCCTCCACCGCTTCGCGCGTGGGTACTTCGTGGGCATCGTTGTAGAACGCGCCGTCCCAAGTGGTGAGCAACCAAGGGTTGTAATATGCCTCGCGGCCGATCATGACGCCATCAACATGTTGGAGGTGCTCAGTGGTTTGCACGTTGGTGGTGATACCACCGTTGATGGCAATCACCAAGCTCGGGAAATCTTGTTTCAGCTGATAGGCCAGCTCGTAGCGCAAGGGAGGAATCTCGCGGTTCTCTTTGGGGCTCAAGCCATCGAGCCACGCATTGCGCGCATGCACGATGAAGACACGACAGCCAGCGTCACTCACCTGCCCCACAAAGTCACGCACAAAGTCGTACGACTCGATTTTGTCAATGCCAATGCGGTGCTTCACCGTGACCGGCACATCCACCACATCGAGCATGGCTTTCACACCATCGGCCACGGTTTGGGGCTCGTTCATCAAACAAGCGCCAAATGCGCCGCGTTGCACACGGTCCGAAGGGCAACCGCAGTTGAGGTTGATTTCGTCATAGCCCCACGACACACCCAGCTTGGCGGCATGCGCCAAATCGGCGGCATCACTGCCCCCGAGCTGCAAGGCCACAGGATGCTCCTCGGCATTGAAACGCAAATGGCGTTGCACGTCGCCATGGCGCAACGCGCCCGTGGTCACCATCTCGGTGTAGAGCAAGGCGTGGTGTGAAAGCAAGCGGTGAAAGTAGCGGCAATGGCGGTCTGTCCAATCCATCATGGGGGCCACAGACAGGCGCCAGCGCGAAGCGTCGGGAAATTGCATAACGCGAATTATCTCTTTCTGGTCGCGCATGAAAAAAGGCCGCAGCATGCGCTGCGGCCTTGGCTGGTTGGAACCCAGGCGCACGCGGCGCCCAAGCATTAACCCATGTGCAAACCGCCGTTGACGGAGAAGTCAGCACCGGTGGTGTACCCCCCGTCTTCGCCTGCCAACCAAGCGATGATGGAAGCGATTTCGCTGGGCTTACCCAAACGCTTGACAGGCACAGTGGCCACGATTTTCTCAAGCACATCGGGACGAATGGCGTTGACCATGTCGGTACCGATGTAGCCAGGTGACACCGTGTTCACGGTCACACCTTTGGTGGCCAACTCTTGGGCCAAGGCCATGGAGAAGCCATGCATACCGGCTTTGGCAGCCGAATAGTTGGTTTGACCCGCTTGGCCTTTTTCACCATTCACCGACGAGATGTTGATGATGCGGCCCCAGCCTTTTTCAACCATGTCTGCGACCACTTGCTTGGTCACGTTGAACATGGAGTTCAGGTTGGTTTCAATCACAGCGTCCCAGTCTTCGCGGCTCATTTTCAAGAACATGCGGTCTTTGGTGATACCGGCGTTGTTGACCAACACGTCGATCGTGCCGTGTTCGGCTTTGGCTTTTTCAAAAGCTGCCACGGTGGAATCCCAATCACCCACGTTGCCCACCGACGCGTAGAAGGTATAGCCCTGGGCTTTTTGTTCGTCCAACCACTTGTTGAAATCACGTGTGGGGCCGCAACCTGCGATGACTTTGAAGCCTTCTTTGTGCAGGCGTTGGCAAATCGCGGTACCAATACCACCCATCCCCCCTGTGACGTACGCTACTTTTTGGCTCATTTTTTGTCTCCTGTATTTATGAGTTTTAAGTGAATGAAAAACTGAATCGTGTGAACGTGCCGATCAGCGCTCGAGCGCCAATGACACGCCCATGCCGCCACCGATACACAACGCGGCCAAGCCTTTCTTGGCATTGGTGCGTTGCATTTCGTGCAGCAAGGTCACCAAGATGCGGCAGCCGGATGCGCCGATGGGGTGACCGATGGCGATCGCGCCACCGTTGACGTTGACTTTGGCGGGATCGATATCGAGCTCTTTGTTCACGGCACAGGCTTGTGCAGCAAACGCTTCGTTGAGTTCGAACAAATCGATGTCAGAGGCTTTCCAACCTGCACGTTGCAAGGCTTTGCGTGAGGCAGACACGGGCCCCATGCCCATGATTTTGGGATCCAAACCGCTGGTACCAAACGCCGCGATGCGTGCCAAGGGTGTCAGCCCCAAAGCAGCCGCTTTCTTCGCCGTCATGACCACCACAGCAGCGGCACCGTCGTTGATGCCAGAGGCGTTGCCCGCAGTCACCGAGCCCGCTTTGTCGAACGCGGGACGCAAACCAGCCAAGGCTTCTGCCGTGGTTTTCTTGTTGATGTATTCGTCGGTATTGAACTCGAGTGGGTCGCCCTTGCGTTGCGGGATAGACACCGACACGATTTCGTCTTTGAACTTGCCCGCCTCTTGTGCTGCAGTTGCCTTTTGCTGACTGGCCAACGCCAACGCGTCTTGCATGTCGCGGCTGATGTGAAATTCTTTGGCCACGTTTTCAGCAGTGATGCCCATGTGGTACTGGTTGTACACGTCCCACAAACCGTCAACGATCATGGTGTCGACCATGTTCCAGTTTCCCATGCGTTGGCCATCGCGTGAGCCCATCAGCACGTGACCTGAGGCGCTCATATTTTCTTGACCACCCGCCACCACAATTTCGCTGTCACCATACGCCACAGCTTGGGCGGCCAACATGACAGACTTCAAGCCAGAGCCGCAAACGGCGTTGATCGTCAGGGCGGGAACCGCATTGGGAATACCCGATTTCATCAAGGCTTGACGCGCAGGGTTTTGACCTGCACCCGCGGCCAACACTTGGCCCATGATCACTTCACCCACCAGTGCAGGATCGACCTTGGCGCGTGCCAAGGCTTCGCGAATCACGATAGACCCCAACTCTGTGGCAGCCACTTTGGCCAATGAACCACCAAATTTACCCACGGCTGTACGCGCTGCTGAAACGATAACGATGTCTTCCACTTGATCTCCTGATGTTTTGTGAAGTTAGATGAATGATTAATTGCTGGCACGTGCCTTGACGTAACGGCCTGGTGCGTTTTCGATGGCTTTGTATTTGCCTTTGCCATAGGTTTTCGGCGCGGCAATTTGCTTGCCCGCATGGGACTTGAGCCAAGCCGCCCAATCGGGCCACCAGCTGCCCGCATGCTCTTTGGCTTTGGCAATCCACTGCTCTGCATCTTTGGGGAAATTGGTCTCACTACCAGTCCAGTAGCAACGTTTTTTCGCAGCAGGTGGGTTAATCACACCAGCGATGTGACCAGATGCCCCCATGACAAAACGCTTTTTGCCAGGGAACACATGGGTCGATGCATAAGCGCCACCAATTGGCACGATGTGGTCTTCGCGCGAACCGTACAGGTAGACAGGCATGTCCACTTTGCGCAGGTCAATCTTCTCGCCACACACCTTGGCAGCGCCGGGCTTGATCAAGTTGTTTTCGAGGTAGGTGTTGCGCAAATACCAAGCGTACATGGGGCCGGGCAAGTTGGTGGAATCGCTGTTCCAGTAGAGCAAATCGAACGGGGGCGGTGTTTCACCTTTGAGGTAGTTGCCCACCACATAGTTCCATACCAAATCATTGGGACGCAAGAAGCTGAAGGTGGACGCCATGTCCTTGCCCTTCATCAAACCACCGTCGGCAAATTGACCTTCGCGGAATTTGACGAACGCCTCGTCGATGAACACATCCAACACACCGGTGTCGGTGAAGTCGATCAAGGTGGTCAGAAAGGTGGCGCTCGACACTGGCTTTTGACCGCGTGCCGCCAGCACCGCCAACGCATTGGAGAGGATGGTGCCTCCCACGCAGAAGCCCAGCGCATTGATTTGCTTGCTGCCTGAAATTTCTTGGGTCACCGAAATGGCCTTGATCGCCACTTGCTCAATGAAGTCGTCCCAGGTGGTGTTGCGCAACGACTCGTCCGGGTTGCGCCAGCTCACCACAAACGTGCGATGACCTTGAGC
>JBFYKC010000010.1:0-2889 GCA_041311135.1 Comamonadaceae bacterium | reverse complement strand
TTCCACACCATCATTCCCGCCTTCCTCAGCAAGGACGGCCAACCGGTGATGAGCTACGGCGTGATGGGCGCCAACATGCAGCCTCAAGGCCACATGCAAACCTTGGTGCGCATGCTCGACTACGGCCAAAACCCACAAGCGGCGTGCGATGCGCCACGTTGGCGTTACAACGCAGGCTTAGAGATCAACGTCGAAGCCTCGCTCAATGCCGACACCGCGCAGGGCTTGCAAGCGCGCGGCCACCAGGTGGGGGTCATCAACGACAGTTACCAAGACTTCGGTGCCGGTCAATTCATTTGGCGCGCGGGCGACCCCAAGGTCGACGGCTATGTGGTGGCCAGTGATGCACGCCGCGATGGCTTGGCGGCAGGTTTTTAATCGTGCAAATGCTTCTGCCATGGGCGCTCGCCGTGTTGACCGTGTTGAGCGCTTGTAGCGCCAACCCGACAGCCCCTGCCTCTTCTGCCGCAACAGGTGCCACCCCGCTGCAACCCGAAATCGCCACTGGCTTTCAACCCAAACCCGAGGTGGTGACACACAGGTTGGCCGTGGCCACCGCCAATCCACTGGCCACGCGTGCTGGCGTTGACGTGCTCAAAGCGGGGGGCTCGGCGGTCGATGCCGCCATTGCCGTGCAAATGGTGTTGGGCTTGGTCGAGCCGCAATCCAGTGGCTTGGGTGGGGGTGCCTTCTTGTTGCACAGTGCCCCGGGGGCGGATGGCCGGCCGAAGGTGCAAGCCTTTGATGGCCGCGAGACGGCCCCTGCTGCGGCCACGGAAGACATGTTGCTCAACGCAGAGGGCAAACCGTTGGCGTTTCACGAGGCGGTGGTGGGCGGTCGTTCGGTGGGCACGCCGGGTGTGTTGCGCATGCTGGCCCAAGCCCATGCGCAACACGGCAAGCTGCCTTGGTCACGTTTGTTTGAACCCGCCATTCAATTGGCCACCCAAGGTTTTCCTGTCAGTGCACGTTTGCATGCACAGCTCAAGGTCGATGCGCATTTGCGTTCAGACCCGACGGCTCGGGCTTACTTTTACCAAACCAACGGTGAACCCCATCCGGTGGGACATGTGTTGCGCAACCCCGAGTTGGCCGTGGTGTTGCAACGCATCGCCCGCGAGGGTGTGGATGCGTTTTACAGCGGTGACATCGCCGAGGCCATGGTGCGCAAAGTGCAGCAGCACCCCAGCAACCCAGGCGTGTTGGCGCTGAGCGATTTGGCTAACTACCAAGCCAAAGAACGTTCACCGCTTTGCTTTGACCATGCAGCCATGGCCCGTGTGTACCGTATTTGTGGCTTTCCGCCACCCAGCTCTGGGGCGATTGCCATCGGACAGCTCATGGGCTTGTTGCAGCACACGCCTGCTTCTTTGTTGGCGGGATCGACCACTGGCACGGATGGCGTGTTAGACCCACGTTGGTTGCATTTGTATGCCGAGGCTGCGCGCTTGGCATTTGCCGATCGCGCGCTGTATGTAGCCGATCCCGACTTTGTGTCTGGTCCTGGTGGCAACTGGCAGAGCTTGCTGGCACCCGCGTATTTGCGTGAACGCGCCAAGCTGATTCGACCCACGGCACAACCGTTGGTCGCACCCGGCGTTCCCGTGCATGCCGAGCGCAGCAGCTGGGCACCGATGGCGGTGCAAACCGAATATGGCACCTCACACATCAGCATCGTCGACGCGCAAGGCAATGCCTTGGCCATGACCACCACCATTGAAGATGCATTTGGTTCGCGCCAGATGGTGAGAGGTTTTTTGCTCAACAACGAGTTGACCGACTTCAGTTTCTTGCCACGCGATGCGCAAGGTCGGCGCATCGCCAATCGGGTGCAACCCAACAAGCGGCCGCGTTCATCCATGTCGCCCACCTTGGTGTTTGACAAAACCACCGGCCAACTGGTGATGAGTGTGGGCAGCCCGGGGGGGGCGATGATCATTCACTTCACCGCGAAGGCGTTGTATGGCGTGTTGGATTGGGGCATGGGGCCGCAGCAAGCGCTGGCATTGCCCAACTTTGGCACGGTGGGTGGCCCGTTGGTGTTGGAGGCCGGACGTTTTGCGCCGACCACGCTGTTGGTTTTGCGTGAGCGAGGCCACGAGGTGCGCGAGCAAGCCTTGACCAGTGGCATACAAGCCGTGGTGCGACGCCATGTGAATGGAAACCCTGTGTGGGTCAGCGGTGCTGACCCACGACGTGAAGGCGAGGTGATGGGTGAATAAGTTGAGTCGTTTGCTGTTGGCGTTGGCAGTCGTCGCGCTGTCGGCATTTTTTTCGTACCAAGCCCCACAGCCATCCACGGGGCATACGTCGGGCAAGCCGGTCTCTGCAACGCTTGCCAGTGATTCACCGATTGATTTCAAACACATCCTCGGTGCCGACTACAAGCGCCACACAGGTGAGCCCACCGGGGGGCACACCTTGCTCCATGGCGATGTGCGGGTGATCGACGGGACCGAGTCTGCCCCCGATGCGAGTGGTGTGTACCGTGCCCAGGTGCAAATGGCAGACCCACAGCACCCAGGCCAGTGGCTGACCAAAACCGACCGCAACGGCAAGCCCCTGCCCAACACCATGTTCCCCAAACATTGGACCGCCGAGCAAGTGGTGAGCGAAGTCAACGCGGCATGGAACAGCCCGACCAAAACCATTCGGGGTGACAAGTGGAGCGCACTCACCCCCAGTGGTGTGCGGGTGGAGGGTTATTTGGAACCGCGTGTGACGGCGTACCCCGTGTACAGCAAGCGCCACTGAGTCCATGTCATTGCATCAAGCGGCCCCACCCATGCGCGAATTCCATTGTTTCTATCGCACGCAATGGCCTGTGCCAGGTTCACAGGCTTCGGCGGTGCGTTACCCCGCGTGTGAATGGCGCGTGCCTGGCCATGC
>JBFYKC010000004.1:0-25391 GCA_041311135.1 Comamonadaceae bacterium | reverse complement strand
GGGCCGAACTGTTGCCGCCGGTCTGCACGCCGCCTTCGTACACGGGCTTGAGCTTGGCCAGCACCTCTACAGGCGAGAGGCGCGGGTGGGTGTCGGTGCTCACCTCGGTCACTTTGCCTTGCAGCTTGATGCCACGGGACTTGTAGCCTTCGAGCTCGAATTTTTCAGTGACTACCGGCACGATTTCGCCCGCATGGAAACCCGCTTCTTGCGCGGCCACAGCCTTGGCAAATGAGTCGGACGCGAATTGATCTACCTCTTCGCGGGTGATGTGGTATTTCTTGGCCAAGTTCTCAGCGGTCTGGATCATGTTGATGCCAGCGGCTGGGTCTTTCAAGGCTTCCCACATGTAGTCTTTGAAGCCCACAGGCGCGCCAAGTTTGAAACCCGTGCGGTGGTCAAACGCGGCGATGGGGTTGCGCGTCATGCTTTCGGTGCCGACCACCAAGGCCGCGTCGCATGCGCCGGCTTCGATTTGTTCGCCAGCTTGGCGGAACAACTCAAAGCCCGTGCCGCAGATGCGCTGCGTCATGATGGCGGGCACCTCTTGCGGCACACCCGCGTACAAGCTGATGTGGCGGGGCAAGAAGAACTGGTCAAAGTCGCCAGGTGCCATGTTGCCGGTGATGACCGAGCCGATGTCGGTGGGGGCAATGCCCGCACGCTTGAGGGCTTCACGCGCCGCTTTGATACCGAGGTCGGTGGGCGAGATGTGGCCCAACGCACCGCAGTAGTCGACCATGGGCGTGCGCACGCCTTCGTGCATCCACACATCGGCAAACGCGTTGAAAAAACCTTTGGAAGCCATGTTTGTCTTTCGAATCAAGTGGGTGTGTCGAATCAAGCCTGTGGCTTGAGGATGTAGTGCAGCGTGTCAGCGTGCAACCCGTTCACGGTGTCGGCGCGGTGGTGCAACACCGAACGTTGGTTGATGGAGCCTTTGTCGGTGATCTCGCCCTTGTCGATGGTGGGCGGCTCTGACAACAAACACATGCGGGCAATGCGGTTGGCGCTGCCGGTGCTGCTGGCAGCCAATTCGTTGATGACTTTTTGGAAATGCGCCAGCACAGCAGGGGCCGCCAACACATCGGCCAAGGGCGCGCTGTCGGGCAAGCCAGCCAGTTCGCGCACCTTCGGCGTGGGGAACACCATGGCGCCCACTTCTTTCATGTTGAGGCCAGTCAACACCACGTCTTGAATGTAGGGCGCACCCGCCGCAATGATCTTGCCGCGCAAGGGGCCCACGCTGACAAACGTGCCGGTGGCGAGTTTGAAGTCTTCGGCGATGCGGCCATCGAATTTCAAGCCGAGGTGCACATCGGTTTCGTCGATCCACTTGACTGCATCACCGGTTTTGAAGAAGCCTTCTTCGTCAAACGCATCGGTGGTTTCAGCGGGGGCACGCCAGTAGCCAGGCGTGATGTTGGGGCCGCGGTAGCGCACTTCGGTTTTGCCGTCCATGTCGATCAGCTTGAGTTCCATACCGGGCGTGGGCACACCCAAGTCACCCGCGCGCACATGCGGGTTGGTGACGAACAGGGCGAAGGGACCCGACTCGGTCATGCCCAAGCCCGAGGTCATGACGATGCGTTCACCCACCTCGCGCTCTTCGCTTTCGTACAAGCTGTCCCACACGGGTTGGGCCAAAGCAGCGCCGGCGTAGAAGAACATCTTCACGCGTGACAAAAAGTTTTTGCGCAACACATCGTCGGTCTTCATCGCGTTGGCGATGGCTTCAAAACCGGTGGGCACGTTGAAGTACACCGTCGGCGCGATCTCGCGCAAGTTGCGCAAGGTTTCGCCAATCAAAGCCGGCGTGGGCTTGCCATCGTCGATGTACAGGGTGCCGCCGTGGTAGATCACCATGCCGAAGTTGTGGTTGCCACCGAAGGTGTGGTTCCAAGGCAGCCAGTCCACCAACACCAGCGGTTGCTCGCGCAACACGGGCATCGATTGGCTCATTTGCTGTTGGTTGGCGCAGCACATACGGTTGGTGTTGATCACCGCTTTGGGCAGTTTGGTCGAGCCGCTGGTGAACAAGAACTTGACGATGGTGTCGGGGCCGGTGGCCGCGCTGGCGCGGTCCACGGCGTCGGTCGCGGCGGTGGCGCACAGCTGTGCAAATGTGGTGACCGTGCGGCCGGCCACGGCACCGTCATGCAACACCACCTCGGTGTCCGCACCTACCGTGGCGCTGATGGCTTTGGCATAGCGCTCGTCTTGCGCGAACACCAACCCGGGGGTGACGGTTTTCAGCACGTGTTTGAGTTTGTCGTAGTCCACGCTGACCAACGAGTAGGGCGGCGAGGTGGGCACAAACGGCACACCTGCGAGCATGCAACCCAAGGCCAACAAGGCGTGTTCCAAACTGTTTTCGCTCAAGATGGCCACAGGGCGTTCGGCGTTCAAGCCTCGGTCAATCAAGCCTTGGGCAATGTTGCGTGCGGTGGACCACGCCTCTTGGTAGCTGATGTGGCGCCAGTCGCCTAAGCTGCCATCGGCTTGCTTGACGCGGCGTGCCATCCAGGTGCGCTCGGGCGCTTGCTCAGCCCAGTGGCGCAGGCGATCGCTCATGCGCTCGGGGTAGTCTTGCAGGGCTTGGTCAGCCTTGAGGTAGTGGGTGCCGCTGGGGCCATCGCGCAAACTCACGCGCGTGACGCCAAATTGCAGGGGGCGGAATTGTGCCGTTGTCATGTGTGTCTCCTCGCTTGCTTTCGTGGCAGCTTTTTGTAGAGGTGTGTGTCGGTGTGTCGTGGCTCAGTCTTTGCTGACTTTGGGTGCTTTGCCTTCTAAGAAGGCGCGTACGCGGGCTTTGGCTTCAGGGGCCGCTTGCGCAATCGAGGACATCAAGGCCTCGGTCATGAAGCCGTGGTCAGCAGGCTGCTCGGCGATGCGCGGCAGGGCGTGCATCAAGGCGTAGTTGGTGAGAGGGGCGTTGGTGGCAATGCGTTGGGCCAATTCCATGGCTTTGGCCAACGACTCGCCGGCGGGCACCAAGTATTGGGCGAAGCCCACGCGCTCGCCGTCTTGCGCGTTGTAGACGCGGCCGGTGAGCATCATGTCGGTCATGCGTGCCACGCCAATCAATTTAGGAATACGCACCGAGCCACCGCCGCCCACGAAGATGCCGCGGGTGCCTTCGGGCAAGGCGTAGAAGGTGCTCTCATCGGCCACGCGGATGTGCGAGGCCGAAGCCAGCTCCAAGCCGCCGCCCACCACCGCGCCATGCAAGGCGGCGATCACGGGCACGCGGCCGTATTGCAAAGCTTCCAAGGCGACGTGCCAGCTGCGTGAGTGGTGCACGCCTTCACCGGCGTCGCGCTCTTTGAGTTCGGACAAGTCCAGGCCAGCGCAGAAGTGGTCGCCTTCGCCATGAATCACGGCTGCGCGCGCTTCGGCGGGCAGGTTTTGAAAGACATCGCGCAACGCTTCGATCAAGGCATCGCTCAGCGCGTTGCGCTTGGTCGGGCGACACAAGCGAACCACCGCGACGGCGCCGTGCATTTCCAGAACAACGCTGTTGGCTTTGGCACGTTCGATTGCAGGATGGAGTGTGGTGGTCATATCAATTCCGTTCAAGGTGGCATAAGGTTATTTTTTATAACTTTATTGTGGAAGTGAAGCGACCTTCCAAGTCCTAGGACTTTCCCTTAAATACGAAGACCACACCTGAGGTGCGCGGTGCAGTTTTAGGCGCTCAGATCAAGCGCCACTTTGCCAAATTGCTCGGCGTTGGCCAGCATGTCCAGCGCGGCGTGCACGTCGGCCATGGGAAAGACGCGGTCGATCACGGGGCGAATCTGGTGCTGTTCACAAAACGCCAGCAAGTCCTGCAGTTCCTGGCGGTTGCCCAGGGTTGAACCGAGAATTTGCAGTTGCCGAATGAAGATGCGGCGCAAATCGGCTGGTGGTTGGTCGCCACTGGTAGCGCCGCAGGTGACCAAGCGGCCCCCGCGTACCAAGGACTTCATGGCTGCGCCCCACACCGCTTCGCCAATGTTCTCAATCACCACGTCTACACCGCGACCGTCGGTGAAGGCCATGACACTTTTCACAATGTCTTGCTCGGGCGTGTGAATGCCCGCTGCGGCACCCATGGCCAAGGCACGTTCCAGTTTGTGGGCGTGGCGTGAGGTCACGATCACGCGCGCGCCCATGGCATGTGCAATTTGCAAGGCCGCCACCGACACGCCGCCGCCAATGCCAAAAATCAACACGGTTTGTCCGGGCTTGAGTTGCCCTTGGGTCATCACCATGCGCCAAGCGGTCAGGTGCGTCACCCCCAAAGCCGCGGCTTCAACGGCGGACAAATAGGAAGGGGCTGGAAACACGTTGGTGCGTGGCACTGTCAACCAATGCGACCACGCGCCATCGCGGTGCTCGCCTACCAGCGCAATGCGGGTGCACAGCACGTCGTCGCCGCGCTGGCAAAACTCGCAGCTGCCACAGCTGATGCCGGGGTGAATGATCACGCCGTCTCCCACATCCAGTCCGCTGTGTTCGTCACACGCGGCCACGTGGCCGTAGCCCTCGATGCCCATGGTCTGCGGCAATTGGTGGGTGATGCCTGCACCGCTGTTGCGCATGTACAGGTCCACCTGATTCAAGGTGCTGGCTTGCATGCGAATCAGCACCTCGCCCGCGCGTCGCTCGGGGGTGGGCCGTTCGCCGACGTGCACCACCTCGTTGCCGCCGTGCCCGTCGATGTAAACCGCGTGCATGCGCTCACACACCCAAGTAGTTGGGCAATGCGGGATCGTTCAACATGTCTTGTGCATTGCCTTGCAAGGCGACCAAACCTTTTTGCAAGACCAACGCGCGGTTGCTGCGCGAGAGCACCTTGTGCCAATCGCGGTCGACGATCAACACCGCCAAGCCGCTGGCTTTGATGTCGTCGATCACGCGCCAGATTTCGGCCACGATCAGCGGTGCCAAACCTTCGGTGGCTTCGTCCAAGATGATCAAGTCAGGGTGCGTCATCAACGCCCGGCCGATCGACAACATCTGCTGTTCGCCCCCCGACAGTTGACTGCCGAGGTTGGTCAAACGTTCAGCCAAACGTGGGAAGGTGTGCAGCACACGGTCGAGCGTCCAGTCGGTGCGGCCGTCGCGGCCGGGGCGTGAGGCCATCACCAAGTTTTCGCGCACCGTGAGGTTGCCAAAAATGCCGCGGCCTTCGGGCACATAGGCCACGCCCAAGCGCGCCACTTCGTGGGGGCGGGCTTTGGAAATGTCGTGGCCAAACAAGCTGATATGGCCGTCGCGTTGTGTGACATGCCCGAGCAAGCTGCGAATCAGCGTGCTCTTGCCCATGCCGTTGCGACCGAGCAAGCCGACGGTTTCGCCTTTGCGAATTTCTAAATTGACGCCGTGCAGCACATGGCTGCTCTCGTACCAAGCGTGGATGCCTTGGGCTTCCAAAATAATTTCAGAGCTCGCAGACATCAGTGGTCTCCCAAATAAGCGGCACGCACATCGGCGTTGTTGCGCACTTCGTCCGGTGTGCCTGAGGCGATGACCACCCCATTGACCATCACGGTGATGCGGTCGGCAATGCGAAAGACCGCATCCATGTCGTGCTCGACCAGCAAGATGGCGTGGTCGTGTTTGAGTTCTTGCAACAGCGTGAGCATGCGTTCGGTTTCTTCGGCGCCCATGCCGGCCAAGGGCTCGTCCAGCAGCAGCACTTGCGGTGCGGTGGCCAAACACATGGCGATTTCGAGTTGGCGTTTTTGGCCGTGGCTCAAGAAACCGGCTTGACGCTCGAGCGCATCGCCCAAGCCCACGCGAATGGCCGCCTCACGGCCCATCGACACCGTGACGGGGTCGTGCTCGGCTTGACGCCAAAAGGCCCACGCTTGTTGGTGTTGCGCTTGCGCCGAGAGGCGACAGTTTTCTAACACGGTGAAGCTGGGGTAGATGGTGTTGCGTTGGTAGCTGCGGCCCAACCCTGCACGCGCACGGCGTGACTGGGGCCAATGCGAAATGTCTTGTCCCAACAATTCAACCTGGCCCGAGGAGGGCGGGAACTCGCCCGAGAGCAAGTTGATCAAGGTGGATTTGCCTGCGCCGTTGGTGCCGATGACCGCGTGCACGCTGCCGCGCTCCAGCGTCAGTGACACATCGTTGACCGCCACCAAACCGCCCCAACGGCGCGTCAGGTGGTGGCCACGCAAGAGGATGTCGCGGTTCATGCTTGCTCCTCCAAGGCGTGGGTTGGTGTGGCAGCAGGGCGACCGGTGAGACGTTCACGGAATTGACGTGGCAACGACACCAAGCCATGCGGCATGAACGCCACACACGCCATGATGCTCAGGCCCAGGCCCAAGTGCCAGTGCTTGGCGTAGCTGCCAAACACAGCTTCGGATTGAAACAGCTCTTGCAACAAGGCAAATGCAAACGCACCAATCAAGGCACCCCGCATGTGGCCCAAGCCACCCAAAATAATCATCACCAACACGGCGCCGCTGAGGTGCCAGCTGAGCAATTCGGGGTTCACAAACCCGTCTTTGACCGCAAACAAATAACCCGCCCAACCTGCGATGGCGCCTGACAACGTGAAAGCCGCCAGCTTGTAGGGATAGACAGAAAAGCCCGTGGCTTTCATGCGTTGTTCGTTGACGCGAATGCCCGACAGGGCACGACCAAAAGGCGATTGCAGCAGTTGCGACAAAAACAAATAGCCGAACAACAAACTGAACCAAATCAGGCCATACAAGTGCAAGGGCTTGTCCAGATCAATCCAGCCCCAAGCCGGTTTGACGTACATGTAAATGCCATCGGTGCCGCCGCCCAGGGGCGTGTCGTGCACCATGTAGTACGCCATTTGCGAAAACGCCAAAGTGACCATGATGAAGTACACCCCCTGGGTGCGCAGCGACAACGCGCCTACCGCCAGTGCAAACACGCCTGCAAAGACCACCGAGGTGAGCAAAGACAACCCCAGCGATGCCGTGCTGCCATCGGTGGGGGCCAGCAACACAGCCGCGTAAGCGCCAATGCCAAAGAAAGCGGCTTGACCAAAACACACCAAGCCGGTGCTGCCCACCAACAGCTCGAGGCTGAGTGCGAGCAGCGCGTAAATCATGATCTTGGCAATCAAGTCCATGCCGTAGGAGCCCGACAGAGCTGGCCACACGGCGAGCAAGCCAAAAAAGGCCAAGACAAAAGAAGAAGGATGACGCATGAACTTGACCTTGACCTCAGTCCTTGAATAAACCATGGGGGCGCCACAACAAAATCAGCGCCATCAGCACATACACCAACACGCCTGCGGCTTGTGGCAACAACACCTTGCCAAAGGTGTCGACCAAGCCAATCAGCAGTGCCGCCACCAAGGCCCCTTTGATGGAGCCAATGCCGCCAATGACCACCACCACAAAACAAATGATCAACACCGAGTTGCCCATGCCGGGGTACACGCTCGAGACGGGGGCGGCAATCATGCCGGCGAACACCGCCAAACCCACGCCCATGGCAAACACGACGCGATACAGCAAGGTGATGTCGATGCCCAAGCTCTGCACCATTTCACGGTTGGAGGTGCCGGCACGAATCATCATGCCCAAGCGGGTGCGGGTGAACACAAACCACATGCCGATGGCCAACAGCAGGCACACGCCGCTGATGAACAAACGGTAGACGGGATAGGTCATCACGTCGTTGAGTTGCAAGGCGCTGTCCAACCAAGATGGCACAGCCACACCATGCACATCGTCGCCGACGAGCATGCTGCGCAACTCTTCAAATACCAAAATCAAACCGTAGGTCATGAGCACTTGTTGCAAGTGCTCACGCTCATACAAATAGCTGAAGAAGGCCCACTCGAGCACATAGCCCAAGAGGACCGACAGCACCATGCCAACGGCCAAGGTGCTGAAGAATTCACCGCCAAAACTGCTCGACACGATGGGGGCCAAGGCATACGCCATGTAGGCCCCAATCATGTAGAAGCTGCCATGGGCCAGGTTGATCACCCCCATGATGCCGAAGATCAAGGTCAACCCCGAGGCGACCAAAAACAGCAGCAGCCCATATTGCAGTGCGTTGAGGCACTGGATCAAAAAAGTAGCAAAGTCCATGGCGGTGATTTCTGTTTACATCTTGCAGCCTAAGCCGGGGTCAGCCAAAGCTTTGGTTGCAACGCCTTCGAGCACGTTCTCTTTGCCCACCACTTTGCGCAAGTAGATGTCTTGCACAGGGTTGTGGCTCTTGGAGAGCGAGAAGGTGCCGCGTGGGCTGTCGATCTTGGCTGCGCGCACCGCTTGTGCGAATCCAGTGATGTTCTTCGCGTCACCTTTGGTGGCGTTCAAACCAATGCCCAGCATTTGACCGGCGTCATAACCTTGCACCGCGTACACGTCAGGTTGCAACTTGTAGGTTTTGGCGTAGGCCAGGCGGAAGCTTTGGTCACGCTTGTTGTTCAAGTTGTCCGCGTAGTGCAGGGTGGTCAACAGGCCATCGGCGTCAGCGCCTTGGGCTTCCAATGTGCCATCGGTCAAGAAGCCTGAACCGTACAAAGGAATGGTTTTTTTCAAACCTGCAGCGGAGTAGTCTTTGACGAACTTCACCGCACCACCACCCGCGAAGAAGGTGAACACAGCGTCAGGCTTGAGCGCTGCAATTTCGGTCAACAGGGCTTGGAATTCGACGTTGGGGAAAGGCAGGCTCAGCTCCTTGATGACGGTGCCACCGCTTTTCTCGAAACCATCTTTGAAACCTTTGACCGACTCATCGCCAGCAGCGTATTTCCAAGTGATGGTGACGATTTTTTTGTGACCTTTCTTGGCGGCCACTTCGCCCATGGCGTAGCCAGGTTGCCAGTTGGAAAAGCTGGAGCGGAAGATGTTGGGGGCGCACATGGGCCCTGTCACCGCAACAGCACCGGCGTTCGGGATGATCAGCAAGGTGCCAGATTCTTTGGCGGCTTTGGCCATGGCCATGGCCACGCCGCTGTGCACGGTACCCACGATCACGTCGACGTTGTCGCGCTTGATGAGTTTGTTCACGTTGTCGGTGGCTTTGGATGGATCGCTTTCGTCATCCACACGCACGTATTCCACTTCGCGGCCAGCCAATTTGCCGCCTTGTTCGTTCACGTACAAACGGAAGCCGTTGTCGATGGCGGTCCCCAGCGAGGCAAACGTGCCGGTGGCTGGCAACATGAAGCCCACCTTGAGCTTGCCTTGGTTTTGCTGCGCCCAAGTCGTGGGTGCGGCTGCGAGCAGTGCAAAAGCTGCTGCCGTAAGAAGTGCATTTTTTTTCTGCATACGTGTCTCCTGGTTTTCTAAGGTTGGCGGGGTTGGGAAAGGGGAACGTGTGGTTGCGCGTTGAAAAACGTCACGCAACCTTGAATCAATGTTTCCGGCTGGTCTCGGTGTGGCGAGTGACCGCAGTGGGGCAGCTCGAGCAGCTGTGTGTGAGGTACGCGCTCTGCGATGCCTCGGATTTGTGCCAATGTGCCGTATTCGTCATCAATGCCTTGGATGGCCAACACCGGACAGGTGATGGCGCGAATGTCTTCTTCGATGGACCAACTGCGAAAGCGGGGGTCGAGCCAAATGCGGTTCCAGCCCCCAAACGCAGAATCTACGTCGGCATGGTAGCGGCTTAAACGCTGACGTAAATCGGTGTTTTCATAGGTCTCACGCGCTTGGGTGATGCTGGTGACGGACACCTCTTCCACCAAGATGTGTGGTGCCATCACCATCAACCCGGCGCTGGCATGGCGTGCGGCATACAGCAGCGCAATCGAGCCGCCATCGCTGTGGCCAAACAACCAAGGGGCTTCTGTGACACCCAAAGCCGCCAGTAAGGCGGGCAGCACCTCGTGCGCTTGGCGGTGCATGAAGTCGGGGGCCCAGTGTTCGTCTGCCGCGCGTGGGGTGGACTGGCCATAACCCGGACGCGAGTACACCAAGCCACGCACGTGGAGGGCTTCACAGAGTTGTTGGGGAAAGTCTTTCCACATCGCCACCGAGCCCAAGCCTTCGTGCAAAAACACCATCAGCGGGGCGTCCGTGTGCGCCGCACAGAGCCACTGGTGCTCGATGCGGACGGAACGTCCCTGCCAAGTGATGTCGACGAAGTCGGTGTGACTCATGTCGCCTGCGCTTCTTGTGCACGCAGTTTGAAACGTTGAATCTTGCCGGTGGCTGTTTTGGGCAGCTCGGCGACAAATTCAATTTGACGGGGATACTTGTAAGGCGCGAGCTTGTCTTTGACGAAGGCTTTGAGCTCTTCTTCGGTGACGTTGGCGCCCGCTTTGCGCACCACAAAGGCTTTGGTTTTGGTCAGGCCTTCGGCATCAATGACGCCAATCACCGCGGCTTCCAACACCGCGTTGTGTTGAATGAGGGTGGCTTCTACTTCAAACGGGCTGACGTAAATGCCGCTGACTTTGAGCATGTCATCCGAGCGCCCGCCGTAGGTGTAGGTGCCGTCGGCGTTGCGGATGTATTTGTCACCACTCTTGGTCCAACCGCCTTGGAATGTCTCACGGCTTTTCTCGCGGTTGCCCCAATACAGCAAAGCTGCTGAAGGGCCTTGGATGTAGAGGTCGCCGGGTTCGCCATCGGGCACAGCTTGGCCGTCGTCGCCACGCAGTTCAATCGTGTAACCGGGCACAGGCCAACCGGTGGTGCCGTAGCGCACGTCGTGCGGCAGGTTGGACAAGTAGATGTGCAGCATTTCGGTGGAACCAATGCCGTCGACGATGTGCACGCCAAAGTGTTTGTGGAAACGTTCTCCCAGTTCAGCAGGCAAGGCCTCGCCGGCGGACGACACCAGACGCATGGCCACTTGGTCTTTGCTGGGTAAATTGGGGTGGGCCAACATGCCGGCAAAGCCGGTGGGCGCACCGAAGAACACCGTCGGTTTGACATCGCCCACGCCGCCGGTCATGCGTTTGAATGTGGCGTCGGGGGTGGGACGCTCGGCCATCAAGATGGCGCAGGCACCCACCGCCATTGGGAAGGTCAGGCCGTTGCCCAAGCCGTAGGCAAAGAACAACTTGGCGGCAGAAAAACACACATCGTTTTCGGTGAGCTTCAACACGTCTTGGCCGTACAACAGCGATGTCCAGTAGGGGTTGGCATGTGAGTGCACCGTGCCTTTGGGACGCCCGGTGGAGCCGGACGAGTACAACCAAAAACCAGGGTCGTCGGCTTTGGTGGTGGCAGGCTTGGCCATCGGTTGATGGGCTTGCAGAAACGATTCCAACTCAACCTCCGCAGGGTGCAGCGGTGCGATGGGGTTGGAGACGATGACCTTGGTCACTTCGTGGTCCGACTTGATCATGGCCGCCGTCAACGTGGGCAGCAACGCGCCCGATACCAATACGGCTTGGGCACGTGAGTGTTCCAGCATGTAGGCGTAGTCGTCGGGGGTGAGCAAGGTGTTCACGGCCACGGGCACAAGGCCGGCGTACATGGCACCCAAGAAGCTCACAGGCCAATCGTTGCAGTCTTGCATCAACAACAACACGCGTTCTTCACGGCGAATGCCCAAGCTGCGCAAGCCTGCAGCCAAGCTGCGCACGCGTTGGTCCAAGGTGCCGTAGGTCAGCGTGCCGTTGTCATCGATGAAGGCGGGGCGCTCAGCGCGCTGGCTGTTGCGCTCGAGCAAAAACTGCGCAAAGTTGAAATGCTCGGGTGGTGCGGCCACGCCTGCGAGTGTGTCGGTTGTCATCTTGTCTCCTGGTCGTTGGCAGGTTTTTTTATTTGAGTTGGCTCAACACCGCGGTGCTGGCTTGCACAGCTGCACGGCGGTGGTAAAAGTTCAGCGCGCGCAAGCCGCCCAGCTCTTCGCCGCCACCGGCACGGCCGGGGCCGCCATGCAAGGACTGCGGCATCACGTTGCCGTGGCCGGTGTGCAAGGCTGCTACGTCGGGTGAGATCACATGCACGCGGCCATGGCTCTCGGTGAGTTCAGGCACCACGTGGCCCAGTGCTGCGTGGTCGGTGCCGTAAACCGAGGCCACCAACGAACCTTGGCCACGGCGAATCAGCGTCAGTGCGTGGTTCAAATCGCCATGGCGGTAAGGCACCAAGGTGGCGACGGGGCCAAACACTTCGGTGTCGTGCACGCGGTCGGCGGCGTCGCTGCCCGCGGCGTCGCGTGTGCCCAACAAGGTGGGGCTGACACAGCAAGCCACGGCAGCGTCGGCGTCAACCAAGGCGTGCGTGCTGCCGTCGTGCAACACGGCGGTTTGTTGTTTCAGGTAGGCCAAGCCGTCACGCACGGCGTTGAATTGTTCGCGGTTCACCACTGCGCCCATGCGCACCGATTCGTTGCGTGGGTTGCCCACGGTGGTTTTGCTCAAGCGTGCAGAAAGGGCTTGCGCCACGCTGTCGTACAGGTTGTCGGGCACCAAAACACGGCGAATCGCGGTGCACTTTTGGCCCGATTTGACGGTCATTTCACGCGCCACTTCTTTCACCAACAAGTCAATTGCTTCGCTGCCCACGGCTTCGCCGGGCATGAGCAAGGCAGAGTTCACGCTGTCGGCTTCGATGTTCACGCGCACCGATTTTTTTGTCACCGCAGGGTGTGAGCGGATGATGGCGGCGGTGTCGGCCGAGCCCGTGAATGACACCACATCAAACGGTTCAAGTTGGTCCATCAGACCGGCGGAGCTGCCGCAGATCACCGAGATCGCACCCGCTGGGAAGATGCCGGCGTCGACCACATCTTTCACCATGCGCTGTGTCAGCCACGCCGTGGTGGTGGCCGGTTTGACGATGACGGGCACGCCCGAGAGCAACGCAGGGGCGGCCTTTTCCCACAAGCCCCACGAGGGGAAATTGAAGGCGTTGATGAACAGCGCCACGCCGCGTGTGGGCGTGAGCACATGCTGCGATTGGAACAGTGGGTCTTTGGCCAAACGTGCGGGCTCGCCGTCGTGCATGAAGTGCACGTCACCCAAGCCTTCACCCAGCTTGGCATAGGTGCTGAGGGTGTAGATGCCGCCGTCCACGTCTACCGCCGTGTCGTTTTTGACGGTGCCGCTGTTGGCTGTGGAGATGTCGTAGTACGCATCGCGGTTGGCTTGCAACACCTTGGCTGCGGCGGCCAGCATGGCGGCACGTTGCGCATAGGTGAGGGCGCGCAAGGCATGGCCGCCGTGGTGGCGTGCAAAGGCAAATGCGGCTGCCAAGTCGAGACCCGTGGCATCCACGCGCACGAGCTCGGTGCCCAACACAGGGTCGTGCAAGGCTGTGCCTGTGCCTTTGCCCGCTTGCCATTGGCCACCAACGTAGTTAGAGAGAAGTTCAGTCATGAAGGCTTTCGTTATGGAGTGATTTTTTATTTGGTGAATTCGATTTCGCCCTTGGGCAACAGGTACAACACCAAGGCGCGGCCTTGGCGAACGGTGGGGCGGTGCGCGCTCCCCGGAGGGCAGACCAACCAGCCTGCAGGGCGGCCGTCGAATTGGGCAGGCCCGTCGATGGGCATGATCAGGTCGATCTCGCCTTGGGGGTGCACATGGTGGGGGCCGGCCACGTTTTCCATATCGACCACGTCGACCGAGAACCCGTGCAGGTCGTCAGACGGTTTGAAGATGCGACCGTAGCGCAAGCCACCGCCTTCGTATTTGCATAGCCAGCCTTGGACTACGCCTTCTTCGCAGGAGGCTTTCAGGTCGCGATAGGTGGGAGTGTCCACGCCGAGGTGAGCGTTGAGCCAATCATCCAAGGCGGCGTCGAGTGGGCGGTTGTGGATTTGGGCTGTGACTGCGGCCAGGCGGTCTTTGAAACGGGCTTGTGCCTGTTCGGGGGTGTCGTGTGATTGGCTTGTCATTGTCGTCAACATGAATTATTATGCGTGTACGAAGACTAACATGCGATAAACCGCACGTCTAGCACTATATTGCATGTTCTAGGGTTAATCCTAGGCATGGTTTGACTGTTGAAAGCGAGACATGGCTGACGTCGTTGAAGCGAAGAATCCTTTCTTGACCGCCTTGGGTGAGCGGGTGCGTGCCTTGCGCGCCCGCCGTGGTTTGACGCGCAAAGCCGTGGCTGTGGCGGCCGATGTGTCGGAGCGGCACCTGGCCAATTTGGAATACGGCGAGGGCAATGCCTCTATCTTGGTGCTCTTGCAAGTGGCGGGCGCGTTGCAATGCACCTTGGCCGAGTTGATTGGCGACGTCACCACCACCTCGCCCGAATGGTTGCTGTTGCGCGAGATGCTGAGCCAACGCAGCGAGGCCGATTTGCGCCGTGTACGCGAGCAAATTGCGGTGATGTTTGGCTCGACACAAGAGGCCGAGCGCACCAACCGCATTGCCTTGATTGGCTTGCGCGGTGCCGGTAAAACCACGCTGGGTGCGCGTTTGGCCAAAGACTTGGGCTATGCCTTCATTGAGCTCAGTCGCGAGATTGAAAAATTTGCGGGTTGCAGCATTTCAGAGATTCACAACCTGTATGGCACCAATGCCTACCGTCGCTACGAGCGCCGCGCTCTGGAAGAAGCGATTCAAATTTATCCCGAGGTGGTGATTGCCACGCCCGGTGGCTTGGTGTCGGACTCGGCCACCTTGAATGAAATGCTCTCACACTGCTACACCGTGTGGCTGCAAGCCAAGCCGGAAGATCACTTGGGTCGTGTGGCAGCGCAAGGCGACATGCGTCCCATGGCGGGCAGTGCCGAGGCGATTGAAGACTTGAAGATGATTCTGGAAGGTCGTGCGCCGTTCTACGCCAAGGCCGACATGATCTTTGACACCAGTGCTCAGTCAGAAGAGGAAACCTTTCAGGCGTTGCGCTCGCGTTTGCGTTCGGTGCTCAAGCTGTCTCAATAGAGGGTGTGTAGAGCGCCTACTTTGGGAGTGGTATTTTCTAGGGGCTTTCCCTGATTTTTGTGAAAATGCACTTTTATGCATGCTGCATGCAATATACTGCAGACACGAGATCCGCAAACCTCACCCAATTCACCGGCAAATTCGCCTCACCTACCTTGGAGACAGACACATGAGCCAACCGACGACCGTCAATTACCAGATCGACCCCAGCCAATACAAACATTGGTCTGTGAAATACGAAGGTGAAGTTGCCACCTTGCAACTCAACATCAACGAAGACGCCGGCATTCGCCCAGGCTACAAGCTCAAACTCAACAGTTACGACCTCGGTGTGGACATCGAGTTGCATGACGCGGTGAACCGCATTCGCTTTGAGCACCCTGAGGTCAAGAGCGTGGTGGTGACCAGTTTGAAAGACCGCATCTTCTGCTCTGGCGCGAACATCTTCATGTTGGGCGTGTCGACTCACGCGTGGAAAGTGAACTTCTGTAAGTTCACCAACGAAACCCGCAACGGCTTGGAAGACACCAGCCGCCACAGCGGTTTGAAGTTTGTCGCCGCGGTGAACGGCGCCTGCGCCGGCGGTGGCTACGAGTTGGCTTTGGCCTGTGACGAAATCGTGTTGGTGGACGACCGTTCTTCTTCGGTGTCTTTGCCTGAAGTGCCTTTGCTGGGCGTGTTGCCAGGCACTGGCGGTTTGACCCGTGTGACCGACAAGCGCAAAGTGCGCCACGACTTGGCTGACATCTTCTGCACCAGCGTGGAAGGCGTGCGTGGCCAGCGTGCGGTGGATTGGCGCTTGGTGGACGAAATCGCCAAGCCTGCGCAGTTCGCTGCCGCGGTGCAAGCACGTGCCAGCCACACCGCTGCCAACTGCAAGCGACCCGGCGCCTCGGCTGCTGGCAAAGGTGTGGCGTTGACCCCGCTCAAGCGCACGCTGGGTGCCGACAGCATGTCGTATGACTACGTGGAGGTCAGCATCGACCGCGCCAAGCGCACCGCCACCTTGACCGTGCATGCCCCCAAAGCAGCGTTGCCAGACAGCATTGACGCCATCGTGGCCGCAGGTGCCAACTGGTATCCCTTGCAAATGGCACGCGAATTGGATGATGCGATTTTGAATTTGCGCACCAACGAACTCGACATCGGCACCTGGTTGCTCAAGACCGCCGGCGATGCCCAGTTGGCCTTGCAAAGCGACGCCATCTTGGCCAAGCACCAAGACCACTGGTTCGTCAACGAAACCATCGGTTTGTTGCGCCGTACCTTGGCGCGTGTGGATGTGTCTTCACGTTCTTTGTTTGCGTTGATCGACGAAGGTTCTTGCTTTGCAGGGACCTTGGCCGAGTTGGCCTTTGCAGCTGACCGTGCTTACATGCTCGACTTGCCTGATACACCCGAAAAAGCCCCGCACCTGCATTTGAGCGAGATGAACTTTGGCTATTTCCCCATGGTCAATCACCAGTCTCGTTTGCAACGCCGCTTCTACGAAGAAGTGGGCCCACTCGAGGGCGCACGCGCTGCTGTGGGTCAAGCCTTGGATGCACAAAAAGCACTGGCCTTGGGCTTGGTCACCGCTGCACCTGACGACATCGACTGGGCAGATGAAATTCGCTTGGCCGTGGAAGAGCGCGCCGCGATGTCGCCAGACAGCTTGACCGGCTTGGAAGCCAACCTGCGTTTTGCGCAAAAAGAAAGCATGGAAACACGCATTTTCGGCCGCCTGTCTGCATGGCAAAACTGGATCTTCAACCGCCCCAACGCCGTCGGCGAAAAAGGTGCCTTGAAGGTGTATGGCAAAGGCGAGAAAGCGGCTTTCGACCTGAACCGCGTTTGATGTTCTGACGTTGTGCAGCAGGCTTCCCGGTGGTGCCTGCTGCAACCTAAATGTGACCCCACCGTGCCTTCTATTTGGAGACTTTCATGACCGGTATCAACTACAGCGAAAAAATTCCTAACAACGTGAATCTGAGCGAAGACCGCACCTTGCAACGTGCGCTCGAACACTGGCAGCCCAACTACTTGCAATGGTGGCAAGACATGGGGCCCGATGGCTCGCAAAACTTTGACGTGTACCTGCGCACCGCCGTCAGCGTGGACCCCCAAGGCTGGGCCCAATTTGGCCACGTGAAGATGCCTGACTACCGTTGGGGCATCTTCTTGAACCCTGCTGAGCAAGACCGAAAGATCCACTTTGGTGACCACATGGGCGAAGCTGCTTGGCAAGACGTGCCTGGCGAACACCGCGCCAACCTGCGCCGCATCATCGTCACGCAAGGTGACACCGAACCTGCATCGGTCGAGCAACAACGCCATTTGGGTTTGACAGCGCCTAGCCAATACGACTTGCGCAACCTGTTCCAAGTGAACGTGGAAGAAGGTCGTCACCTGTGGGCCATGGTGTACTTGTTGCACAAATACTTTGGCAAAGACGGTCGCGAAGAAGCCGAAGCTTTGTTAGAGCGCAACAGCGGCAACGCCGACAACCCCCGCATCTTGCAAGCCTTCAACGAGAAGACGCCCGACTGGTTGTCGTTCTTCATGTTCACGTACTTCACCGACCGTGACGGCAAGTTCCAGTTGTGCGCCTTGGCCGAATCTGCATTCGACCCCTTGGCACGCACCACCAAGTTCATGTTGACTGAAGAAGCGCACCACATGTTTGTGGGCGAGTCCGGCGTGAGCCGCACCATCCAACGTACCGTGGATGTGATGAACGAACTCAAAACCGACGACGTAGCCAAGCTGCGCGCTGCGGGTGTGATCGATTTGCCCACCATTCAGCGTTACATCAACTTCCACTTCTCCGTGACCATCGACTTGTTCGGTGCAGACCAATCGTCCAACGCAGCGACCTTCTACAGCTCGGGCTTGAAAGGCCGCTACGAAGAAGGCAAACGCACCGACGACCACGTGTTGAAAGGCAACAGCTACAAGATCTTGTCGGTCGAAGACGGCAAGTTGGTTGAGAAAGAAGTGCCGATGCTCAACGCTTTGAACGAAGTGCTGCGCGATGACTACATCACCGACTCCAAAGGCGGCATCGAGCGTTGGAACCGCGTGATCGAAAAAGCAGGCATCCCCTTCAAGTTGACGGCGCCACACAAAGCTTTCCACCGCAACATTGGTTCGCTGTCAGGTGCCAAGATCAGCCCAGACGGTCGTGTGGTGAGCGATGCGGAATGGAACGCTAAAGTAGGCGAGTGGTTGCCCTCGAATGAGGACCGCGCCTATGTGGCAAGCTTGATGGGTCGCGTGGTCGAACCCGGCAAGTTTGCTAACTGGATCGCGCCTCCTGTCATGGGCATCAACCGTCAACCTGTTGACTTTGATTACGTCCGTTTCAACTGATCCTTAGATAAGGCCGTCACGCCATGAATGCACCTGCCGAACTTTTTAACCAGCATTTGATTGACCCGGAAATTTGCATCCGGTGCAACACCTGCGAGGCCACCTGTCCGGTGGGTGCCATCACGCACGACAGCCGCAACTATGTGGTGTTGGCTGACAAGTGCAACTTTTGCATGGCGTGTGTGCCCCCGTGCCCCACGGGTTCCATCGACAACTGGCGCATGCGTCCGAAGTCGGTGGCCTACACGGTGGAAGAACAGTTGTCTTGGGACGAGCTGCCTGCCGCTTTGTCAGACGCTGAGTTGGCTGAGTTAGGGGGAGGCGTTGCAACCGATGCAGCTCCTGTGGCTGCCAGCACGGTGGCGTCATCGGCTTCGGTGGATGCATCGGCAGGGCAAGGCGAGGCATTCAACTCGGCCGCTTTTGGTGCCACGGTGCCGCCCTGGTCTGCTGCCCATCCGTACACCAATTTGCATGGCCCCAAGGCCCCAACCACCGCGACCGTGGTGGGCAATGTGCAAGTCAACGAGGCCGGCACCGCCAACGAAACCCACCACATTGTGTTGGACTTTGGCAGCATGCCGTTCCCCGTGTTGGAAGGCCAATCAATTGGCATCATCCCGCCTGGGGTGGATGCACAAGGCAAGCCGCACCATGCGCGCCAATACTCGATTGCCAGCCCGCGCAATGGCGAGCGTCCTGGCTACAACAATTTGTCCATCACCGTGAAGCGTGTGGTGGAAGATCACCAAGGCAAGCCCGTCAAAGGCGTGGCTTCCAATTACCTGTGCGATTTGAAAACCGGTGACACGGTGCACGTGATTGGCCCGTTCGGCAGCAGCTTCTTGATGCCCAACCATCCCAAGTCCAACATCGTGATGATTTGCACAGGCACCGGCAGCGCCCCTATGCGTGCGATGACCGAGTGGCGTCGCCGCTTGCGTCAAAGCGGCAAGTTTGAGGGCGGCAAGTTGATGCTGTTCTTTGGCGCCCGCACGCCGCAAGAGCTGCCTTACTTTGGTCCGCTGCAAAAGTTGCCCAAAGATTTCATTGACATTCATTTCGCGTTCTCACGTGAACAAGGTCAACCCAAGCGCTATGTGCAAGATTTGGTGCGCGAGCGTGCCGCCGACATTGCCGACTTGCTCAAAGACAACAACACCTACCTCTATGTGTGCGGTTTGAAGAGCATGGAAGAGGGCGTGGTGCTGGCGCTGCGTGACGTGGTGACCCAAGCCGGTTTGAGCTGGGACAGCATTGGCAAGTCCCTCAAACAAGAAGGACGTTTGCACCTGGAGACCTATTGATGGCGAACGCATTTCAAACCCTCGTGGTGTCACAGCGAGGGGCAGGGGTGGCGCAGATCACCATGTCTCGCCCCCAAGTGTTCAATGCCTTTGACGAAGTGATGATTGGGGAGCTCGATGCCGCGTTCACCCAACTCAGCCAAGATCCCCACGTCCGCGTGATCGTGCTGGCCGGAGAGGGCAAGCACTTCAGCGCTGGTGCCGACTTGCAATGGATGCAGCGTGCCAGCGTGGCCACCTTGGAATGGAACCTTGCGGACGCGCGTCGTTTTGCGGGCATGTTGCACCGCATCGCCACCTGCAGCAAACCCACCGTGGCGCGCGTGCAAGGTGCCGCGTTGGGCGGTGGCGTGGGCCTGACCTGCGCTTGCGACATGGCGGTCGCCGCTGACAACGCCAACTTCGCAGTGAGCGAGGCCAAGTTTGGTATCTTGCCCGCCGTGATTGGCCCGTATGTGGTCAACGCCGTGGGCAAACGCCAAGCGCGCTATTTGGCTTTGACCACCAGCCGCATCGATGCGCAGACCGCGCTGTCGATGGGCATGGTGCAACGCGTGGTGACACTGGACGCCTTGGATGCCGAGGTCGACCGTGTGGTGACCGAGCTGGTGGCCGGCGGCCCCGGTGCGCAACAAGAAATCAAACACCTCATGGACCAACTCAGCGTGGCGCCCATCAGCGACGAGGTGCGTGAGCTGACCGCCAGCACGATTGCACGTGTGCGTGGCACCGATGAAGCACGCGAAGGCTTTGCTGCCTTCTTGGGTAAACGCCCCGCCAACTGGATTCCACAATGAGTCAACCTGATTTGAATCAAGCGCCTGTGTTGGTTGTCGGCGCCGGCATCATGGGCATGGGCATTGCCCAAGTGGCGGCGCAAGCGGGCCATGCGGTGTGCGTGTACGACACACGTCCCGACGCGGCAGCGGCCGCCAAAGACAAACTGGCCAGCAGCCTGTCGGCCTTGGTGACCAAAGGCAAGATGACCGCTGAAGCGGTGCAAGCCTTGTTGCAGCGCATCACCCCCGTGGCGAACTTAAGCGATGCCACGCATGTGACCTTGGTGGTGGAAGCCATCGTTGAGAACTTGCAAGTCAAACGCACCTTGTTTCAAGAGTTGGAAGGCTTGGTGGGTGACGATTGCATTTTGGCCACCAACACTTCGTCGTTGTCGGTGACAGCGATTGCCAATGGTTTGAAGCGTCCTGCCCGTTTGGTGGGCATGCACTTTTTCAACCCTGTGCCCTTGATGAAATTGGTCGAAGTGGTGTCGGGTTTGCAAACCGATGCCCAAGTGGCCCAAGCCATTTTTGACTTGGCCGAGCGCTGGGGCAAAACGGCGGTGCACGCGCGTTCCACGCCTGGCTTCATCGTCAACCGCATTGCCCGTCCTTATTACGCCGAGACGCTCGCGCTGTTGCAAGAACAAGCCGCAATGCCTGTGCAAATGGATGCGCTGTTGCGTGCTGCTGGTTTCCGCATGGGGCCTTGTGAGTTGATGGATTTGATTGGACACGACACCAACTTTTCAGTGACGCAATCGGTGTTTGAGGCCAATTTCTTCGACCGCCGTTTCACGCCCAGCTTGGTGCAGCGCGAATTGGTGGATGGTGGTTTGTTGGGGCGCAAGAGCGGCCAAGGGTTTTATGTGTACCCCGAAGGGGCTCCTGCCTTGGCACCACACACGACGCGTGAATTGCCAGCGTCTACCACTTTGATCGTGCACGGCAGTGGCGCCGTGGCCGACCGGTTGGCTGAATGGGTCAGCGCCCACCTGGGGGGCAAGCCCGCTTCGCGCGCATCCAGCAGTGATTGGGTGGGCCTTCAAGTGGCAACGGGTCAGTTGCGCTTGACCGACGGTCGTCCGGCTCGGCAAGTGGCCCAAGACGTGGGCATGTCAGACATCACGGTGTTTGACGAGTTGCCCACCGTGGTCGGCGGTGCATGGGCTTTCGCGTCAGTGGGCGGTACCGATTGGGCGCAACTGTCTGCCGCCGTGTTGCAGGCGTTGGGCTATGCCGCCATCCAAGTGGCGGATGTCCCAGGCTTGGTGGTGGCGCGTACGCTGGCCATGTTGGTCAACGAAGCCTCCGATGCGGTGCTGCAAGGCGTCTGCTCTGCCGAAGGTGCAGATGCCGCCATGAAGCTGGGCGTGAACTACCCCGCTGGTCCGTTTGAATGGTTGGCGCGTATGGGGCGTCCGCGTGTGGTGGCCATCTTGCATGCCTTGGATGCCTGTTACCGCGGCGAACGCTACCGTGTCAGCCCGTTGTTGCAACGCGGAGCCGTTGCGTGAAATTTGCAGAGTTCCAAGTCGGCCAAGTGCTGCACGCGGGGCCCTACGCCGTCAGCGAAGCCGAGGTCCTAGACTTTGCCAAACAGTGGGACCCGCAGTGGTTTCACACTGACCCTGAGGCCGCTGCGCGCGGCCCGTTTGACGGCCTGATTGCCAGTGGCTGGCACACCTGCGGCATTGCCATGCGGTTGGCAGCCAATGCCTTTTTGGCGGGCTCTGAATCGTATGCATCGCCAGGCTTGTCTTACATCAAGTGGTTGCACCCTGTGCGTCCCAACGATGTGCTGCGTTTGCACATCACCGTGCTGGAAAAGCGTGTGTCGCAAAGCAACCCTAGCTTGGGCATTCTGCGTTGGCGTTGGCAGCTGCACAACGCCATGGAAACTCAGGTGCTCGATTTGGAAGCCACCAGTTTGTTCAAACTTTTTTAACTGCTTTATTCGTCTTCACTGTCATGACCCACGCCTACATTTGCGATGCCATCCGTACTCCTTTTGGCCGTTATGGCGGGGCACTCAGCGGTGTGCGCACCGACGACTTGGCGGCCTTGCCCATCAAAGCCTTGATGGCACGCAACCCCTCGGTGGACTGGGCGCAAGTGACGGACGTGCTGTATGGCTGTGCCAACCAAGCCGGTGAAGACAACCGCAACGTGGCCCGCATGGCGGCGTTGTTGGCGGGCTTGCCCCAAGACGTGCCTGGCGGCACGATCAACCGCTTGTGCGGTTCGGGTTTGGATGCGGTGGGCACGGCGGCACGCGCCATCAAGGCCGGCGAAGCGGGACTGATGATTGCTGGTGGTGTTGAAAGCATGAGCCGTGCGCCATTCGTCATGCCCAAAGCCGAGAGCGCCTTCAGCCGCAACAACGCGGTGTACGACACCACGATTGGCTGGCGCTTTGTCAACAAGCTGATGAAAGCGCAATACGGCGTGGACAGCATGCCTGAAACTGCTGAGAACGTGGCAGTGGACTACAAAATTGAACGCGAAGCACAAGACCAAATGGCTTTGCGCAGCCAACGCCATGCCTTGGCGGCCATTCAAGCTGGCCACTTCGCGCGCGAAATTTGCCCAGTCACTTTGCCGCAGAAAAAAGGCGATCCCATCGTGGTGAGCCAAGACGAACACCCTCGTGACACCAGCTTGGAAGCCCTTGGCAAACTCAAAGGCGTGGTGCATGCCGAAGGCAGCGTGACGGCGGGCAACGCCAGTGGTGTCAACGACGGTGCCTGTGCTTTGTTGCTGGCCAACGAGGCCAGTGTGAAGCAATACGGCCTCACCCCCAAGGCGCGCGTGGTGGGCATGGCCACCGCAGGCGTGGCACCGCGTGTGATGGGCATTGGCCCAGCACCTGCCACCGAAAAAGTGTTGGCGCAAACGGGCTTGACGTTGGCGCAAATGGACGTGATTGAACTCAACGAAGCGTTTGCCGCGCAGGGCTTGGCCGTGTTGCGCATGTTGGGCCTGAAAGACGACGACGCCCGAGTGAATGCCTGGGGCGGTGCGATTGCATTGGGTCATCCACTGGGAGCCTCAGGTGCGCGCTTGGTGACCACTGCGTTGAACCGCTTGCACACCACGGGTGGCCGCTATGCGCTGTGCACCATGTGCATTGGTGTGGGGCAGGGGATTGCGCTGATCATTGAGCGCGTGTGAGCCTTGCGCCGCAGGCGCACAAAAAAAGGACGCTGAAAGCGTCCTTTTTTTGTGGGGAAACCCAAGAAGTGATTACTTCAATTTGGTTTCTTTGTATTCCACGTGCTTGCGAGCTTTGGGATCAAATTTCATGATCGTCATTTTCTCGGGCATGGTTTTCTTGTTTTTGCTGGTCGTGTAGAAATGACCAGTACCAGCTGAAGATTCCAGCTTGATTTTTTCGCGTCCGCCTTTGGATGCCATGATCGTGTCCTTTCAGTAACTGGAATTAAGCTTGACCGCGTGCGCGCAAGTCAGCCAGCACGGCGTCGATGCCGTTTTTGTCGATCAAGCGCAGAGCTGCGCTAGAGACGCGCAAACGCACCCAACGGTTTTCAGACTCTACCCAGAAACGGCGGTATTGCAGGTTCGGCAAGAACCGGCGCTTTGTTTTGTTGTTGGCGTGGGAAACGGTGTTCCCAGTCATTGGGCCTTTGCCCGTTACTTCACATACGCGTGCCATGTGGACACTCCATATCAACGGCGGTCGTTCCCACGAGCGCCTCACCTCGCCAAAAAGGGTGGCGGTAACCCATCTTCTTCGCTGAATTCAGCAAAGCCTGAGATTGTAGCGTCTTTTCAGTGCGCGCCTTGTTCCAAGAAGCGTTGGGCGTCCAGGGCGGCCATACAGCCGGTGCCAGCACTGGTGATGGCTTGGCGGTAGACGTTGTCTTGCACGTCGCCGGCCGCAAAGATGCCTGGCACGCTGGTCATGGTGGCAAAGCCTTCGGAGCCGCTTTTGGTCAGCAAATAGCCGTTTTTCATGGCCAATTGGCCTTCAAAAATGTCGGTGTTGGGGTGGTGGCCAATCGCGATGAAGCAGCCTTGGGTGGCGATGTCGCGGGTGCTGTGGTCGCTGGTGCTCTTCAAGCGCACGCCGGTGACGCCCGAGGCGTCGCCCAGCACTTCGTCCAGGGTGCTGTTGGTTTCCAGCACGATCTTGCCGGCGGCTACCTTTTCCATCAGCTTGTCGATCATGATGGCTTCGGCCTTGAACTTGTCACGGCGGTGGATCAGGTGAACTTTCGATGCAATATTGGACAAATACAGGGCTTCTTCGACCGCCGTGTTGCCGCCACCCACCACGCTGACCACTTGGTCGCGGTAGAAGAACCCGTCGCAGGTGGCGCAGCCCGACACGCCACGGCCCATGAAGGCTTCTTCAGAGGGCAGGCCCAGGTACTTGGCCGAAGCACCGGTGCAGATGATCAGGGTGTCACAGGTGTAGGTGCCACTGTCGCCCATCAGGGTGAAGGGGCGCTTGGAGAAATCGACCTTGTTGATGTGGTCAAACACGATTTGGGTGTTGAAACGCTCGGCGTGTTGTTGAAAACGCTGCATCAACTCAGGGCCTTGCACGCCGTGCACGTCGGCGGGCCAGTTGTCGACTTCGGTGGTGGTCATCAGTTGACCGCCTTGCGCCATCCCGGTGATCAACAAGGGCTTCAAATTGGCGCGTGCCGCGTAAACCGCAGCGGTGTAGCCAGCAGGGCCGGAGCCGAGAATCAAAACTTGGGCGTGTTGGGTGGTAGACATCTGGAGAGGGCAATCAAAAGAGACAATAAAGGCAAGATTGTAAGAACCTCTCTTGTCCCCAGACGGCGCATGGTCGCCTCTCGGGTAAGCTTCGTCCCCAGAAATGACTTACTCGCTCAATACCCTTCAAAACGATCCACGGGCCTCCTCTGCCGAGGGGGAGAACAAACCCACCGGATTCCGCCGCTTCGCGCAAGAAATTGCACTCACCGCTGGGTTTGTGTTCATGACGTTTTGGCTGCTGGCGTTGCTCACCCAATCGCCGCTGGATCCTGCTTGGACCACTTCCGGCGCGGGTGGCGCTGTGCGTAACTTTGGCGGACGTTTGGGCGCATGGCTCGGTGACTTGAGCTTCTTTTTGCTGGGCTATTCAGTGTGGTGGTGTTATGCGGCCGCTTTGGT
>JBFYKC010000186.1:0-13112 GCA_041311135.1 Comamonadaceae bacterium | reverse complement strand
CCTCGGTGTTGAGGTGGCGATTGTGATTGGCGGTGGCAACATCTTCCGCGGCGTCGCCGGCGGCTCTGTGGGCATGGACCGCGCCACAGCCGATTACATGGGCATGTTGGCAACGGTGATGAACTCATTGGCTTTGGCCGATGCCATGAACAAGACGGGCTTGACTGCGCGCGTGATGTCCGCGATTGCCATTGACCAAGTGGTAGAGCCCTATGTGCGCCCCAAGGCCTTGCAATACCTCGAGGAGGGCAAGGTGGTGGTGTTTGCAGCGGGTACAGGTAACCCCTTCTTCACAACGGACACAGCAGCCGCTTTGCGTGGTGCCGAGATTGGTGCCGAAATGGTGCTCAAGGCGACTAAAGTGGATGGCGTGTATTCTGCAGATCCCAAGAAAGACGCCAGCGCCACGCGTTACAGCCAAATCAGCTTTGACAACGCCATCAGCCAGAATTTGGGCATCATGGATGCCACGGCTTTTGCTTTGTGCCGTGATCAAAAATTGCCGATCAAAGTGTTCTCAATTTTCAAGAGCGGGGCGCTCAAGCGCGTCGTGATGGGCGAAGACGAAGGCACCTTGGTGCACGCATAAGCCCCTTTATTTTTCGAACCTCATCTTGCGCCGTTTCAGGAGCTTCACATGACCATCGCTGACATTAAAAAAACCACCGAAACCAAAATGGGCCAATCCATTGCGGCGTTCAGCAACAGCTTGACCAAAATTCGCACGGGGCGTCCAAGTCCGGCGCTGCTCGACAGCGTGCAAGTGGATTACTACGGCTCGATGGTGCCGATCAGTCAAGTGGCCAACGTGTCTTTGTTGGATGCGCGCACCTTGAGCGTGCAGCCCTGGGAAAAGCCCATGGCGGCAAAGATTGAAAAAGCCATTCGCGACAGTGACTTGGGGTTGAACCCTTCGGCGATGGGGGAGTTGATTCGCGTCCCCATGCCGCCCATGTCGGAAGAGCGCCGCAAAGAACTCACCAAGGTGGTTCGCAATGATGGCGAAAACGCCAAGATTGCCGTGCGTAATTTGCGTCGTGACGCCAATGAATCGGTAAAAAAACTGGTGAAAGACAAACTCGCTTCGGAAGACGATCAAAAACGTGCAGAAGCCGAAATCCAAAAAGTCACTGACAGCCACATCGCTGAGATCGATAAGCTAATTGCAAGCAAAGAACAAGAAATCATGGCGGTTTAACCCAGATGCTCAAGCAACGCGTCATTACCGCGCTGGTGCTATTGGCGCTGTTGTTGCCAGCTTTGTTGGCAGAAACGGCTGAGCCACTGGCCGGCTTGACACTTGTCTTGATCGCGGCGGGTGCCTGGGAGTGGGGACGTTTGAATGGCCTGGCCATGCGAGGTTCGTTGCGTGTGGCGGCGGTGTGCGTGATGCTGTGCCTCTTTTCATGGTCGGCTCGCTGGGCGTATGACGCGCCATCCATGGTGTGGTCGATCACAGGGGCGGCTTGGGTGCTCGCTGCCGCGTGGTTGATTCGCCATGGTGTGTCGCGCTGGGCAAGTTTGGCGCGCTCGCTGCGCTTGGTGATGGGGTTGTTGGCGCTGTGGCTGACTTGGGTGGCCGTGTACCAAGCCAAAGTCATGGGCGTGAACTTTTTGTTGTCGGTGTTGTTCTTGGTTTGGATGGCCGACATCGCGGCCTATTTTTCAGGGCGCGCATTTGGACGTCGTAAATTGGCGCCCGCCATCAGTCCCGGCAAGAGCTGGGAAGGCGTGTGGGGTGGCATGGTGGGCGTGTTGCTCATGGCAGGTACTTGGATTTGGATCGACACAGCCTATGCGGTGGACAGTGCCAGTTTGTTCACCCGCTTGTTCGCGCGTGGTTGGCCTTTCTTGATCTTGGCCACCTTGTTCTTGGTGATGATGAGCGTGGCGGGTGACTTGGTGGAGTCACTGGTGAAGCGCAGCGCCGGCATGAAAGACAGCAGCCAATTGTTGCCCGGGCATGGCGGGGTGCTGGACCGTGTGGATGCCTTGTTGCCCGCATTGCCACTGGCATTGATGCTGGTTCAGTCACTGTGACTGTTTTACCCAACAGCATGCCGCAACGTATCACGGTCCTGGGTTCGACGGGCTCGATTGGCACGAATACCCTGGACGTGATTGCGCGTCACCCCACAAAATTCGATGTGTTTGCGTTGACGGGTGCCAGTCAAGTGGATCTGATGCTGCGTCAATGTGTGCAATTCAAGCCTCAATTTGCCGTCATGGCACAGGCGCAAGCTGCAGAACAATTGCAAGCACGTGTGCGTGCAGAAGGTTTGACGACGGTTGTACGCAGTGGTGCTGCGGCATTGGATGAGGTCGCATCACATCCAGAGGTGGATGTGGTGATGGCGGCCATCGTGGGGGCGGCGGGCTTGGCACCTTGCTTGGCGGCGGCACGTTCAGGCAAGCGTTTGCTGTTGGCGAACAAAGAAGCTTTGGTCGTTGGTGCCGAAGTTTTTTTAGAAGCTGTCGAACAAGGTGGTGCTACCTTGTTGCCCATTGACAGCGAGCACTCCGCAATTTTTCAGTCGTTGCCAGAGGACCCCGAAACCTGGGACAGCCGTGTTGAAAAAATCATCCTCACCGCATCCGGCGGGCCGTTTCGCACACGGGATCTAGCGACTTTGAAAGATGTCACCCCCGAGCAAGCTTGCGCGCATCCCAACTGGGTGATGGGACGAAAAATCTCAGTCGATTCAGCGACGATGATGAACAAGGCCTTGGAAGTGATCGAGGCGCGCTATTTGTTTGGGCTGCCACCTGAGCGGTTGGAGGTGGTGATTCATCCACAAAGCATCATTCATTCGATGGTGCAGTACCGCGATACCTCGGTGGTGGCGCAATTGGGCACACCCGATATGCGCGTACCGATTGCGTATGGCCTGAGTTGGCCTGAGCGCATGGCCTCGGGGGCGCAGGCCTTGGATTTCCACGCCTTGTCAGCCATGACCTTTGAGGCGTTGGATGACCACGGTCACCCCGAGCGTTTTGCCGGAATTCATCTGGCTTGGGACGCTTTGCGTGGGCCTCGTGGGACGACAGCGGTGTTGAATGCGGCCAATGAAATCGCGGTGGCTGCATTTTTAGAACGCCGTATTCGGTTTGATCAAATCCATCACGTCAACCAGCAATCGTTGTCGACGCTGGTGCCAAACTCGCCGCACAGTTTGGAAGATTTGTTGGCACTGGACGCGCAAGCGCGTGCAGTGGCACATGATGTGGTTCAGCGCTTCACGCCGCCATGACCCTGCTTGCTTTTTTACTCGCGCTGGGCGTGTTGATCACGGTGCACGAGTGGGGGCATTACCGCGTGGCCGTGGCGTGCGGTGTACGCGTACTTTCTTTTTCGATAGGCTTTGGCCCAGCTTTGTTGCGTTGGCGCAAGCGCCAAGCGCATGACGCGCATGAGACGGAGTTTTTGATTGCCCTGATTCCTTTGGGCGGTTATGTGCGAATGTTGGACGAGACCGATGCAGCGGTTTCACCTGCCGATGCCCCGATGGCGTTCAATCGGCAATCGTTGTGGGTGAGGGCTGCAATTGTTTCCGCGGGTCCGTTGGCGAATTTGCTGCTTGCGGTCTGCTTGTACGCCAGTACAAACTGGTTGGGGCAGTATGAAACGCAAGCCATGTTGTCCGCGCCTGTGACGGGCTCCATCGCAGCCTCTGCAGGCCTGCAAAGTGGCGATACCGTGCTGCGGGCCGGTACATCACTTGAAGCGTTGCAAGACATGCCTTCGCTGGAACGTTTGCGGTGGTGGGTGTTGCAGCAAGACGATGCCCCTTTGTTTTTAGAAGTGCAGTCGCAACATCGACGTACCTCGCATGTGCTCAGTCTGCCTGCGCTCAAAGAAGAGTCACTCGTTACCAAAGACACCAATGGCTGGCAGGTCAGAGGTTTCTCAGGCGCTTGGAGTCGCCCGGTTTTAACAGACGTGCAACCGGGTCACGCTGCGCAGGTGGCAGGGTTGTTGCGCGGGGATGAGGTGCAAAGCATCGAGGGCCGTGCGGTGGCAGATGCGGTGACTTTGCGAAGCATGGTTCGTGCGAGTGGTGTCGACCAAATACCGCCTACGCAAGTTTGGGAGGTGTCCCGTCCTGGGGTTGGACTGATCCGTGTCGAGGTCACGCCTGATCACGTGTTGGAGGGCGGTCGCCGATGGGGCCGTATTGGCGCTCAAGTAGGAGAAGCTCCAGCAAAAGTGTTTGTGCAGCACGGTTTTGGGGATGGCCTGATGCAGGCCTTTGCAAAAACAGCCGATGTCATGGGGATGACGATTCAGATGATGGGGCAACTGCTCGTGGGGCAAGCCTCACTTGATAACCTAAGTGGTCCTTTGGCGATGGCCGACTTTGCCGGACGTTCGGCCAGTTTGGGGCTCGGTGCGTATTTGAGTTATTTGGCCCTGGTCAGTGTGAGCCTCGGCGTTTTTAACCTCTTGCCAATCCCCGTTCTGGATGGCGGGCACCTGTTGTATTATCTTTACGAGGCCTGCACAGGGCAGCCCCCTTCGACTCATTGGCACGATACCCTGCAACGCGCTGGATTGGCGGCTCTTGTGGCGCTGATGGTTTTTTCTCTTTTTAACGACGTGGTTCGCTTGGGGTGGCTTTCGTAGCTTTCCACGGTTTTCCATCCATAGGCCCTGAAGTTTTCTGTTCATGAACAAGCAACTTTCTCAATTTCGCCGCACATCTTTGTCGCAAACCGCCGCGCTGATTGCAGGCGCGATGTTCGCTTTCAACGCGTTTGCTGCGGCCCCATTCAATGTGCGAGACATTCGTGTCGAAGGCTTGCAGCGTGTGGAGCCTGGAACTGTGTTCGCCTCCATTCCGTTTCGCGTAGGTGATGATTACACCGACGAAAAAGGTGCTGCTGCGATTCGCTCGCTGTTTGCGCTGGGTTTGTTCAAAGATGTGCGTATTGAAGTCAATGGCGATGTGCTGGTGTTGATCGTTGAAGAGCGTCCCAATATCGCCGCCGTTGAGTTCATCGGGACCAAAGAGTTTGACAAGGATGTCTTGCGCAAAGCGTTGCGCGACATCGGCTTGGCCGAAGGACGTCCGTTTGACAAGGCGCTGGCTGATCGCGCCGAGCAAGAGCTGAAACGCCAATACGTCAGTCGCAGCTTGTACGGCGCAGAAGTCATCACCACCATCACCCCCAGTGATCGCAACCGTGTGAATTTGTCCTTTACTGTGGTCGAAGGAGACTTGGCCAAGATCAAAGAAATGCGTGTGGTGGGGGCCAAGGCATTTACCGAATCGCAGTTGTTGGATCAATTCGACCAAGGGACAGGCAATTGGTTGAGTTGGTACACCAAGTCGGACCGTTACTCGCGTACCAAACTGAATGCTGATTTGGAAACCTTGCGTGCGTGGTATTTGGCGCGTGGCTATTTGGAGTTTCGCATTGACTCCACGCAGGTTGCCATTTCTCCTAACAAACAAGACATCACCATCACCATCAACATCACCGAAGGTGACCGATTCGTCGTGTCTGAAGTGGCCATGGATGGTTATTACTTGGGCAAAGACGACGAGTTCAAGTCGCTGATTGAAATCAAACCAGGCCAAGCCTATAACGCCGATGAGGTGGCGAGAACCACCAAAGCCTTCAATGATTACTTTGGCAATTTCGGTTTTGCGTTTGCTCGCACAGAGGTTCGACCGGAGATTGATCGCGCGACGAATCGTGTGAAGTTGGTGTTGGTGGCCGATCCGTCACGCCGCGCCTATGTGCGCCGCATCAATATTGTGGGTAACAACCGCACGCGCGATCAGATCGTGCGCCGTGAGTTCCGTCAAACAGAATCGTCGTGGTACGACGGTGAAAAAATTCGTTTGTCACGCGATCGCGTGAACCGGTTGGGTTATTTCAAAGATGTGGAGGTGGACACCCAAGAGGTGCCAGCGACACAAGACCAAGTTGATTTGAATGTGAATGTGGTTGAAAAACCCACCGGCATGTTGACATTGGGTGCCGGTTTTTCAAGTGCCGAAAAAGTGACCTTATCTTTTGGTATTCAACAAGACAACGTCTTTGGTTCAGGGCATAACTTGGGCTTGCAAGTGAGTACCAGTAAGTTCAATCAATACTATGTAATCAGCACGACGGACCCCTATTTCACAGAGGATGGTGTGTCGCGTACGTTTGAGTTGTATCACCGCTCTAGCAAACCCTATGTGGAGCAAGGTGGAAACTACCGAATGATCACTTCTGGTTTAGGGATTAGATTTGGAGTGCCTTTCAGTGAGTTAGATCGTGTATTTGCAGGTGCTGCTGCTGAGCGGACTGAGTTAGTGCCTGGTACAAACATGCTGGGTGTTCACGCTGACTTGTGTCAAAAATTCGGTTGTGCCGCGCAAAACGTGCCTCTGTCATTAGGATGGGCGAGAGACAGTCGAGACAGCTACTTGAATCCCAACAATGGTAAGTTTGTTCGACTCAATAGCGAGTTGGGTGCTATCGGGGATGCACGCTTTGCGAAGCTTGGCGGTCAATATCAACAGTACTTGCCACTCACCAAGCAACACACCTTTGCTTTCAATGCAGATTTGGGTTTGGGCAAGGGCTTGAATGGTCAGACCTTGCCTTTCTATAAAAACTATTACTCAGGTGGTTTAGGTTCTGTTCGCGGTTTTGAACAAGGAACGCTAGGACCCCGAGATATCACGGGGCCTGTCATTGGCGGCGCTAAAAAGGTGACCTTGAACACGGAATTTTTGATGCCCTTCCCAGGCGCGGGTAATGATCGAACCTTGCGTTTGTATGGGTTCTATGACATGGGTAACGTATTTGGTGAGCAAGCAAAAATTGAATTGAATCAACTGCGTACCTCTTATGGCGTAGGCTTGAGTTGGGTCTCTCCGATGGGGCCATTACGCTTTGCCTGGGCGCGCCCTGTCCGCACCTTCTCTGGCGATAGAATTCAGCCATTGCAATTCCAAATTGGGACATCCTTCTGATGAACATGTTTATGCGTCAAATTTTCTTAGCGGTTGTGTTAAGTTCTCTTGCATTGTGTGTACGGGCTGAAGAGACGCGTATTGGCTATGTCAACACTGATCGTATTTTCAAAGAAGCAAGCATTGCTAAGCAAGCTCAAGCCAAGTTAGAGCAAGAGTTTTCTAAGCGTGAAAAAGAGTTGAATGACTCAGGCAATAACTTAAAAACTGCAATCGAAAAATTTGAACGCGAAGCACCAACCCTTTCAGAGTCGCAGCGACTCTCGCGTCAAAAACAATTGGGTGAGCAAGATCGTGACTTTCAACGTAAGCGTCGTGAGTTTCAAGAGGAGTTAGGTGCCCGTAAGAACGAAGAAATGCAGCAACTTGTTGATCGTGCTAACCGTGTCATCAAACAGTTTGGTGATACTGAAAAATATGATTTGATCGTAGAAGGTGGCCTCTACATTAATCAAAAGCATGACATCACAGACAAGGTGCTCAAAGCTATCAACGCAGCTAAATAATCTGCCGTGGCGTTGTGTCTCGGTCAGATCGTTGACAGTTTAGGCGGTCGCCTGATGGGCGATCCGCAGCGCCTGATTCAAAAGCTCGCACCGCTTGACACTGCGCATGCCGATGCGTTGAGTTTTTTAAGTCACCCCAAATACCAATCGCAACTCGACACCACGCAGGCGGGTTGTGTGATTGTGTCCCCGGCAATTGCCGAAGCAGCCAACGTCAGTTGTGCTTTGATCGTCACTGATAACCCCTACCATTACTTTGCGCGTTTGACCCAGTTGTGGCGTCAGCACACGCGTGTGAGCGATGAGCCAATGGTTCATTCGAGTGCGGTCATTCATCCACAAGCTCATGTGGACCCTTCGGCCCGCATTGGCCCGCTGTGTGTGATCGAGCGTGGTGCACAGGTGGGCGCGGGCACATGGCTTAAATCGAATGTCACCGTGGGCGAAGACTGCCGTATTGGCGAGCGATGCATTGTTCATTCCGGTGTTGTGATTGGCGCTGACGGCTTCGGTTTCGCCCAGTTTGAAGGTCGTTGGGAAAAAATAGAACAACTGGGCGCTGTTCGTATTGGCAACGACGTTGAAGTTGGTGCCAATACCTGTATTGACCGTGGCGCTTTGGATGACACGGTCATTGAAGACGGCGTCAAACTCGATAACCTGGTGCAAATTGGACACAACGTTCATGTGGGCGCCAACACCGCAATGGCCGGCTGTGCTGGCGTAGCGGGTAGTGCACGGATCGGGGCGAATTGCACCGTGGGCGGTGGTGCGGTGGTGTTGGGTCATTTACAACTGGCCGATGGGGTGCATATTTCTGCTGCGTCGGTGGTCATGCGATCAATTCGCCAACCTGGCCAATACAGCGGCGTCTTTCCCATCGACGACAATGCGTCATGGGAAAAAAATGCTGCTACCTTGCGTCAATTGCATCGCTTGCGTGACCGCATCAAATCCCTTGAATCTGCTATGGAAAGTCAACAAAAATGAGCATGGATATCCACCAAATTTTGAAGCAACTGCCACATCGCTACCCCATCTTGTTGGTGGATCGCGTGTTGGAAATTGAAAAAGGCAAAAGCATCAAGGCGATCAAAAACGTCACGATCAACGAACCTTTTTTCACGGGGCATTTTCCACATCGCCCTGTCATGCCTGGTGTGTTGATGTTGGAAGCCTTGGCGCAAGCCGCCGCATTGTTGGCGTTCGATGCAGTCGGCACAACGCCTGATGACAAGACGGTCTATTACTTCGCGGGCATTGATGGTGCTCGTTTCAAGCGTCCGGTTGAACCCGGTGATCAACTCACTTTGGAAGTGGAGTTGGATCGGATGAAGGCTGGCATCTTCAAATTCAAAGCACGCGCCAAGGTGGGTGACGACGTGGCGGTGGAAGCTGAACTCATGTGCACCATGCGTGCGATTGCTTAATTCACGATTGATACGATGAGCTTGATTCATTCCACCGCATTGGTAGACCCCAAGGCCGAGCTGGATAGTTCGGTGCAGGTGGGGCCTTACTCCATCATTGGGCCTAATGTTCGTATTGGGGCGGGGACCACAGTCGGTCCGCATTGCGTGATCGAAGGGCACACCACGATCGGCAAGGACAATCGAATTTTTCAATTCAATTCATTGGGGGCGATTCCGCAAGACAAGAAATATGCGGGGGAACCTTGTGAACTGCTCATCGGTGACCGCAACACCATCCGTGAATTTTGCACGTTCAACATAGGGTCTCCTGGTGATGCAGGCGTGACCCAGGTAGGCAACGACAACTGGATCATGGCTTATGTTCATTTGGCGCATGACTGCATCGTGGGCAACCACACGATTTTTGCCAACAGCGCTCAGTTAGCCGGTCACGTGCACGTGGGCGACTGGGTCATCTTGGGCGGATTCACTGTGGTACATCAGTTCGTGCGCATTGGCGCACACAGTTTCAGCGCCATGCATTCGTTGCTGTTTGCAGATGTCCCTCCGTTTGTGATGTGCCAAGGCCAGCCTGCCGAGCCTCGCTCGATGAACTTCGAAGGTTTGCGTCGCCGTGGATTCTCTGCGGAGCGCATCAGCGCGGTGAAGGCCATGCACAAGGCTTTGTACCGCGATGATTTGACGCTCGACAAAGCCAAAGAACGCATTGCCGCCTTGACGCAAGAAAAACCAGAGGCTGCGCAAGACGTGGCCATGATGCTGGACTTCTTGAATCAAACCTCGCCGCAGCGCGGCATCATCCGTTAAATCCCATGGCCGAGGCCCTGTCTTTCTCGCTGGTGGCAGGCGAGGCCTCGGGCGATTTGCTGGCAGGCCTGTTGCTCGGTGGCATGCGCGACAAATGGCCAGACCTGCACAGTGCAGGCATTGGTGGCCCTCGCATGTGCGCGCAGGGGTTTGAGCCTTGGTGGCCCTACGAAAAATTAGCGGTCCGAGGCTATGTGGAGGTGTTGCGCCACTACCGAGAAATCGTGGGCATTCGCAACCAGCTGCGTGAGCGCTTGTTGGCCCATCCCCCCAGTGCCTTCATTGGTGTGGATGCGCCAGATTTCAACCTCGATTTAGAGCGCGATCTCAAAGCGCAAGGCATTCCAACCGTTCATTTTGTATGCCCTTCCATTTGGGCATGGCGTGCCGATCGCGTTGAAAAAATTCGCCAAAGCGTGGACCATGTGTTGTGCATCTTTCCGTTTGAAACGGATTTGCTGGCCCAGCACGACATTGACGCCACATATGTGGGCCACCCCTTAGCCAAAAACATTCCCGATGTGCCTGACCGCGCAGCCGCACGTGCTGCGCTAGGTCTGCCGCTAGATGCCACGGTGGTGGCGTTGTTGCCGGGTAGCCGCAGCTCGGAAATTGAGTATTTGGCGCGCCGCTTTCTGCAAGCAGCTCAACGCATGGCCAAGCAGCAGCCAGGCATGCATTTTGTGTTGCCTGCCATGCCTGCTTTGCGCGCACGTATCGAAGAGATTGCAACAGAACTGGGCGATGTGCCCCATTTGTTGGTGCTCAACGGTCAGTCACATGCGGCATTGGCAGCTTGCGATGTCACCCTCATTGCCAGTGGCACGGCCACGTTAGAGGCGGCGTTGTTCAAGCGCCCGATGGTCATCGCCTACAACATGAACTGGCTCAGCTGGCAAATCATGCGCCGTAAGAAGCTGCAACCTTGGGTGGGCCTGCCCAACATCCTGTGCCAAGATTTTGTCGTTCCCGAGTTGTTGCAAGACGCTGCCACGCCAGAGGCCTTGGCGCATGAGGTTTTGCAATGGCTCGACAATCCTGCAGCAATCCATGCTGTTCAACAACGGTTTGCGACGCTGCACGACACGCTGCGTCGCGACACCCCCGCACTGGCGGCTCATGCGATCGAAAAAGTTCTTGCGCGCTGAGCAAGCGCCGCTCATTTGGGATGCGCCGGGCTTGATTGCGGGCGTGGATGAGGCGGGGCGTGGTCCGTTGGCCGGCCCTGTGGTGGCTGCTGCAGTGATCTTGGATGACTTGAACCCCATCGCAGGTTTGGCTGACTCCAAAAAACTCACTGCGTTGAAGCGCGAACGTCTGTATGACGAAATTCGCGCCAAAGCTTTGTGTTGTTCGATTGCCGAAGCGACGGTGGAAGAGATTGATGAACTCAATATCTTGCAAGCCACCCTGCTGGCGATGCGCCGCGCTGTAGAAGGGTTACGACTCAAACCCAGCAAGGTCTTGGTCGATGGCAATCGTTTGCCCGTGCTCGATGTGTTGGCCGAGGCGATTGTCAAAGGGGACAGCAAAGTGCAGGCCATTTCTGCGGCCTCCATCTTGGCCAAAGTGCACCGTGACCGCTGGTGTCAAGAGTTGCACGCCCAATACCCGCAGTATGGTTTTGATGGTCACAAGGGCTACGGCACGGCGGTTCATTTGCAGGCCCTAAGAGAGCATGGTGCAACGCCTTGGCATCGCAAATCTTTTTCGCCTGTTGCGGAGGTATTGCGATGAACTTGGTCACTTCGCGTGATAACCCTTTGGTCAAAGAGCTGCGTCGCTTGTCGCAAGACAGCACGGCCTACCGCAAGCTCGGCCGAGTCTGGTTGGAGGGAGATCATCTCTGCCGTGCGGCACTCACCCGAGGTGTGAAACCTGAGCAGGCCGTGTTTGCCGAATCCTTGTGGGCCACTGCGCCGCGTGAATGGACGCAAGCCGCCGACCGCAACACGGTGTTGCCGGATGCCTTGTTTGCCGAAATCAGCAGCTTGGAGTCCCCAGCCAAGATGGGGTTTGTGCTGGCGTCGCCCAGCACCCCAAGCATACAAGTCAGCACGCCGACCGTGGTGTTGGACCGCGTGCAAGATGCGGGCAATGTGGGGTCTATTCTGCGCAGTGCCTCAGCCTTTGGCTTCAAACAGGTGCTCGCCATCAAAGGTTCGGCCGCGTTGTGGTCGCCCAAAGTCTTGCGTGCGGGGATGGGGGCGCATTTCGGCTTGCATTTGGTCGAAGGTCTGAGCCCTGACGATCTGAACACTTTGGACATCCCCTGGGTGGCCACCAGCTCGCACCAAGGCCCGTTTTTGCACACCTTGTTGGCTGAAGCCACGTTACCCATGCCTTGCGCTTGGCTGATGGGGCATGAAGGGCAGGGCGTCTCACCCGCTTTGGCCGAGCGCGCCGCGGTGCATGTGCGCATCGCACAGCCAGGTGGGGAAGAGTCGCTCAATGTGGCTTCCGCGGCAGCGATTTGCTTGCACGCCAGCGCCACCTGTAATTTGGGGTAATTCTCCTGCATTCATTCGGGAAAACCAGTGCCTCGGATATAATGAGAGGCTTTCCCGCATCAACCTGTACGCCACAGCTCAAACCTAGGCAAATTCCTCGAACAAAGTAGCCAAAAAGAGAAGCTATTCTCTTGTGAGCGCTGAGGCGTACCCGAACTATTCCGGAGAACCCAGTGCTTTTGTCTCTTCAGGGAACCTTCCCGCCCGCCATCCTGGCGCTCGCAGACGGCACGGTCTTTATCGGCAATTCGATTGGAGCTTCAGGCTCTACCGTCGGCGAGGTGGTGTTCAACACCTCACTCACCGGCTATCAGGAAATTCTCACTGACCCCAGCTACTGCCAGCAGATCGTCACTTTGACGTACCCGCACATTGGCAATTACGGCGTCAACGTGGAAGACATCGAAGCTGACAAAGTCCATGCTGCTGGCTTGATCATCAAAGACTTGCCCTTGGTCGCAAGCAACTTCCGCTCGAACCAAACCTTGTCGGCCTATTTGGCTGATGCGGGCACGGTGGCCATTGCCAACATCGACACCCGTCAACTCACTCGCATCTTGCGCACCAAGGGTGCTCAAAACGGCGCGATCGTCGGTTTGGCCAAAGGCCAAGAAGTCACGCAAGCCTTGATCGACCAAGCGGTGGCAGCAGCCAAAGGCGCGCCCAACATGGCAGGTCTCGATTTGGCTCAAAAAGTCACAGTGTCCAAGTCGTACGAGTGGACACAAACCGAGTGGACCTTGGGCGAAGGCTACGGCAACTTGACCACACCAAAATTTCATGTGGTGGCCTACGACTTTGGCGTGAAGAAAAACATCTTGCGGATGTTGGCCGAACGCGGCTGCAAAGTCACGGTGGTACCCGCCAAGACGCCCGCGGCCG
>JBFYKC010000176.1:0-2694 GCA_041311135.1 Comamonadaceae bacterium | reverse complement strand
GTTCTTTGAATTCAAAGCTGAACTCGGCATCGGCCAGCAGCGGCGCGATTTTTTCCATCCGGTCCAGTGCCTTGACGCGGCTTTGCGCTTGCTTGGCTTTGCTGGCCTTGGCCTTGAAGCGGGCAATGAACTTTTGCAAATGCGCAATCTTGTCTTGCTGTTTGGCGTAGGCGTTTTGTTGCAACTCCATTTGCTCGGCACGCATGTCTTCAAACTTGCTGTAGTTGCCGCCGTAGCGCACCAGTTTGCCGTGGTCGATGTGGATGGTGACGTTGGTCACGGCATCCAAAAACTCGCGGTCATGGCTGATGACGACCATCGTGCCTTCGTATTTCTTCAGCCACGCTTCGAGCCACACCAAGGCATCCAAGTCCAAGTGGTTGGTGGGTTCGTCTAGCAGCAGCAAGTCGGACGGGCACATCAGCGCGCGCGCCAGTTGCAAGCGCATGCGCCAACCGCCAGAGAAGCTGTTGACCGGGTTGTCGAGCTCGGTAGTCTTGAAGCCCAGCCCCAAGATGAGCGCTTGTGCGCGCGACTGCGCGTCGTGTTCACCCGCGTCGTACAGCGCCATGTAGGCATTGCCCAAGCGTTCACCGTCTTCGGTGGCTTCAGCGGCTTTCACTTCGGCACGTGCGTCGTTGAGCACCGTGTCGCCTTCGATCACGAAGTCGGTGGCACTTTGCTCGGTCTCGGGCATGTCTTGGGCCACTTGGCCCATGCGCCACTGCGTGGGGATGTAGAACTCACCTGCGTCCTCATGCAAACTGCCATTGAGCAAAGCAAACAGTGACGATTTGCCCGCGCCGTTGCGCCCCACCAAGCCGACTTTTTCGCCGGGGTTGAGGGTGACGTTGGCGCCTTCGAGCAACACCTTGGCACTGCGGCGCAAGGTGACGTTTTTAATGGTGATCATTGGGGGAAAGCGCCTTCGGTGATGGCTTGGCGTGTGAGAAGTAAGACCTGGTCATCGCCCGCGCTGGTCGACAGCCACACGACATCGAGGTGAGGAAAGGCGGCTTCAAAGTAATGGCGTTCATGGCCAATTTCGAGCACCAGCACCGCGTGTTCGCGCATGTGCGCAGGGGCATCGCGCAGCATCTGGCGAATGAAGTCCATGCCGTCATCACCGCCGGCCAAAGCGAGAGTGGGCTCGGCTTTGAACTCGGCAGGCAACTCGGACATGCTCTGTGCATTCACATACGGGGGGTTGCACAAGATGAGGTCAAACACGCCATCTGCTTGGGCCAACCCATCCGATTCGGTGAGCGTCACACGGGTTTCAAGACCATGACGTACGACGTTGATCTGAGCCACCGCCAACGCGTCTTTGGACAAATCCAAACCTTGCACGCTGACGTCTGGGAACGCCAAAGCCGCCAAGATGCCGAGGCTGCCATTGCCCGTGCACAGGTCGAGCACGCGCGTGGTGTGGGGGTCGAGCCAAGGGTCGATGCTGCCAACGGCTAACACCTCGGCAATGAGCGAACGCGGCACGATGGCGCGCTCGTCGATGTAGAACGACACGCCTTGCAACCACGCTTCTTGCGTGAGGTAGGCCGCGGGTTTGCGGGTGGCGATGCGTTGGGCTATCAGGGCTTGCACGTCGTGCACTTGTGCCTCGGTGAGTGGCACCTTGTGAACGTCATCGGACACATCGGTGTCGAGGGGCAAGCCCAAGCGCCACAAGACCAGCCAAGCTGCCTCGTCGGCGGCGTTGGTGGTGCCGTGACCGAAGCTCAACTGGCCTGCGGCGTGGGCAGCCTCAAGCTGCTGCGCGCTCTGGGCAATGAGCGCGCTGAGTGTCATGGGTGGGTTCATTGGGCTGAGGTGTTGGCCTGTGAGGCCAAGCCGTGCAGGTTTTCGAGTACACGGCGGTAGATGTTTTTCAGAGGTTCCAAATCGGCCACGGCCACGCATTCATTGATTTTGTGGATGGTGGCGTTGGGTGGGCCCAGCTCAATCACTTGGGGGCAGATTTGCGCGATGAAGCGCCCGTCGCTGGTGCCGCCAGTGGTGGAGAGTTCGGTCTCAACACCCACTTCGTCGCGGATGGCGGTTTGCACGGCACCCACCAAATCGCCGGGCGTGGTGAGGAAGGGCAGGCCCCCGATGGTCCATTGGAGGTCGAAATCCAAGTGGTGTTTGTGCAGCACAGCAGTCAAACGTTGCTGCAACTGTTCAGGCGTGGATTCGGTGCAGAAGCGGAAATTGAAGTCGACCACGCATTCGCCGGGAATCACGTTGCTCGCGCCCGTGCCTGCGTGGATGTTGCTCACTTGCCAGCTGGTGGGCGGGAAGAAGGCGTTGCCTTGGTCCCATTCAATCGCCACCAACTCGGCCAATGCCGGGCTGAGCAAATGGATGGGGTTTTTGGCGAGCTGCGGGTAGGCAATGTGGCCTTGCACGCCTTTGACGGTGAGCTTGCCGCTCATCGTGCCGCGTCGCCCGTTTTTGATCATGTCGCCCGTGCGCTCGACCGAGGTGGGCTCGCCCACGATGCACCACTCCAGCTTTTCGCCACGGGCTTTCAGGGATTCGCACACTTTGACTGTGCCATCCACCGCCGGGCCTTCTTCGTCGCTGGTGAGCAAGAAGGCGATGTTGATCGATGGGTCTTTGCAGGTGTGAACAAATTCTTCACACGCCACCACCATCGCCGCCAGCGAAGATTTCATGTCGCTGGCACCACGGCCA
>JBFYKC010000172.1:0-4678 GCA_041311135.1 Comamonadaceae bacterium | reverse complement strand
CGATGGCGTGGACGTGCTCATCACCGGCGTGGGCACGGGCGGGCACTTCACAGGCACCGCCAAGGTGTTGAAAGCCAAGTGGCCGAAGCTCAAGGTGTATGCCGTAGAACCCACGGCCTCGCCCGTCATCTCAGGCGGCGCGCCTGCACCGCACCCCATCCAAGGCATTGGCGCAGGCTTTATCCCCAAGAACTTAGACACCGCGTTGCTCGATGGCGTGATTCAAGTCGAAGCCGATGCCGCGCGTGAAATGGGCCGCCGCAGCGCCTGTGAAGAAGGTTTGTTGGTGGGCATTTCGTCTGGGGCCACTTTGGCTGCGATTGCACAAAAGCTACCCGAGATCGCTGCCGGCGCCACCGTGCTCGGCTTTAACTACGACACGGGTGAGCGTTATTTGTCTGTGGACGGCTACTTGCCTGTTTGATCATGTCCCAACGCACCATCCACCTTCACCGCGTTTTAAAAACGTCTCCTGACAAGGTCTATCGCGCTTTCCTAGAAGGCGGCGCTTTGGCCAAGTGGCTGCCGCCCTACGGCTTCACTTGCACCGTGCATCATCTTGACGCACAAGTGGGTGGCACGTTCCGCATGTCGTTCTACAACTTCGGCAATGGCCACGGCCATTCATTTGGCGGGGAGTACCTGGAACTGGTACCGAATGAACGCATTCGCTACAACGACAAGTTTGACGATGCCAACTTGCCAGGGACCATGGAGGTCACGGTTTCACTGAAGCCCGTGATGTGCGGCACGGAATTGAACGTCACCCAAGCTGGCATTCCAGATGTGATTCCTTTGGAGATGTGCTACTTGGGTTGGCAAGAATCGTTGGAACAATTGGCCAAGCTGGTGGAGCCGGACATTCCGGGCTAAGCACGCAGCAACCTGTCCAAATCGGTCAACTCGGCCCGCGCTTCTTTGACCAGCTGCGCTTGCTCTTTGAGCCAACGCTTGAGCTCAGCTTCGTTTTGAATGCGACGCAAATCGCGCGCTAGCGTCTCCACCTCATGTTCTTTGTCGCGCAACTGAAGGGCCAGTGCGCGCGCCAAACTTTCGGCACTGATGTGGTCGAGCTCGTTCACACCCAAGTAGTGACGAATTTCAAACTCGGCTTGCGCCTCGTCTTCTTCTAACGCGTCAATTTGTTCTTTGAGTAGCAAACACATGGCGTTGAGTTTGTCATCCGCCATGCGGCTCAAACTGGCGCTGTCGATTTGTGCCATCTGCATTTGCAGATTCAGCAACTCGGACAAATTTTTTCGGTCATACGCGGCATTGACATCGCTCATCAACGCGGTCTTACGCAAGCGTTCGGCTTCATCGGGCTCGCGGTCAGGATGCAAAGCGCTGGCCAGTTGGCGGTACACCGTCCGCAGCGCGGTGTTGGCATCCATTTTTTGCTGCGCGTCTTTGAGCTGACGCGCGGCTGGTTTTTTCTTGGCCTTCTTGGCTTGGCGCTTGTCTTCGAGGCGTTGCTGTTGCTCGCGGTATTGACGCAAGCCGGCTTCAAACACAGCCTCGGCGGTGTGCAAGTCATCGGCGTCGTGCAAAGGTTTGCCAAACAAATCTTCAAACACGGCTTTGGCATGTTCAGCGCCCGCGCGTGCTTCTTCCGCCAATGCCTGTGCATCTTCTTCGCTATGGTGCTGGTTAAACACGATTTGCACTTGGGCATCGTTCTTGTGTGCCAAGGCTTCACATAGCGCGAGGATGATTTGTGTGGCACTGCGTCGGTGTGTGGCGGTGAGTTCGGCTTGGCGCAAACGCGCGTCGAGAAACAACAACAAATTTTTGCGCGCGACCTCCTCTTGCTGTTGCAAGGCAGCCATGGCACTCAGATGGCTGCTGCGATGCTGGGTCGACAACGCTTCCAGCGTATCGATGGATTCAGACAGGTGCGTCACCCGCGCCAACAAGGTGTTGAAACGCTTTTGGGTCGGCGTTAACGCTGCAGCGGGCTGAATGGCAACGGTCGCCACCGCTTGCGCAGGGGCGACCGTCCAAGGGGATGGCGAGGTGCTCAAAACGAGGACGTCAACGAACTCAACGCGCTGCTTGCAAGGCAGCGATGCGCTCTTCCAGTGGGGGGTGCGAGGCAAACAACTTGCCCAATCCACCGGTGATGCCCATCGCGGCGACGCTGGCAGGCAACTCGCCCGCTTGCAGGCTGTTCAAACGCGCCAAGGCGTTGATCATGGGTTGCTTGTTGCCCAAAAGCTGCGCCGAACCTTCGTCGGCACGGAATTCGCGGTAGCGGCTGAACCATGCCACGATCATGCTGGCGACAAAACCCAACACGATGTCGAGCACAAAACTGGTGATGTAGTAGCCCATGCCGGGGCCGCTGGACTCTTCGTCTTTGCTGCGCAGCATGCTGTCTACAAAGTACCCAATGACGCGGCTCAAGAACACCACAAAGGTGTTGAGCACGCCTTGGATGAGCGTGAGCGTCACCATGTCGCCATTGGCGACGTGGGCAATTTCATGGCCCAGCACCGCTTCGATTTCTTCGTGCGTCATGCTTTGCAACAAACCCGTGGACACCGCCACCAAGGCAGAGTTCTTAAAGGCCCCCGTGGCAAACGCGTTGGGCTCGCCTTCGTAAATGGCCACCTCAGGCATGGCGATACCTGCACGCGCCGACAAGCGTTGCACCGTGCTGACGATCCAGGCTTCGTCTTGGTTAGCCGGTTGGTTGATAACGTGCGCGCCGGTGCTCCACTTGGCCATGGGCTTGCTCATCAACAGTGAAATGATGGCACCACCAAAGCCCATGATGAGCGAAAAGCCCAGCAAGGCCGACAGATTCAGACCGTTGGCCGTGAGGTAGCGGTCTACGCCGAGCAAACTGGCAACGACTGCCAGCACCACCATGACAGCGAGGTTGGTGAGAACGAACAGAAGAATGCGTTTCATGGTTTCCTTTTCAACGACACACACAGTTGGCCGCTGGCATGAATGTTAGGGGCGTTTCTAGAGTTTTCAAGGTGCTGCCACAAAGCCTAAAAACCATGTGGAATTCATGCCGGCTGCGGCACTTCGCGTTTGGGTCGAAACACCTGGGTGTCTTCGTAATAGGCCCGCTCGGCATTGGCCAGCCACCAACCTGGCACGCCTAGCACTGGCAAGGGCTCGTACGGTTTGGTGGCCAACTTGTCGGGCTGCAGGTCTTGCACCAACCACGCGTCTAAAGCGACTTCGTCATGTGGGTTCACCTCGTTGGCCACGCGGTACACGTGGCCGGTGATGGACTTGTAGGGCACAACCAACTTCTCAAGCAAGGCGTGACCAAACAGCACCAAATGCACATGTGACCATTGGTCGCGCAAGTCCACAAACAGGCGCAACCAGTCACGCGCTTGCAAGGCTTGCCACACGACATCGGGGGCGTGCATGAGCACCACATTTTCGTCAAACAACGTCAGTGCATCACGCACGGGGCCGCGCGTGGGACGAATCCCTTGGGTTTCAATTTCCGCCGCTTGCAACTGGTTCAGGCGGCGCTTGGCGTGCGGAAAACGGTGCCAACACAAGCCATTGAAAAAGTCGTGCAAGCCATCGCGGGTGGGCACCTGGGCTGTTTTGAAGATGAAGTCTTCGTAGGCTTGGCCTTCGGGCAGGGCTGATTGGGGGACGAACGTCACCTCGTGAACAACGCCCCGCGCGAGGCCAGCACGGGTCGTGTTCAGCGCTTCGCCCACGCTTTGCTGCCGAATCGCTAGGCGTACTGTGGGCTCCCCCAATTCGCGCCAAGGCGCGAACCACGGCTGCGACCAATCAATGTCGGCTAAGTCGGTTAAATCACACGCCAAGGCAAGGCCTCGCCAGAGCGCAAGGGTTTCAAGTCGGCTTCGCCAAATACAAAGCTCTCGGGCGGCGTCCAGCTTTCTTTGCGCAAGGTCAGCTTGCCCGTGTTGCGGGGCAAACCATAAAAGTCGGCCCCGTGGAAACTGGCAAAACCTTCGAGCTTGTCGAGCGCGCCCGCGTTATCAAACGCTTCGGCGTACATGGGCATGGCGGCATGCGCGGTGTAACAGCCTGCGCATCCTGTGGCGTGCTCTTTGAGCTGAGCAGGGTGTGGCGCGCTGTCGGTGCCCAAGAAGAATTTGGGCGAGCCACTGGTGGCGGCTTTCACCAAGGCTTGACGGTGTGTCTCGCGCTTGAGCACAGGCAAACAGTAGTAATGCGGGCGAATGCCACCGGTGAAGATGGCGTTGCGGTTGTACAGCAAGTGGTGCGCCGTGATGGTGGCACCGGTGTACTTGTCGCTCGCGGCCACATACTGCGCCGCCTCTTGGGTGGTGATGTGCTCGAACACGATTTTGAGTTCGGGAAAATCTTTGCGCAGCGGAATCAACTGGGTGTCGATGAACACAGCCTCACGGTCAAACAAATCGATGTCGCTGCTGGTGACTTCACCGTGCACCAACAACAACATGCCCGTCTTTTGCATGGCTTCGAGTGTTTTGTAGATCTTGCGGAGGTCGGTCACGCCCGCATCGCTGTTGGTGGTGGCGCCAGCGGGATAGAGCTTGGCAGCGACCACGCCTGCCTCTTTGGCGCGGGCGATTTCATCGGCAGGCAAGTTGTCGGTGAGGTAAAGCGTCATCAACGGCTCAAAGCTCACGCCCTGAGGCACGGCGGCCAAGATGCGTTGTTTGTAGGCCATGGCTTGAGC
>JBFYKC010000161.1:0-5078 GCA_041311135.1 Comamonadaceae bacterium | reverse complement strand
GCGCCGAAGCGCACCATTTGGACCCCGTCGTGATGATTGGCAACGATGGGCTCACCCCTGCCGTGATCAAAGAAGCCGAGATGGCACTCAACGCGCACGGCCTCATCAAAATCCGCGTTTTGGGCGATGACCGCCAAGCACGCGAGACCATGTTTGTCGCTTTGGCCGATCAACTCAATGCAGCGCCTATTCAACACATTGGCAAGCTGTTTGTGTTGTGGCGTCCGCGTGTGGAAAAAGAACGTGCGCTGGACGAAGACCGCATGCCCGGCCCTCGCGACGTCAAAGTGCTCAAGTACAGCAGCCGTGGCGGTCAACGCCCCGAAGTCAAAACCTTGCGCGTCCTGGGTAACCAGCGCTTGACCTCCGGCGGTCAAGTCAAACGGGCCAAACCGAAAAAGATTTCGGTCAAAAAACGCAGCTTGGGTTAATCGCGTGGCGCTGAGCTTGCAATCTCTGCAAGCTCAGACACATCAGGCCACAACGCCCACAGTGCCCGACCTGCACACACCCATTGCGCCAAATAAAACGCAGAGCCTAGGTTGTGCCACAAAGCCATGTTTTCGCGGGCCACGATGTGGGGCTTCACCGCAACTTCGATCAACAAAGCCAGCAGCATCCCAGCAATAACCCACGGCGAAGGTGTTTTTGATGTCGTGAGGTTTTCACGTCGCGCGGCCAGCAACAGCAACAAACCGCAAAACAGTGACAGCCAAGTTTGTGCACTGAACAACTTGGCCGCCATCTGCCCTGCCATGACCGGGGTTTCCAAATGCATGAACAGCATGGGAACCACCATGAACCCAACAGCCGAAAGGCTGCCCCACCACAACGCCGCTAAAAAAACTTGTAGCTGCGCCATGCTGAAGAGTTAGAGGTAAGAAACCTTAACCACCTCGTAGTGCTTCACGCCACCCGGGGCTTGCACTTCGGCCACATCGCCTTCTTCTTTGCCAATCAAGGCACGGGCAATTGGGCTGCTGATGTTGATCAGACCGAGTTTCAAATCGGCTTCGTCTTCGCCCACGATTTGGTAGGTCACCTTGTCGCCCGTATCTTCGTCTTCCAAAGCGACTGTGGCACCAAACACCACGCGACCGCCAGCGTCCAAAGCGGCCGGGTCGATGATCTGAGCCACCGACAACTTGCCTTCAATTTCTTGAATGCGACCTTCGATAAAGCCTTGACGGTCTTTGGCTGCGTCGTACTCCGCGTTCTCGCTCAGATCGCCTTGTGCACGCGCTTCAGCGATGGCGGCAATCACCGAAGGACGCTCCACGGTTTTGAGTTTGTGCAACTCATCCTTGAGCTTTTCTGCACCACGTTTGGTGATAGGAACTGTACTCATCGTGTGTCCTTAGGCTGTCAATTGGGCATGCATTTCTTGAACCGAAATGACATCCAACTTGTCCATGTACTTCATGCCTTCCACCGCAGCTTCTGCACCGGCGATGGTGGTGAATGTCGTGACACGGTTGAGCAATGCCGAGGTACGGATATGGCGTGAATCAGCAATCGCATTGCGACGCTCTTCCACGGTGTTGATGACCAACACCACCTCGTTGTTCTTGATCGCGTCCACGATGTGGGGACGACCTTCGGTCACCTTGTTCACCACTTCGCAGGCCACGCCCGCTTCCACAATAGCGGATGCAGTACCTTTGGTGGCAATCAGTTCAAAACCCAACGCAGCCAACTCACGCGCCACTGCGATGGCACGTGGTTTGTCGTTGTTCTTCACAGAGATAAACACTTTGCCCGTGGCGCGGCCATCGGCATCACGTGGACGAGGCAACTTGGTGCCTGCACCCAATTGGCTCTTCACAAAAGCTTCGCCAAAGGTTTTGCCCACACCCATGACCTCGCCCGTGGACTTCATTTCTGGACCGAGGATGGTGTCGACGCCTGGGAACTTCACAAACGGGAACACCGCTTCTTTCACGCTGAAGTAAGGCGGTGTGACTTCTTTGGTGATGCTTTGTGATGCCAAGGTTTGGCCAGCCATGCAACGCGCAGCGACTTTCGCCAACTGAATGCCTGTGGCTTTCGAGACATAAGGCACCGTGCGCGATGCACGTGGGTTGACCTCCAACACGTAAATGACGTCTTTGCCATCCACATGCTGAATTGCGAACTGCACGTTCATCAAGCCGACCACATTCAAAGCACCGGCCATTGCGGCAGATTGGCGTTTGAGTTCGGTGACAGTGGCTTCTGACAATGAGTAAGGGGGCAACGAGCAAGCAGAGTCACCACTGTGCACACCCGCTTGTTCAATGTGTTCCATCACACCGCCAATGAAGGTTTTGCCCTCGGGGTCGCGCAAGCAATCCACATCGCACTCAATCGCATCGTTCAAGAAACGATCCAAGAGCACGGGTGAATCGTTGGACACCTTGACCGCTTCGCGCATGTACCGCTCGAGGTCGCGTTGTTCATGCACGATTTCCATGGCACGGCCACCCAACACATAGCTGGGGCGCACCACCAAGGGGTAGCCCAACTCGGCTGCTTTTTCAAGCGCTTCAGTTTCAGTGCGTGCGGTGGCGTTCGGCGGTTGGCGCAGACCGAGGTCTTGCAGCAACTTTTGAAAACGCTCACGGTCTTCGGCCGCGTCAATCATGTCGGGGCTGGTACCGATGATGGGAACACCCGCAGCTTCCAAACCGAGCGCCAATTTCAAAGGAGTTTGACCACCGTATTGAACAATCACGCCAGTTGGCTTTTCTTTGTCCACGATTTCCAGCACGTCTTCAAGCGTCAAGGGCTCGAAATACAAGCGGTCCGACGTGTCGTAGTCAGTCGACACGGTTTCAGGGTTGCAGTTGACCATGATGGTTTCATAGCCGTCTTCGCGCATGGCGAGCGCGGCGTGAACGCAGCAGTAGTCAAACTCAATCCCTTGACCAATGCGGTTGGGACCGCCACCGAGCACCATGATTTTTTTGTTGGTGGTGGGTTCGGCTTCGCACTCGCCATCACCATGGCCTTCGTAACACGAGTACATGTATGCCGTGTCCGTCGAGAACTCAGCCGCACACGTGTCCACACGCTTGTAGACGGGACGAACATTCAATTCATGGCGCCGTGCGCGTACGGCATGTTCAGTGGTCTTGAGCAACTTGGCCAAACGACGGTCAGAAAAACCTTTTTTCTTGAGAGCGCGCAACTCTTGTTCAGAAATCGCTTCGAGCGAGGTGGTTTCAAGTTCCAACTCAATCTTCACGATCTCTTCAATCTGCACCAAGAACCAACGGTCAATCTTGGTGAGAGAGAACACTTCTTCCACACTCATGCCTTGGGCAAACGCATCGCCCACGTACCAAATACGCTCAGGGCCGGGTTCGCCCAGCTCTTTCTCAAGCACTTCGCGGTCTTGGGTTTTTTCGTTCATGCCGTCCACGCCCACTTCCAAACCACGCAAGGCTTTTTGGAAGGACTCTTGGAAGGTACGTCCCATCGCCATCACCTCGCCCACCGATTTCATTTGAGTGGTCAAGCGGCTGTCGGCGGTGGGGAATTTTTCAAAGGCAAAACGTGGAATCTTAGTGACGACGTAGTCGATCGAAGGTTCGAACGACGCAGGTGTCGCGCCACCTGTGATTTCGTTGCGCAACTCATCGAGTGTGTAGCCCACTGCCAGCTTGGCCGCCACCTTCGCAATCGGGAAACCCGTGGCTTTGGATGCCAAGGCAGAAGAGCGCGACACGCGTGGGTTCATCTCAATGACGACCATGCGACCGTCTTTGGGATTGATGGAGAACTGCACGTTCGAGCCGCCCGTGTCCACACCAATCTCACGCAACACCGCCAACGACGCGTTACGCAACACCTGGTATTCCTTGTCGGTCAAGGTTTGTGCAGGGGCCACGGTGATGGAGTCACCGGTGTGCACGCCCATCGGGTCTAAGTTTTCGATCGAGCAAATGATGATGCAGTTGTCCGCTTTGTCGCGCACCACTTCCATCTCGTATTCTTTCCAGCCGAGCAAGGATTCTTCAATCAACAACTCGTTGGTTGGCGAAGCCTCGAGGCCACGCTTACAAATAACTTCAAATTCTTCAGGGTTGTACGCAATGCCACCGCCCGTACCGCCCAGTGTGAAACTGGGACGAATGACAGTGGGGAAACCGACGCGTTTTTGCACATCCCAAGCTTCTTCCATGCTGTGGGCAATGCCTGAACGCGCAGAACCCAGACCAATCTTGGTCATGGCGTCTTTGAACTTCAAGCGGTCTTCGGCTTTGTCGATAGCTTCAGGTGTCGCACCAATCAGCTCGACCTTGTACTTGGCCAACACACCGTGGTGCCACAAGTCCAACGCGCAGTTGAGCGCCGTTTGGCCGCCCATGGTGGGCAGGATGGCGTCTGGACGCTCTTTGGCAATGATCTTCTCAACCGTTTGCCAAGTGATGGGCTCGATGTAGGTGACGTCTGCTGTGGCAGGGTCGGTCATGATCGTGGCGGGGTTGCTGTTGATCAAGATGACCTTGTAACCCTCTTCACGCAACGCTTTGCACGCTTGCACGCCAGAGTAATCGAACTCACACGCTTGACCAATGATGATCGGGCCTGCGCCAATGATGAGAATGCTTTTGATGTCGGTACGCTTAGGCATTATTTTTTCTCCATCAATTTGATGAAGCGGTCAAAGAGGTACGCAATGTCGTGTGGGCCGGGCGATGCTTCAGGGTGACCTTGGAAGCAAAACGCGGGCTTGTCGGTTCGGGCCAAGCCTTGCAAGGTACCGTCAAACAACGAGATATGCGTGGCGCGCAAGTTGGCGGGCAAAGATTTTTCGTCCACGGCAAAACCGTGGTTTTGGCTGGTGATGGAAACACGCCCCGAGTCGAGGTCTTTCACGGGGTGATTGGCGCCGTGGTGGCCAAACTTCATCTTGAAAGTTTTGGCACCGCTGGCCAAGGCCATGATTTGGTGTCCCAAGCAAATACCGAATGTCGGAATGCCGGTTTCAATCAACTCAGCAGTCGCGGCAATCGCGTAGTCGCAGGGCTGGGGATCGCCAGGGCCATTGGACAAGAAGATGCCGTCTGGCTTGTGCTTGAGCACCTCGGCCG
>JBFYKC010000148.1:0-14788 GCA_041311135.1 Comamonadaceae bacterium | reverse complement strand
GCGCCGAGTGGCTGATTCGTGATGTCCCCAAGGGCTTTGCTGTGTATTCCGGTGACGACCCCACCGCCGTGGCATTGATGCTGTGCGGTGGTCAAGGCAACATCAGTGTGACCGCCAACGTAGCGCCTCGCTTGATGCACGAGTTGTGCATGGCCGCGATTGCTGGCGATGTCAAACGTGCCATGGAAATTCAGTTCAAGTTGATGCCGGTTCACAAACAATTGTTTATTGAAGCCAACCCAATTCCCGTGAAATGGGCCATGCACCGCATGGGGCTGGCAGGCCCTACGTTGCGCTTGCCCATGACTGAACTCACGGCCGGCAATGTACCCGTCGTTGAAGCGGCTTTACATGCTGCCGGTTTGATCTAAATTATTGAAAAGGTCTTGGCTGTGAAACTCTCTTTTGCTTTGAATCGCACCGTGGCCGCACTGGCCACCTTGGTTGTCCTGAGCGGCTGTGGCTCGCTGATGGACAGTGACAAAGTCAATTACAAAACCGAGGGCGGCACCAAGGTTGTGCCACTCGATATTCCCCCAGATCTGACTCAGTTGACGCGCGATACGCGTTACGCCGTCCCCGGTGGCTCAGTAACCGCCAGTAGCATGGGCCTCCGCCCAGCCTCAGTCGTTCCAACCACGGCAGCCAAACAAGTGAACGATGTGCGCGTTGAACGTGAAGGCAATCAGCGTTGGTTGGTCGTGAACCGCTCTGCCGATGTGGTATGGCCCATCGTGCATGGCTTCTGGAAAGAAAATGGCTTCGAGTACGTCATTGACCAACAGCAACTTGGCTTGCTAGAAACCGAATGGGCGGAAAATCGTGCCAAGATTCCTCAAGATTTCATTCGCCGCGCCTTAGGTAAAGCATTCGACGGCTTGTACTCCTCAGGCGAACGGGACAAATTTCGCACGCGCATCGAACGCAACAACTCAGGTGGCGTGGACATTTTTGTAACCCACCGCGGCATGAGTGAAGAATACACAGATCAAACCAAAACTGGAACAATTTGGGTGCCACGTCCTAGGGATGCGGAACTAGAAGCTGAACTTTTAAGCCGCTTGATGATCAAGTTAGGCGTTTCTGCCGAGCAAGCCAAACCGGCAATCGCCAGAGAATCCGCCAACGGCAAGCCCAACTTAACAGTCAAAGGCAATGACTCACTACTGGTAATTCCTAACTCATTTGATGTCAGCTGGCGCCGTGTCGGCTTGGCACTCGACCGCAATGGCTTCACAGTAGAAGACCGTGACCGTGCCCAAGGTGTGTACTTTGTGCGCTACGTTGACACCGCCGTCAAAGAAGAAAAAGGCTTTTTCAGCAAACTCTTTAGCTCTTCCACACCGGATGTCGGCCCTGTGAAATACCGCATTTCGGTACAAAACGTCAATGGCGCGTCGGAAGTCAGTGTTCAAAATGCAGCGGGTCAAACAGAAACCAGTCCCGTGGCTCAGCGCATCTTGAAGCTCTTGGCTGACGATTTGCGTTAAGACACCGATCCACACTGCGTCATCAGCGCATGCTGCGCTTCAAAAGTCTGGGCAGTGGCAGCTCAGGCAATGCCACTTTGGTCGAAGCCCAAAGTGGCACACACACCACCCGATTGCTGATTGATTGCGGCCTGCGCCTGCGCGATCTTGAAGCAGCCTTGATTGAAGCAGGCACCTGCGCAGACGAAGTCGATGCCATTTTTATCACCCATGAGCATGGCGATCACGTGGGGTGCGCACGTCATTTCGTCAAACGTTACCCCACGCCGCTTTGGATGAGTCAAGGCACTTGGTTGGCCATCGCAGATGCTGCATGGGAGGCATATCAACCACTCTTGCATGTGGCACGTGATGTCACCCCTATTGAAATCGGCGACTTGCAAGCTTGGCCCTTCACCGTGCCCCATGATGCGCGAGAACCGCTGCAATTGCGTTGTACCGATGGCGATCGGCATTTAGGGGTGCTTACTGATTTAGGGCATGCCTCTGCCCGCGTAGTGAGCGCACTGCAAAACTGCCATGCGTTGCTGCTAGAGGCCAACCATGACCCCGATTTGCTGCAGGCTTCTGCCTATCCAGCCTTTCTCAAAAAACGTGTCGCAGGACCTTGGGGACACCTCTCCAACGGCGCTGCTGCAGAATTGCTAGCCCGCATCAAACACAATGATTTGAATCACGTCCTTGCTGCACACCTGAGTGAACGCAACAACACGCCTGATTTGGCGCGGGCCAGCTTGGGCAACGCCTTAGGTTGTGCATCTTCTGAGATTGACGTGGCCGATCCATTCAAAGGCTCTCACTGGATCCAGGTTTAACGGTCTCAGGCGCAGAAGGCATAAAAAAAGCCACCCGAAGGTGGCTCTTGCAGTCAGTTCGAAGCTGATTACTTGCTAGCAGCGTCAGAAGCTGGAGCGGCAGCGTCAGAAGCTGCAGCAGAAGCTGCTTCAACTGGAGCAGAAGCAGCAGCAGGAGCAGCTTCAACAGCAGGAGCTTCTTTTTTGCCGCAAGCGACGAGAGCGGCAGCAGCCAACAAAGATGCCAACAGGATTGACTTGTTCATTTGAATATTCCTTAAAGGGGGATGAAAACAATTTCCGGAAATTGCCGTGGCTTGCACCACAACCGAGCTGATGGACTCGAGCCCGCCAACTCAGCCTCTCATTATAGGGTAAATCCTATAAATGTAGATAACGATTGTCAGCGGGACGTCAATTTACAAAAATTTACGCACCCGCATGAAGCCAACCATCGTCACACCATTCCATCAATAAGCCCAAGGCTTCTGGACTTGCTTTGGCCAAGTCCGCAGGGCTGAGTGCCCGTTGATCAGCCAATTGACGCATCAACTTCGCATCTTTTCCCGCTGCACGCCAGCTTTCACCATTCAAAAAGATGTGATGCGCGTCGTACATCATCTTGCTACGCCGGTCTAAACGCACGGATTTGAGCCGATTGGGCATATCCCCCATCTCAAACCACACATTGGCTTTGGGCTCGGTCAGATACTCACCCAACGCACGTTGCAACGCTTTGGGGTCTTTCAGCGCTTTTTGTAATGCTGTTTTCGCAAACTCTGCCAAGCCCTCCGGCATGGCTGCGGGTTTTGCCACAGCAGGTTGATGGGCATCTTGGTACAAGTCGCAACCTGCCACATCTTCTGCCCCTTCGCTCAAGCGAACCAACAACTCACGGGCCAAATCACCTATCTGAGGGACGCGAAAACCCACCGAGTACGTCATGCACTCGCCTTGTGCAATCCCGTCATGGGCGTAACGCGGAGGCAAATACAGCATGTCGCCAGGGTTGAGTACCCAGTCATGTTCGGGTTTGAAATTCGCCAAAATTTTCAGAGGCATGTCTGGGACCAGCGACAAATCTTTTTGCCGGCCAATGCGCCAACGCCTTTGCCCGTGAGCTTGCAACAAAAACACGTCATAGCTGTCAAAGTGCGGGCCCACACCCCCGCCCTCGGTGGCATAGCTGATCATCACGTCATCCAAGCGTGCATCGGGCACAAAGCGGAACTGCTGCATCAGGCTGGCCACGCGGTCGTCATGTAAATCAACGCCTTGCACCAGCAAAGTCCAGTCATGTTCGGTGAGTTTGGGAATCGCGCGACGCTTAAAAGGGCCGCGTTGCATTTGCCAATCACGCTGTCCGCCGTTGGCACCCATCACCAAGCGAGATTCCACCTCGTTTTGTTCAGCCAAATCAAATAGCTCAGAACGGCTCAGTAAGGGCTTGAAGTCAGGAATGGCTTGACGCACCAACAAGGGCTTGCGTTGCCAATAGGTGTTCATAAATTCAGCGGGGCTGATACCGCCGAGCAGGGTCAGGGGTTTGTTCACATGCATCGTGCGACAATTTTGCCCTATGGAAATTACTCAACACTGCGTGGTCGGCTTAACTTGGACCTTGAAAGACACTTTGGGCGAAGTACTCGACGAGTTGGACAGTCCAATCGAGTTTTTGGTCGGTGGTGACGACTTGCTTGCCAAGATCGAAGAAGCGCTGCAAGGCCACAGCGTGGGGGACCAAATTGATTTGCATTTGGAACCCGAAGAAGCATTTGGTGACTACGACGAAAACTTGGTGTTCTTGGAAGCACGTTCACGCTTCCCCAAAGAACTGGAAGAAGGCCATACCGTCGAGGGCCATGCGCTGCCTGCAGGCTGCAACCCCGACGCACCGCAAGATTTGCTGTACACCGTGACCGACCTCTACCCCGAGCATGTGGTGTTAGATGGCAACCACCCGCTGGCGGGGATTGCCATTCGCATTCACCTCGATGTGCAATCGGTACGTGAAGCCACGCAAGAAGAGCAAGAGCGCGGCACCTTGGGTACTGGCTTTTTCAAAATTGAGGCACAAGCCCCCGGCAACGACTTGTTGCACTGACGCGCAGCGGCTCTGACAACGTTACTTTTTACCTGTCGAACCGTAGCCACCCTCACCGCGCTCTGTGGCGCCTGCAAATTCGTTCACCACATTGAACTGCGCTTGCACCACAGGCACGATCACCAGTTGAGCCAAGCGTTCCATAGGTTCCAAGGTGAACGCCACATCACTGCGGTTCCACGCACTGACCATCAATTGGCCTTGGTAGTCGCTGTCAATCAGGCCCACGAGGTTGCCCAACACAATGCCGTGCTTGTGACCCAGGCCTGAGCGCGGCAAGATGAGCGCAGCATATGCAGGATCAGCCAAATGAATGGCGATGCCTGTGGGCACCAGTTGCCATGCATTGGGCTCCAAGGTGATAGGCGCGTCCAAGCACGCACGCAAGTCCAAGCCCGCACTGCCTGGCGTGGCGTACTGCGGCAATTGGTCTGCCATGCGGGGATCGAGAATTTTGACGTCGAGTTTCATGTGTGTTTGAAATGAAAATAAAAGTGAAATTTAAGCCTCAAGACGACGCGCGATTTCATTCACCAGTTGGCGCGCAAGCGTGAGTTTGTTGGCATGCGGCAGTTCTTGACTGCCCTGCGCATCCACCAACAACAAGGCGTTGTCATCCAATCCAAACGTGGCAGGCCCAATATTGCCCACCAACAAGGGCACGCCTTTGCGCTCGCGCTTGGCCGTGGCGTGCTTGAGCAAATCATGGCTTTCGGCCGCAAAACCCACACAATACAACGCCCCACTTTTCGCACGGGCGGATTGGGCCACGCCAGCCAAAATGTCTGGGTTTTCAACAAAATTCAACTGAGGCAACTGCCCTGAGCCCTCTTTCTTTATTTTTTGTCCTGCCACATCGGCCACACGCCAATCGGCCACGGCAGCCGTCGCCACAAACACCGAAGCAGCGTCCACATGTTGGGCCACTGCGGCCTGCATGTCCAACGCCGAGCGCACATCCACGCGCTGCACACCACGCGGCGTAGGCAAATGCACAGGGCCTGCCACCAAGGTCACCACAGCACCCGCTTCACGAGCTGCACGGGCAATAGCAAAGCCCATCTTGCCGCTTGATAAATTGGTGATGCCACGCACAGGGTCCATGGCTTCATACGTAGGGCCTGCCGTCACTAAGACATGTTGACCCGCCAGCACTTGGGGTTGAAAAAAGGCCACCAGGTCTTGCAAAATTTCTTCGGGTTCCAGCATGCGGCCGTCGCCGGTTTCACCGCAGGCTTGTTCACCCTGCCCCACCTCCAACACATGCGCCCCATCGGCCTTGAGTTGCGCCATGTTGCGCTGCGTGGCAGGGTGCTGCCACATTTCACGGTTCATGGCAGGCGCCAAGATCAACGGGACACGGTCTATCGGACGCGCCAAGCACATGAGACTGAGCAAGTCATCGGCACGGCCGTGCAACAGTTTGGCCATGAAGTCGGCACTGGCCGGTGCCACCAAGATGGCGTCGGCCTCACGGCTCAAATTGATGTGGGCCATGTTGTTGGGTTCACGGTCGTCCCACTGCGACGTGTAAACCGAGCGATTCGACAACGCCTGCAGCGTCACGGGCGTGATGAACTGGGCCGCCGCCTCGGTCATCACCACCTGCACCGTGGCCCCGGCCTTGACTAAGGCGCGACACAGCTCGGCCGCTTTGTAGCAGGCGATTCCCCCACTCAAACCCAAAACGATATGTTTGTTTGACAGATCAGACATGGGTCGCAATGTAGCAGAGCGCCTATAATTTCGATTTCCACCTACCGGGAGACCTGACTCCCGATCTGGCATGACCCAATTTGTATTCGTCACCGGCGGTGTTGTCTCTTCCCTAGGCAAGGGAATCGCAGCCGCCTCACTCGCCGCTTTGCTTGAATCGCGCGGCCTCAAAGTCACCCTCATCAAGCTGGATCCCTACATCAACGTAGACCCCGGCACCATGTCGCCCTTCCAGCATGGCGAGGTGTTCGTCACCGAAGACGGCGCAGAAACCGACCTCGATTTAGGCCATTACGAGCGCTTCATCACGACGCGCATGAAAAAGGCCAACAACTTCACCACTGGCCAGATTTACCAAAGCGTGCTCGACAAAGAGCGCCGCGGTGACTATTTGGGCAAAACGGTGCAAGTCATTCCGCACATCACCAACGAAATCCAAGAATTCATCAAACGTGGTGCGGCTTACGAAACCCCGGATGCAGTCGACGTCGCGATTGTGGAAATCGGTGGCACCGTGGGTGACATCGAGTCCCTGCCCTTCCTCGAAGCGGCGCGTCAAATGAGTTTGAAGATTGGCCCCAACAACACGGCGTTTGTGCATCTGAGCTACGTGCCTTGGATTGCTGCCGCAGGTGAGCTGAAAACCAAACCCACCCAACACACCGCACAGAAATTGCGCGAAATCGGTATCCAAGCCGACGCCCTGCTGTGCCGCGCCGATCGTCCGATTCCCGAAGAAGAACGCCAAAAAATCAGCCTGTTCTCGAACGTGCCGGAATGGGGCGTGATCTCCATGTGGGACGTGGACACCATTTACAAAGTGCCCCGCATGTTGCACGAGCAAGGCTTGGACCGCTTGGTGTGCGAAAAACTTCGCATCAACGCGCAACCCGCCAACTTGCAGCGTTGGGATGATTTGGTCCACGAAGTGGCCAACCCCAAACACGAAGTCAGCATCGCCATGGTGGGCAAGTACGTGGACTTGTCGGACAGCTACAAGTCGCTCAACGAAGCCTTGCGTCACGCCGGTATGAAAAACCATGCACGCGTGAAGATCGAGTACATCGATTCCGAATTCATCACGCCTGAGAACGTCAACCAACTCGGCAAATTCGACGCCATTTTGGTGCCCGGCGGCTTTGGCATTCGCGGCGTGGAAGGGAAAATCTCTTCCGCCCAATTCGCCCGCGAAAACAAAGTGCCTTACCTTGGCATCTGCTTGGGCATGCAAGTGGCCACCATCGAATACGCCCGCCACATGGCAGGTCTGAAAGACGCCAACAGTACCGAGTTTGTGCCCGATGGTCCCAACCCCGTCATCGCTCTGATCAACGAGTGGAAAGACGCGGATGGCAGCATCCAAACACGTACCGCCAATTCCAACCTCGGCGGCACCATGCGTTTGGGCGCACAAAGCTCTGACGTCGCCCCCGGCACCTTGGCCCACCAAATTTATGGTGACGTGGTAACCGAGCGCCATCGCCACCGCTACGAAGCCAATGTGAACTACTTGGACACCTTGCGCAAAGCCGGTTTGGTGATTTCGGCACTGACACAGCGTGAGCAATTGACAGAAATCGTTGAATTGCCACAAACCGTGCATCCTTGGTACATGGGTGTGCAGTTCCACCCCGAATTCAAGTCCACCCCCTGGGATGGCCACCCGCTGTTCAACGCTTTCGTCAAGGCGGCGCTTGACCACAAAGCCAAGGCCTAACACCAACACTCACAGGACGCCCCATGAAACTTTGCGGATTTGACGTTGGCTTGAACCATCCCTTCTTTTTGATTGCAGGCACCTGCTCCATCGAAGGTTTGGAAATGTCGATCGACGTGGCCGGTCAACTCAAGGAAATCTGCTCGGGTTTGGGCATCCCCCTGATCTACAAAGGCTCGTTCGACAAAGCCAACCGCTCATCGGGCAACACCAAGCGCGGCGTAGGAATCGATGCCGGTTTGAAAATTTTGGACGAAGTGCGTCGACAACTCCACGTTCCCATCCTCACCGATGTGCACGACGAATCCCAAGTCAAAGCTGTGGCCAGCGTGGTCGATGTGTTGCAAACCCCAGCCTTCCTGTGCCGCCAAACCGATTTCATCCGAGCCGTGGCGCAATCGGGCAAACCAGTCAACATCAAGAAGGGCCAATTCTTGGCACCTTGGGACATGAAGAACGTCATCGACAAAGCACGTTCTGCTGCGCATGAAGTAGGTTTGCCAGAAGACAACTTCTTGGCCTGCGAACGGGGCGTGAGCTTTGGCTACAACAACCTGGTGGCTGACATGGTCAGCTTGGCTGAGATGCGCAAGTCAGGCGCACCGGTGGTGTTCGATGTGACGCACTCGGTACAAAAACCCGGCGGCCAAGGCACCAGCAGTGGCGGTGCCCGTGAGATGGTGCCTGTGTTGGCACGCGCAGGCGTCGCGGCAGGCGTTGCCGGCTTGTTCATGGAAACCCATCCCTGCCCCGCAGACGCTTGGTCGGATGGTCCCAATGCGGTGCCACTGGGCAAAATGAAAGCCTTGCTCGAGACCTTGGTGGAACTCGATGCCGTGACTAAAAAACACCCTTTCTTGGAAAACAACTTTGAAGCCTGAGTGCCAAGCACACAGCCTGCAACAATTTTAAAAACTTGACTTAGGAAAACACAAATGAGCGCTATTGTCGACATCGTCGCCCGTGAAATTTTGGACAGCCGTGGCAACCCCACCGTCGAATGTGATGTGTTGTTGGAGTCCGGCACCATGGGTCGTGCCGCTGTGCCTTCTGGCGCCTCCACCGGCAGCCGTGAAGCCATTGAACTGCGCGACGGCGACAAGAGCCGCTACCTCGGCAAAGGCGTGTTGAAAGCCGTGGAGCACATCAACACCGAAATTTCCGAAGCCGTGTTGGGCTTGGATGCTTCCGAGCAAGCCTTTCTTGACAAAACGTTGATCGACCTCGACGGCACAGACAACAAGAGCCGCTTGGGCGCCAATGCCTTGTTGGCTGTGTCCATGGCGGTGGCACGCGCTGCGGCTGAAGAATCTGGCTTGCCTTTGTACCGCTACTTCGGCGGCATGAATGGCAACCAATTGCCTGTGCCCATGATGAACGTCATCAATGGTGGCGCACATGCAAACAATAACCTGGACTTGCAAGAGTTCATGATCATCCCCGTGGGCGCCCCCACCTTCCGGGAAGCCGTGCGTTACGGCGCAGAAGTGTTCCACGCATTGAAAAAAATCATCCACGACAAAGGCATGAGCATTGCGGTCGGCGACGAAGGCGGCTTTGCCCCTAACGTCACCAGCCATGAAGCCGCCATCCAAATGATCTTGGACGCGATTGCGGCTGCAGGCTACACCGCTGGTGAGCAAATCGCCATCGGCTTGGACTGCGCGGCCAGCGAGTTCTACAAAGACGGCAAGTACCACTTGTCTGGTGAAGGCCTACAACTCACAGCCCAGCAATGGACCGACATGCTCGCCACTTGGTGTGACAAGTACCCGATCATCAGCATCGAAGACGGCATGGCCGAAGGCGACTGGGACGGCTGGAAAGTGTTGACTGACCGCTTGGCCAAGAAAGTGCAAATCGTGGGTGACGACTTGTTTGTGACCAACACCAAGATCTTCAAAGAAGGCATCGACAAAGGCATCGCCAATTCGATCCTCATCAAGATCAACCAAATCGGTACCTTGACCGAAACCTTCGAAGCGATTGAGATGGCCAAGCGCGCAGGCTACACCGCCGTCATCAGCCACCGCTCGGGCGAAACCGAAGACAGCACCATTGCGGACATCGCTGTGGGCTTGAACGCCGGTCAAATCAAAACGGGCTCCATGAGCCGCTCTGACCGCATGGCCAAGTACAACCAACTCTTGCGCATCGAAGAAGACTTGGGGGATGTGGCCGTGTACCCAGGGCGTTCCGCCTTCTACAACCTGCGTTGATCGCCCATGATGCAGCGTCCACTCCACCTGGTGCTGATTGCCCTGCTGCTCGTGCTGCAGGGCCAGCTGTGGTTTGGTCGCGGCAGCATCCCTGACGTGATGCGCTTGCGTCAGACCCTGAAAGACCAAAAGCAGCAAAACGCTGCAGCACAGTTGGCCAACGACCGACTCAGCGCCGAACTCCATGACCTGAAAGACGGCTTGGAGATGGTCGAAGAGCGTGCCCGTTCCGAAATTGGCATGGTCAAGCCAAACGAAGTCTTCGTGCAAATCGCACGCTAAGCACACATGCAAGTCGCCATTCTTGGCGCGCCCCAAACGGGCAAGACACAACTCACACACGCGCTGAAAGCGCATCTGATCGATTTAGACGTGCGTCTAGAGGTGTTGGATGCGGCACCACCTGAATCTCTCACCCCCGAAGACTTGGTGCTGCTGTGCGGCCTAGACCTCACCCCCGCGTCAGCACACCAACAAGCCACAGACAGCGCTTTGCGCGCCTCGTTGATGGCACACAAGACGCCTTTTCAAGTGGTGTATGGCCTTGGCGAACAGCGACTAGAAAACGCCTTGTTTTGCCTAGGTCGGCAACTACCGCATGTGGCGCACAGCATGAAGCGATCGGAGATACCCGCCAAATGGCAAGGGGCTTGCGAAACCTGTGGTGATGGTGACTGCGAGCACCGCCTGTTCACAGGCCTAGTGCAACGATGAGGTACCGGGGGCTTGGGTTTCAGTGGTGGTAAAGATGTGTGCCGCGTCAACGGCGTCGTAGCGGTATTGCTGGCCGCAAAAATCACAACCCACCTCCACATTGCCGCGCTCGGCCAAGATGCTCTCCACCTCTTCGGTACCCAAGCTGCGAATCATGTTGCTGACCCGTTCGCGGCTGCATGAACATGCAAAGCTGGGCGTGAGCGGCTCGAAGCGCACCAGTTTTTCTTCCCAGAACAAACGATGCAGAATGGTTTCGGCATCAAGGGTGAGCAACTCATCCGGCGTCAAGCTGGCCGCCAAAATAGAAATACGGTTGTAGTCCTCGCTCAAACCAATGCCGTCTTCGTCACCCATGCTGGTCTTCGCGGCCAAGTTGCCCTCGCCCTTCACAGGCAAGCGTTGAATCAACAAGCCCGCAGCGGTGGTGTCATTGGCAGCCAAGACCAAGGTAGTGTCGAGTTGTTCGCTTTGCAGCATGTAGTGCTGCAACACATCGCTGAATTTGTCGAGCTTGTGACGTTGGTCATCAAACAAAGGCACCACGCCTTGGTAGGGTTGTTGGCCCGGCATTTTTTTGAGCGGATCCAGCGTGATGGCGCATTTGCCTTCGTTGTTGACATTGACCATCTCGGACAACGTGCTGGCATCGCCCAACGCCCCCACCACTTTGGCTGTGGCGCGCAAGCTCAAGTCTGGTTGCACCTCGACCACCGCGAGCTTCAATGGGCCATCGCCAAAAATTTGCATCACCAAGGCCCCGTTGAATTTGATGTTCGATTGCATCAGTACTGAGGCAGCGGTCATCTCACCCAGTAAATGACGCACGGCTTCTGGATAAGCCCCCGTTTCGGCATTGTCCGCACGGCGCTTCAACACCTCTTGCCACACATCGGTGAGTTGCACCAACATGCCACGCACGGGCAAACCCTCGAACAAAAATTTATGCAACTGAGACATCAAGCAATCTTCTTTAAACCCGCTTTGAAACGGTTTTTGTTAGCCACGTAATGCTGCGCACTGCGGCGCAGGCCTTCAATTTGCTCCGGCGTGAGCTGACGCACCACCTTGGCTGGACTCCCCAAAATCATGGAACCATCGGGGAACTCTTTGCCTTCGGTGACGAGCGAGCCCGCGCCTACCAAACAGTTCTTGCCAATCTTCGCGCCATTGAGCACCACCGCACCAATGCCAATCAGCGACTCATCGCCGACGGTGCATCCATGCAGTTGCACCATGTGCCCCACGGTCACATGTTTGCCAATGGTCAGTGGAATCCCCACATCGGCATGCAACACACTGCCATCTTGGATGTTGGTGCCTTCGCCAATGCGAATGGTGGCCGAATCGCCACGCACCACACTGCTGAACCACACGCTGCTGTCTGCCGCCATGTGCACATCACCCATCACTTGGGCGTTATCAGCCACCCACGCGGAGTCCGCGATGTCAGGAACGAGTGAATCAAGTTGGTAAACAGACATGGGGATCTCCAGTGTGATTTTGATTTTTTACAATTGTAAGGATGAGCCTACGTCTCCTTGCCCTCCACGCCTTGTGTATTGTTGACCCTGCAGAAAAAGTGCAAGCGGTGCAAGCGATGTGGACTCAACAAACCACGCTGACGCTGTCGCCCAGCGACATCGTGCCCCCAGATGCTGCGTTGACACTGCCCGGTCGCCCGGTGCTGCCACGTCTGATTCCTGCTAAACAAGTGCCCACGCGCACCCCATTTACCCCTGAGGGCTTGGCGGCTTTATTGCATGCGGTGTGCCACATCGAATTCAACGCCATCAATTTGGCACTGGACGCAGTTTGGCGCTTCCCCAACATGCCCGAACACTTCTACACCGACTGGTTGCGGGTGGCCTATGAAGAGTCGCAACACTTTGACATGTTGCACGCCCACTTGAACAGTTTGGGCTACACCTACGGAGACTTTGATGCACACGATGGGCTTTGGCACATGTGCCAAAAAACAGCCGACGATGTGCTGGCGCGTATGGCCTTGGTGCCGCGCACACTGGAAGCGCGCGGCCTAGATGCGACACCGTTGATTCAAACCAAGCTACGCAAAGCAGCCACCCCTGGGGCGTTGAAAGCGGTTGATATCTTGGACATCATCTTGCGAGACGAGGTGGGTCATGTCGCCATCGGTAACCATTGGTACCGCTGGTTGTGCGAGCAACGAGGCTTGGACCCCGTATCGCTCTATGGCGAATTGGTGAAACGCTATGACGCGCCCAAACTGCGTCCGCCCTTCAACGAGGCGGCGCGCAAGCGTGCCGGATTCACGGAAACTGAACTGAGCTATTTACTCGGTGGCTGAGCTTCAGCCGCGCGGGTGGTGCTGACCGTGCAGACTCTTCAAACGTTCGCGCGCAATGTGTGTGTAGATGGTGGTGGTGGAAATATCGGCATGGCCGAGCAACATCTGCACCGCACGTAAATCGGCGCCATGGTTCAACAAATGCGTGGCAAACGCGTGGCGTAAGGTGTGCGGTGAAATCGGCACATGAATTTGCGCTTGCAAGGCGTAACGTTTGATGAGTTGCCAAAACATGGCACGTGTCATGGCTTCCCCCGCATTCTTGCCACGCACCGTCACAAACAAGGCTTCGGTTTGATGGCCATTCAGTAATGCAGGTCGTGCCTCGTTCATGTAGCGTTGTAGCCAGTCACGCGCCACTTCGCCAAACGGCACCAAGCGCTCTTTGCTGCCTTTGCCCATGATGCGCAACACCCCATCGTTCAAACTCACATGAAGGGTTTTGAGCCCCACCAACTCGCTCACGCGCAAGCCGCTGGCGTAGATCAACTCCAGCATGGCTCGGTCACGCAGTCCCAACAATGTCGAGGTATCTGGTGCATGAAGCAAGCTTTCCACCTGTGGTTCTGTCAAACTTTTGGGCGCCCGTGTTGGCTGTTTGGCCGTGAGCAGTTTGAGCGTCGGGTCGACCTGCAAGAGGCGTTCACGCAACGCCCAACGGTAAAACCGTTTGAACACCGTCAACCGACGATTGGCGCTGGTGGCTTTGGTTTGGGCGTGGCGGTACGCAAAGTAATGCTGCAAATCAGACTCTCGCGCTTGCAACAAGTGCGTACCCTGTGCGTGCAACCAGATCGAGAGCAAATTCAAATCACGGCGGTAAGCCGCCAAACTGTTGGCGGCCAACCCATGTTCTAACCAAAGCGCATCGATGAACACATCGATGTTGGCGTCAGGTGCAGACGCCGAAACCTGAGTCAATCGGCTCAATCCAAGGTCAGTTTTTGTTCGTTCACGACGCGTTTGTACACCTCAAACTCCGCCTTGATTTGCGCCCCAAATTGCTCAGGCGTGTTAGCCACAATCAGTGAACCCGTGTCTTCGATGCGTTTGCGCACCGCGGGGTCTTCAAGTGCTTTGCGAACGCCTGCATTGATTTTGTCAACGATGTCTTTGGGCATGCCTTTGGGACCATAGATGCCGTAATAAGCCATGCGGTTCACCGGCTCTAAGCCCACTTCTTTGAAAGTCGGCACATTGGGCAACACCGCCAAACGTTGCGGGGCGGCCACCACGATGGGCACCAAGCGGTTGTCTTTAATAAAGGGCAATGCCGAAGGCAAATTGTCAAAAATCATCGGCACCTGACCTGCCACGGTGTCGTTCAAGGCAGGCCCGGCACCGCGGTACGGAATGTGCGTTACGAAGGTGCCGCTCAAGTTTTTGTACAACTCCATTTGCAAATGGCCAATGCCACCGGTACCGGACGAGGAATATGAATATTTACCTGGCGAGCGCTTCACCTCTGCGACAAAGGTTTTGTAGTCTGTGGCAGGAAAAGTAGGATGAACCGCAATGATGTTCGGAGTGGCCGCAATGTTGATGATGGGCGAAAAATCTGTCAGCGGGTTGTACGGGATTTTGGCATTGATCGCAGGATTCGCCGCAGTGGTCGACACCGTCGCCATGCCTAGAGAGTAACCATCAGGCGCTGCTTTTGCCGTTTCGTTGGCGCCGACCACACCACCACCGCCAGCTTTGTTAA
>JBFYKC010000146.1:0-2802 GCA_041311135.1 Comamonadaceae bacterium | reverse complement strand
GCCGCGTCGGGTGCCTTGAACGGAACCATCATTGGTTTAGATATCCTGCCAATGGAGCCCGTGGAAGACGTCACGTTCATCCAAGGCGACTTCCGTGAAGAAGAAGTGCTGGCACAGCTCGAAACTGCCTTGCAAGGGCGTGTGGTGGATGTGGTGGTGTCTGACATGGCGCCCAACCTGACGGGCATTGAGTCGACCGATGCCACCCGCATTGCTCACTTGATCGAGCTGGCGGTGGACTTTGCCCAAAAGCATTTGAAAGACGAGGGCGCTTTGGTGGTCAAGCTCTTTCACGGCAGTGGCTATAGCGACCTGGTGAATTTGTTCAAAACCACGTTTCGGGTGGTTAAACCCGTCAAACCCAAGGCCAGTCGCGACAAGTCCAGTGAAACCTTTTTGGTCGGTATCGGGGTGAAAAGTCGCGTTTTGGCAAATCCTTGAATTTCCTAGGGCCGCTGTGCACGAATAAAGCGGCGCGGGCGCTTGAAACGCCTAAAATCAGGCCCATCTCTGTACGACTCGTACTCTTTTTATTCGGAGCCCACATTGAACAATCAATGGTTCTCAAAAGTCGCTGTTTGGTTGGTCATCGCCTTGGTGATGTTCACCGTGTTCAAACAGTTTGAAACACGTCCTGGCGCTGGCTCGGGCTACCTTGGCTATTCGGACTTCCTAGAAGAAGTCAGAGCCAAGCGCATCAAGACCGCCACCATCCAAGAAGGTCAGGGCGGCACAGAAATCACCGCAGTCACCAACGACGAGCGCAAGATTCGCACAACGGCGACTTACCTGGATCGTGGGTTGGTCGGCGACCTCATTGCCAACGGTGTGAAGTTTGATGTCAAGCCCCGCGAAGAAGGCTCGCTGCTCATGACTTTGTTGGTCAGCTGGGGCCCTATGCTCCTGTTGATTGGCGTTTGGGTGTATTTCATGCGCCAGATGCAAGGCGGCGGCAAAGGCGGTGCGTTCAGCTTCGGCAAGAGCAAAGCGCGCATGCTGGATGAAAACAACAACCAAGTCACCTTCGCCGATGTTGCAGGTTGCGACGAAGCCAAAGAAGAAGTGAAAGAAGTCGTTGACTTTTTGAAAGACCCCCAACGGTTCCAAAAACTCGGCGGTCGTATTCCCCGTGGCTTGCTGTTGGTGGGCCCTCCTGGCACCGGTAAAACGCTGCTCGCCAAAGGTATTGCGGGCGAAGCCAAGGTGCCGTTCTTCAGCATCTCCGGTTCAGACTTTGTCGAGATGTTTGTCGGCGTGGGCGCTGCCCGTGTGCGCGACATGTTTGAGAACGCGAAGAAAAATGCACCTTGCATCATCTTCATTGACGAGATTGATGCCGTGGGTCGCCAACGTGGCGCCGGTGTCGGCGGTGGTAACGATGAGCGCGAACAAACTCTGAACCAAATGCTGGTGGAGATGGATGGTTTTGAAACCAACCTCGGTGTGATCGTGGTTGCCGCGACCAACCGTCCCGATATTTTGGATGCCGCCTTGTTGCGCCCCGGTCGCTTTGACCGTCAGGTGTATGTGACCTTGCCCGACATCCGTGGCCGCGAACAAATTTTGAATGTGCACATGCGCAAAGTGCCCATTGGCCAAGACGTGAACGCCAGCGTCATCGCCCGCGGCACCCCCGGCATGAGCGGTGCAGATTTGGCCAACTTGTGTAACGAAGCTGCATTGATGGCTGCACGTCGCAACGCCCGTGTGGTGGAGATGCAAGATTTCGAAAAGGCCAAAGACAAAATCTTGATGGGCCCTGAACGCAAGAGCATGGTGATGCCCGAAGAGGAGCGTCGCAACACGGCTTACCACGAAGCCGGCCATGCCTTGATCGGCAAGTTGCTGCCCAAGTGTGACCCTGTGCACAAAGTGACCATCATTCCGCGTGGCCGCGCCTTGGGCGTGACCATGAGCTTGCCCGAAAAAGACCGCTACAGCTATGACCGTGAATACATGCTCAACCAAATCAGCATGTTGTTCGGTGGTCGTATTGCTGAAGAAGTGTTCATGAACCAAATGACCACCGGTGCCAGCAACGACTTTGAGCGTGCCACATCGATTGCACGTGACATGGTGACCCGCTATGGCATGACCGAGGCTCTGGGGCCCATGGTATACGCTGAAAACGAAGGCGAAGTGTTTTTGGGTCGCTCGGTCACCAAGACCACCAGCATGTCGGAAGCCACCATGCAAAAGGTGGACGTCGAAGTGCGCCGCATCATCGACATGCAATACAACTTGGCGCGCCGCTTGATTGAGGAACACTCAGACAAGATGCACACCATGGCGAAAGCTTTGCTCGAGTGGGAAACCATCGACAAAGAGCAGATTGACGACATCATGGCCGGTCGTGAACCTCGTCCGCCAAAAGACTGGACGCCTCGCACCCCTTCATCGGGCGGTGACAACGGTGGGTCACCTGCGGTTCAACCGGATCCATCGCCCTCTGCGGCTTGAGCGTCAGATGAGTCAACCAGAAACGGGGCGTGAGCCCCGTTTTTCATGGAGTTTTTATGTTTTGGCAAAGCACACGTTTTCGCATTGACCTGGCGCAACCGCAGGTGATGGGCATTGTCAATGTGACGCCCGACTCGTTTTCGGATGGTGGCCAGCATGACAACACCCGTGCAGCCTTGGCGCATTGCGAACAATTGCTCAAAGACGGCGCGCATATCTTGGACATTGGTGGCGAATCCACCCGTCCCGGTGCACCTGCTGTTTCTTTGGAGGAAGAGTTGGCGCGTGTGCTGCCTGTGGTGCGAGAGGCGGTTCGGCTCGGTGTACCGATCTCTGTGGACA
>JBFYKC010000116.1:0-3797 GCA_041311135.1 Comamonadaceae bacterium | reverse complement strand
TGGCGCAAGGTGTCCATCCACGGGCCGGGATGGGGCAGTTTTCTGGCCACGGCAGGAGTGAAGCTCGCTAGCAAATACGGGGCGGCAAGCCCGAAGCCCATGGCCATGAAGATGGACAGCGCTTGCCAGGTGGGCAAGCTCATGGCCAAACCCAGCGACGCACCCATGAACGGTGCGGTGCAGGGGGACGCCACGGCCACGGCCAGGACGCCTGAGAACAGGGCGTCCATCACAGGGTGTTTGTATTGAAAACTGGCGAGTTGTGAAGGCAAGATGTGGCCTACATCAAACAAGCCAAACAGGTTGAGCGCGATCAGTGTGAAGAGCACGGCCAACAAACTGACCACGGTGGGAGACTGCAGTTGAAAGCCCCAGCCCAGTTGTTCACCGGCGGCGCGTAAGGCGAGCACGCCAGCGCCCAAGGCCAAGAAGCTCAACACCACACCCGTGGTGTACGCCAACCCGGCGATGCGGTGGGCCCGGTGAGCCCGGCTGTGCTGCGCAAACCCCAGCAACTTGATGGCCAACACAGGCAACACGCAAGGCATGAGGTTGAGGATGAGGCCGCCCACAAAGGCCCCCATCAACGCCAACACAAACCCAAGCCCACCTTCTGTAATGGGTGCCGCTACGGGACTGAGCGTGGCTTGTGTATCGGGCGTGTTGGGCACAGCAGGCCAGGCCTCCGTGATGGGGGCTGACAGCGTGAAGCCTTGGCGATTTGCCCCTTGGCCTGCGACGAGCAAGATGCCGAATTGTTTGGGTTCGGTCGCGCGTAAGTTGCTCAGGGGGAGTTGTGCGGTCCACACATCGCCCTGCCATGCTTGCAACGCCTTGGGGTGTTGATCGGTGGCGGACTCCACCAGCTCAGGCGCATCGGGAAATAGGCTGAATTTTTGCCCTTGCAAAGAGGCGGGCAAACCGCTGACGCGCAAAACCAAGCGCTGAGCCTCAAAGCCGCTGGACGTTTGGGCGTTGGGCAATGAACGCGGTTGTTGGGCGAATACTTCTGTGAAGGCTGCAGCATGCGGCACAAAGCTGCTGTTGGTTGGGATGCGCAGCGCGAAGTCACCCTCTTGCGGAATGCACTCCAGGCGGCACACCAGCCAGTTGGCGTGGAGTTGAATGTCGAGGGTTTGTGTGGCGTTGGGTTGGAACTGCTTGGAGATGCTGAGCGGAACAACCAAGAGCGCGGTTTTTTCAAACCCATAGTTGGTCAGATTGCCGGCTTTCAGTTTGTGCGGCAAAGGCCACTGCACCGCACCTGCTTCAACGCCTGCAGGCAAATTGAGCTCTACTTGGGTGGGCAAGCCAGAGTCGCCAGGGTTGCGCCAATAGGTGTGCCAATCGGGTTGGTGCGTGAGTAGCAAGCCTACCCACATCGGCTGGCCTGCTTGCACGCCTTGCGGTGCATGGGCCACCAATTCGGCGCGCAGTTGCGGGGTAGATACCACGGCGCTGGCTAAGGCCTGTGCCGATGCCGGGACGGCGAGCACAAGGACGAACCCCATGAGCAAGAGGCGTGATGCGTCGAAAAGACGCGAAGCAAAAGTGAGCATGTGCCTGATGTTACCGAGACAGCGTGGTTGACGGGCGAGGTCGAGTAGGAAAGTAAGATGGCGCCTATGACTGCGCACACCCGCACACCCCACTCCAAAGCCCTTTCGTCACACCAATGGGCCGAGCTCACCACGCGCGATTTTGCTGGCCTAGACCCCGCTTGCACCGTCGCCGTGTTGCCCTTGGGCGCGACCGAGCAGCATGGGCCGCATTTGCCTTTGTCGGTGGATTCGGTGTTGGTGGAGGGCGTGGTGAACGCGGCGTTGTCGCACCTGACCTTGGCAGACCCTGTGTTGGTGCTGCCCACGCAGACGGTGGGCTTGAGTACCGAACACACGGCATTTGCGGGCACTTTGCATTTGTCCCCCCAAGCGCTGATTCAGGTGTGGTGCGACATTGGCGCCTCGGTGGCACGTGCCGGCGTGAAGAAACTGTTGATGTTCAACGCCCATGGTGGCAACGTGGGGCTGATGGATGTGGTGGCGCGTGAGTTGCGCGCGCAGCACGGCCTGATTGTTTACAGCAGCAGTTGGTACAACTTGCCTCTAGACGCGTCGGTGATGGCGCAGTTCTCTGCCGACGAGCACCGCTTTGGCATTCACGCTGGCGACATCGAAACCTCCATGATGCTGGCGCTGGCACCCGAGCAAGTGGACATGACGGTTGCACAAAACTTTGCCTCGACCTCGCAAGACCGTGCCAAACAGTTTGCGGTGTTGGGTAACGGCAAGAGTGCCAAGCTGGGTTGGCACATGCAAGACTACAACCCACAAGGCGCAACAGGCAATGCAGCGGCGGCCACGGCGGCCAAAGGCGAAGCGCTGGTGAACAGCGCAGGTGAGCAACTGGCGTTGTTGCTCAGAGAGTTGATCGCGTTGCCGTTGAGCACGGTGCGCGTTTAACTCTGACGCGCTTTAAGCAAAGGTGATCCAGTCTTTGTGGCTGGGTGTTTCTAGATGCGTCACATGGTTGAACGACATCAGGTGATAACGCTTGGGGTTGAAGCTGAATTCGCTGACTGCGCTGTTGCGAATTCGTAGGTTTAACTCGATGCTGGTTTCAGGGCTGGTACGCAACACGTGCGCTACGGCAGTGGCAATCGGACCGCCACTGGAGACCAGCAACACATTGCCATCGCACGATTGGCGGATGTGGTCTAACGCGGAAGTTACACCTTTTGAAAATTCTGCATAGCTCGGCATGCCTTGGGGGCTGACGACGCCAGCCATCCATTGCGTGAGGCCGTCGCGTAGCAGCCGGAAATGCTGCTTGTAGTTTTCTGGGCTGTTGGGTTTCACCAGTTCGCCGGGGTGGATGGCGCGAATGATGGCTTCGCTGTCGTATTCGTTCAAACCTGGCCAGACCAAGGCGGTGTGCTGTGTGTCCATGCCTTGTTGGATGCCGGTCAATGTTTGTGCATGGCGTTTGAGTGCGCCGGTGACGACGGCATCAAACTTCAAGCCTTGCGCGCGCCAGTGCTCGCCCAAGCGCTGGCTTTGTTGCATGCCTAAGGGGCTCAGCTGGTCGTAGTCGTCAGCACCTAGAGACGCTTGGCCGTGTCGTACTAAGTAGAGTTGCCCCATATGGTTTTACGTTTGTTGAATGACGGATTGAATCATCCACGCCACCGTGCCTAAAAGAGCCAACGCCATGCCTCGGTTGAACCATTGGAGCCGTAAGGCGGTGTCGTTCGGGCCTCTGAGCCAATGACGCAAACTGGCGCCAATCCAAGCGTAGGTCAGGTTGCTCGAGAGTCCAAAAAACATGAAGATGGGCAGGGTTTCAAGCAAGCGTCCCAATGTGTCGTCGTGTCCAATAACCCAACCGCTCACCACCGACAGGGCCAAAAACCAAGCCTTGATATTGATGAACTGCAGCATCACGCCTTGTTTAAACCCCACGACAGGGCCTAGCGCGCTGTCATTTAAGCGTTGGGTGCTGGCCAGTTTCCAAGCCAGCCACAACAAGTATGAAACGCCTGCTGCTAGCAAACCAAAGCGCAACGGCGGAAAGCCCAACACCATCACGCCCAGACCGGCTGCATTGACGATGAGTAAAACGCCCCATCCGGCAGGCACGGCGCACACAAAGGGCAGCGCGCGACGCAGGCCGTAGTTGGCGGCCAACGTCGCTGACAGCGCCGTGTTGGGGCCGGGTGTGAAGGTGCCCACGGTGGCGAGGGCAATCAGGGCAAAGAGTTCGGCGCTGCTCATGCAGGCGAGGATAGTTGCTCCCAG
>JBFYKC010000094.1:0-9207 GCA_041311135.1 Comamonadaceae bacterium | reverse complement strand
CTCATGACCAATACTTTACCCGCAATAAAAAAGCACCGACGCTGCGGTGCTTTTCGACGAGGCAGAGGGGATTTAGCCGGGTACTTTTTTCAGCATTTCGATGCCGATTTGACCTGCAGCGATTTCGCGCAAAGCGGTCACGCCTGGCTTGTTTTTGCTTTCGACCTTGGGGGTGTGACCTTGGCTGAGCATGCGGGCACGGTAAGTGGCGCACAAGACCAATTGAAAGCGGTTCGGGATTTGCTCGAGGCAATCTTCAACAGTGATGCGGGCCATGTAGGTACTCCAGAATTCAGGTGATGTTCAGGGCTTGAAAGATATCCGCCCGAGCCCGGCGCTGTGCCAGGTATTTGAGGCGTTGCGCATGCACGATCGCTTTCAGGTCGAACAAGGCCGTCTCAAACAATTCGTTGATTATAACGTAGTCAAATTCCTTGGCTTGCGCCATTTCATCGGCCGCATTTTTCAGACGCAAATCAATGATTTCGGGGGCATCTTCGCCGCGGTTGTGCAAGCGAGACTTGAGCTCTTCCCAGCTGGGGGGGAGGATGAAGATCAACACCGCATTGGCAAAAAGCTTTTTGACCTGAATGGCACCTTGAAAATCGATTTCCAAGATCACGTCAGCACCTTGGGCGATGCGATCTTCAATGGCTTTGCGCGAAGTGCCGTAGCGCTGGCCGTGCACATTGGCCCATTCCAAAAACGCGTTGGCCTCGACCATTTGGTCGAACTCGGGGGGCGAGACAAAGAAGTATTCGCGTCCGTGTTTTTCCTGGCCGCGTGGCTGGCGCGTGGTGTGTGACACAGAAGGTCGAACCTTGGCATCCAGCTCCATCAGTGCTTTGACGAGGCTCGATTTGCCAGCCCCGCTGGGGGCCGCGACCACAAAGAGGTTGCCTGGGAAGTTGTCCATTATTCGATGTTCTGTACTTGTTCGCGGAGTTGTTCGATCAACACTTTCATGTCCACCGAAATACGGGTCATTTCCATCGTGGCCGACTTCGAACCCAAGGTGTTGGCTTCACGGTGCAGCTCTTGAATCAGAAAGTCCAAGCGTTTGCCCACGCCTTCTGTCTTGCCGCCTTGGGCGAGCAAGGTGTCCATCTCTTCGAAGTGGGACACCAAGCGTGTCAGCTCCTCAGCCACATCGATGCGAATGGCAAACGCCGTAGCCTCGGTCAAAGCACGGTCTTGTGCAGCTTCGGGCAGGGCCGTCCCTTCGGTCAACGCCATGGCGTCACGCCAGCGTTCGAGAAACTTCAGGCGTTGCTGTTCCACCAGTTGTGGCACCAACGGGGCGGCCTGTGAGGCCAGCACGCGCAGCTGCCCCAGGCGTTCGCGCAGCGTGTGGGCCAAACGAGCGCCTTCGCGTTCGCGGGCTTCGCGGAGTTGGGTCAGCGTGGTGCCTGCCAGTTGCAAAACCGCAGGGCCTAAATCAGTAGGGGTGGACGATTGGGCGGTGGTCAGGCGCAGCACGTCGGCCACCGAGAGGCCATTGGCTTTGGGCAGGTGGGCATGCACCGTGTCTTGCAACGCAGACAAGCGTTGCAGCAGGGCGGGTGTGGGCTCTACAAAGCTGGTGTCTGCGGTGCTTTCCAAATTCGCACGCACTTCAACTTTGCCGCGTTTGAGGTGCTGGGTGATCAGTTCGCGCATCGCCGCTTCGTGTGGGCGCAGCTCTTCGGGCATCTTGAACGTCAGGTCAAGGAAGCGGCTGTTGACCGAGCGAATTTCCAGTCCCAAGCGCAGGGCCGGGCTGTGGGCGGTGTCTGAATGCAGCTCGGTTTGCGCACTGGCATAACCGGTCATGCTGTAGATGGGCATGGTGTGACGTTGGGGATCAAAGACGAGATTATCTCAGGCTCAGATTGCCCGACAATGTCCGCTTCTACGAACCCCACGACTGAACCCAGAAAAGCCATCCCATGACCACCGCCTTGCCAGAATCTCGCCACACCCGCGCCGCTGACCAATTGCGTCCCGTGCGCATCACCCGCAACTACACCATGCATGCCGAAGGCTCGGTGCTGATTGAGTTTGGCCACACCAAGGTGCTGTGCACCGCATCGGTGGAAGAAAAGGTGCCGGGCCATAAAAAAGGCTCCGGCGAAGGTTGGGTCACTGCCGAATACGGCATGTTGCCCCGTGCCACCCACACCCGCAGCGACCGTGAAGCCGCGCGCGGCAAGCAATCGGGCCGCACGCAAGAAATTCAGCGCCTCATTGGTCGCTCGATGCGCGCCGTGTTTGACTTGAAGAAGTTGGGTGAACGCACCATCCATTTGGACTGCGACGTGCTGCAAGCCGACGGTGGCACACGCACCGCCAGCATCACCGGAGCGTTTGTGGCGGCGCAAGATGCGGTGAACACGCTGATGACGGCCGGCAAACTGACCGAAAGCCCCATCACCCAAGGCGTAGCCGCCATCTCGGTGGGTATGTTGGGCGACTTGCCTTTGCTCGATTTGGAATACACAGAAGACTCGAGCTGTGATACCGACATGAATGTGGTCATGACCAGCGCTGGCCACTATGTGGAAGTGCAGGGCACGGCAGAAGGTTTGCCTTTCACGCGCGATCAAATGAATGCTTTGTTGGCCTTGGCCGAAAAAGGTGTGCGCGAGCTCATCGCCATGCAGCAAGAGGCACTGAAGGCCTAAACTCATGACTGTGCAGGCTTTGAAAAAAATCGTTCTCGCCTCCAACAACCAAGGCAAGTTAGCTGAGTTGCAAGCCATGTTTGCACCGCTGGGTGTTGAGTTGGTGCGGCAAGGCGATTTGCAGATTGGCGAGGCTGACGAGCCTTTTCACACCTTTGTTGAAAACGCCTTAGCCAAAGCCCGCCATGCGTCGCGTGAAAGTGGGTTGCCGGCCGTGGCGGACGACGCGGGCTTGTGTGTGGATGCCTTTGGTGGCCTGCCCGGCGTGCAAACCGCCTACTACGCCACACAGTTTGGCTATGCCAAAAGCGATGACAACAATGTGCGCGCCTTGCTCGAGCAAATGGCCCAGGTGGACAACCGACGCGCGGCCTTGGTCAGCACCTTGGTGGCGGTGCGCCATCCGGATGACCCCGAGCCGTTGATTGCCGTGGGGCGTGCGGTGGGTGCAATTACCCGTGCACCCTTGGGCAGCAATGGGTTTGGTTTTGACCCTGTCATGTTCATCCCGCGCTTTGGCAAAACCTTTGCGGAATTGCCAGTTGACGTGAAGAACGCCAACAGCCACCGCGGCCAAGCCGCGCAACACATGTTGGCGCTGATGCGCGAGCGTTGGTTCTGATTTGGCCTTGTCGATGGCACAAGACATTCAACACCTCATGCGCCCCGGCACGCTGTCGCTCAGCAGCTTGCCGCCGCTCTCGCTGTACGTGCATTTGCCTTGGTGTTTGAAGAAGTGCCCGTACTGCGATTTCAATTCGCATGAGTTGCAAAGCAGCGTCGCCGGTGAGTTGCCTGAACAACGCTATCTTGATGCTTTGTGTGCGGACCTTGAGCACAGCTTGCCACTCATTTGGGGGCGCAGCGTGCACAGCATCTTCATTGGGGGTGGCACGCCGAGCTTGTTTTCGCCTGCGGCCATTGAGCGTTTGATCAGCGACATGCGCGCGCGCTTGCGTCTGGAGGCCGATTGCGAAATCACGCTAGAAGCCAACCCAGGCACGTTTGAGAAAGACCGCTTTCGCGCCTTTCGTGCCGCTGGGGTGACTCGCCTGTCGGTGGGCGTGCAAAGCTTCAACGATGCGCATTTGCAAGCCTTGGGGCGCGTGCATAACCGAGCCCAAGCCATTGCCGCTGTTGAAGAAGCACGTGAGGCGTTTGACACCTTCAATCTTGATTTGATGTATGCCTTGCCTGGTCAAACACTGACTCAGCTGGATGAAGACTTGGACATGGCGTTGTCTTTGGCCCCGCCACATTTGTCGGTTTATCACCTCACCATCGAACCCAACACCGTGTTCGCCAAATTCCCGCCTCAAGTGCCGGAGGATGACGATGCCTACGCCATGCTCGACCGCATCACCGAACGCACGGCCGCTGTGGGCCTGCATCGCTACGAGGTGTCGGCCTACGCCCAAGACAACCATCGGTGTTGGCACAACCTCAACTACTGGCAGTTTGGCGACTACCTCGGCATTGGCGCTGGCGCTCACAGCAAGCTCAGTTTTGCTCACCGCGTGTTGCGTCAGGTGCGCAACCGCGACCCTCGTCTCTTCATGAACCATGCGTTAGACACTAGCCGTGCAGACAGGGCGGTAGCGCAAAGCACCGAGGTGGCGCGGGCCGAGCTGCCGTTTGAGTTCATGCTCAACGCGCTGCGTTTGCGTCATGGCTTTTCTTTGGCTGATTTCACCGATCGCACGGGTTTGCCTGTGACGGCCATACAAGCCGCGTTGACCGAGGCAGAGGCCAAAGGCCTCATCACGCGCGACTTTCAGCGGGTGGTTCCCACCGAACGCGGCTTTGATTTTTTGAGCAATTTGCAATCTTTGTTTTTGTCTGAGGCCTGAATGCGAAAAGCAGGCCAAAGTCACATTACAATAACGGCTGAATTCAACTGGAAGCGTGGCAGAGTGGTTGAATGCACCGGTCTTGAAAACCGGCGAAGGTGTGAGCCTTCCGTGAGTTCGAATCTCACCGCTTCCGCCAAATACCCAGTAAAAACGCCCCTTTCGGGGCGTTTTTTATTTCTGCATGTCATGCCGCGACCGTCATGGCTGAAAAGCAAAGGCAAGCTGTGTTTAAAAATGTGATGGTGTATCGGGTCGGTGAGGGGTGGCACCCTACCCTGGCGCAGTTGGAGCAGGCCTTAGACGCCGAGCGTTTTGTGCCATGTGGCGCAAGTCAAGACAAATCAATCGGCTGGGTAGAGCCGCGTGGTGAGCCACATGGACCGTTGGTCGAAGCCGTCAGTGGGCAGCGCATGCTGAAGCTCAAGATCGAAACCAAAGGCGTGCCCGGTGCGGTGGTGACGCGCAAGGCCAAAGAGCGCTGTGCTTACATCGAAGCCACCGAAGGTCGCAAACCCGGCAAAAAAGAGATGAAGGAAATCAAAGAAGACGTGAAGATGTCTTTGATGCCCATGGCCTTCAGCAAAGAGTCATCGGTGTGGGTGTGGGTCGACCCCCATGCACATTTTTTGGTGATGGATGCCGGTAGCCAAGCCAAGGCCGATGAGGTGGTGACGATGTTAGTGAAGACCTTTGCTGGTTTGAGCTTGACGTTGATACATACCCAGCTCTCACCGCAATCGGCGATGGCGTCGTGGCTCATTACCCAAGAGTCACCGGCAGGTTTCAGCGTCGACCGCGAGTGTGAGTTGAAAGCGGCGGACGAGTCCAAGTCGGTGGTGCGTTATGTGCGTCATCCTCTAGACACCGACGAGGTGAAACAGCATGTCGAAGGCGGCAAGTTGCCGACACGTCTAGCCATGACATGGGAAGGTCGCGTGTCGTTCTCGCTGACCGAGGCGTTGCAGCTAAAGAAAGTCACGTTCTTAGACGTGGTGTTTGAAGCCACGTCGACCGAAAAAGACGAAGGTTTTGATGCCGATGTTGCCCTGGCCACAGGCGAGCTGCAAAAGTTGTTGCCAGACTTGATCACCGCGTTGGGGGGCGAACAGGCATTGGCTTAATCGCTGATGTGTTCTGCCGCTAAGCGACGCGCGCGATGGTCCACGTAATAACCACCAAACTCGGTGTAGCGCAGCACCTGCTGTTGGCATTGGCTGCAGGCGTGTACATCGCACCGGTTGTAGGGAAAGAACCTCAAAGCCACTGGCGCATCGGCTGATTCATAGCGGGTGCCGTTGGGGTGGTGTTCTTCAAACGTGGGCTCATACACCTCGGGGTCACGCAAGGTGGCGACCACGTGCATCTGGTTCGCTGGCCATTCGGTGTCGTTGACGCTTTCCCAGCCCTTGCATCGCTGCAGGCTGCACTGACAGGGTGTGTGGGGCTGGTTGGCCAGTTCACGCAAGGCTTGAGGTGTGCGAATGACGGGGAGAGAACTCATAGCGACAGAGCCTACCACTGATAAAAAAGCCCCGAAGTTCGCGGGGAACACGGGGCTTTATGTTATCGCGCAGGTTGCGCGACAGCAGCGCAATTACTTGCGTTTGGCCAAAGGCTCGACGTTGCGGTGTGCGTAGCCAGTGAACAACTGACGTGGGCGGCCGATTTTGTACTCGGGGTCGCTGATCATTTCGTTCAACTGAGCGATCCAACCCACGGTACGTGCCAAAGCGAAGATGCCAGTGAACAAGTTCACAGGGATGCCGATGGCGCGTTGCACGATGCCAGAGTAGAAGTCGACGTTGGGGTAGAGCTTGCGGCTGACGAAGTATTCGTCTTCCAGCGCGATCTTTTCCAAAGCCTTGGCCAACTTGAACAAGGGGTCGTTTTCCAAACCGAGTTCTTTCAACACTTCGTCGCAAGTTTCTTGCATCAACTTGGCGCGTGGGTCGTAGTTTTTGTAAACGCGGTGACCAAAGCCCATCAGCTTGACACCAGAGTTTTTGTCTTTGACCTTCTCCATGAACTCGCCTACTTTAGAGACGCCGCCCATGGCTTGGATTTCTTCCAACATGTTCAAGCAAGCTTCGTTGGCACCGCCGTGTGCGGGGCCCCACAAGCAAGCCACACCTGCAGCGATGGCTGCAAAGGGGTTGGTGCCTGACGAACCGCACAAACGTACAGTCGATGTCGATGCGTTTTGCTCGTGGTCTGCGTGCAAGGTGAAGATGCGGTCCATGGCGCGCTCAAGCACGGGGTTGACCACATATTCTTCGCAAGGTGTGCCGAACATCATGCGCAAGAAATTGCCTGCGTAGGACAGGTCATTGCGTGGGTACATGTAAGGCTGGCCCACACCGTATTTGTAGGCCATGGCGACGAGCGTTGGCATCTTGGCGATCAAGCGGATCGCGGCGATTTCACGGTGCTCTGGGTTGTTGATGTCGGTGCTGTCGTGGTAGAACGCCGACAAAGCGCCGACCAAGCCCGTCAACACGGCCATGGGGTGAGCATCACGACGGAAACCACGCAAGAAGAATTGCATTTGCTCGTTGACCATGGTGTGGTTGGTCACGGTGTGCTGGAATTCCGATTTTTGAGCGGCATTAGGCAATTCGCCTTTCAGCAGCAAGTAGCAAGTTTCGAGGTAATCGCAGTTGGTGGCGAGTTGTTCAATGGGGTAGCCGCGGTACAGCAACTCACCTTTGTCGCCGTCGATGTAGGTGATGCCAGATTGACATGATGCGGTGGACAAGAAGCCTGGGTCATACGTGAACATGCCAGTTTGGCCGTACAACTTACGAATGTCGATGACGTCAGGACCGACGTTGCCGCTGTACACGGGCATTTCGATGCTGGGACTGCCGTTGCTGAACGACAGGGTGGCTTTGTTGTCTGCAAGTTTCATGGTGGTTCCTAAATGTCTTTTTAAAAGCTGTGATCGATCGGTTCAGTGTCTCAACATTTGCAGCACTTCGAGTGCTTCTTCTGTCAGTGGTTTGTCTGGCAATTCTTTGCGTTGCAACAAGATGTCGAGCAAATCGTTGTCAGACAAATCCATCAGTTCATACATCCCTCGTGCATGCCCCACGGTTAAGCGAGATTCATGCCGCTCGAAAAACTTTTTGATGAACAAATCGTTTTCGAGCAGGCCGCGCCGGCTGCGCCAGTGCAGTTTGCTGAGGGCGCGTTCGCCAAGCGCTTGCTTGCCGTCCAGGCCGTCCAGCGACGGGTCACCCACAGAGGTGTCGCGAAATGGTGCGTCCGCGTCCATGTTGGTGCTCCGTGTGATGCTTTGGCGTGCCTTAGATGGCGCGACGAACCATCAACTCTTTGATCTTGCCGATGGCCTTGGTGGGGTTCAAACCCTTGGGGCAAACGTCGACGCAGTTCATGATGGTGTGGCAACGGAACAGACGGTAAGGGTCCTCCAAGTTGTCCAAACGGCCAGCAGTGTCTTGGTCGCGGCTATCCGCGATGAAGCGATAGGCTTGCAACAAACCAGCTGGACCCACGAACTTGTCGGGGTTCCACCAGAACGACGGGCAGCTGGTGGAGCAGCTGGCGCACAAGATGCATTCGTACAAGCCGTTCAGCTCGTCGCGCTCTTCGGGGGATTGCAGGCGTTCTTTTTCAGGCGCTTGCGTGTCGTTCACCAAGTAAGGCTTGATGGAGTGGTATTGCTTGAAGAACTGGGTCATGTCCACGATCAAGTCGCGGATCACAGGCAGACCTGGCAGTGGCTTCAACACGATCACGCCGGGCAGGGTGCGCATGTTGGTCAAGCAGGCCAGACCGTTTTTGCCGTTGATGTTCATCGCGTCAGAGCCACACACGCCTTCACGGCATGAGCGACGGAACGAAATGGTGGGGTCGACCGCTTTGAGTTTCATCAAAGCATCCAAGAGCATGCGCTCATTGCCGTCCAATTCGACCTCAATGGTCTGCATGTAAGGCTTGGCGTCGGTATCTGGGTCGTAGCGATAGATTTGGAACGTGCGTTTTGTCATGGTGTCTACCTGATCAGAAAGTACGGGTCTGGAGCTTGACGCTCTCGACGGTCAAGGGCTTCATTTGCACAGGCTTGTAAGTCAGCTGGTTGCCTTCTTTGTGCCACAGGGTGTGCTTGTGCCAGTCTTGGTCGTTACGGCCGTTGGGATGCTCGGGCGTATCGCCGTAGTCGTTCACGGTGTGTGCGCCACGGCTTTCTTTACGCGCAGCGGCAGACACGATGGTGGCTTGTGCGGCTTCGATCAAGTTTTCTACTTCCAAGGCTTCGATGCGTGCGGTGTTGAACACCTTGGAGTTGTCTTTCAAACCGATGTTGTTGACGCGCTCGCGCAAGGCCGCAATCTTTTGCACGCCCTCATCCATCAACGCCTGTGTGCGGAACACGCTGGCGTGTGACTGCATGGTGTTGCGGATGTCGTTGGCCACGTCTTGGGCGTATTCGCCAGTCTTGTTGGCTTCCAAACGAGCCAAGCGCGCCAAGGTCACGTCTGCTGCGTTGGCGGGCAGAGGCTTGTGCTCTTTGTTCTTTTGGTTGAACTCAACGATGTGGTTGCCCGCCGCGCGGCCAAACACCAACAAGTCGAGCAATGAGTTGGTGCCCAAGCGGTTGGCGCCGTGCACCGACACGCAAGAGCATTCGCCCACCGCGTACAAACCGTTCACCACCACGCTTTGGTTGT
>JBFYKC010000033.1:0-7367 GCA_041311135.1 Comamonadaceae bacterium | reverse complement strand
GCCGGCGTGGCGGCCGTGGTGGTGTAGGTCACCACCAGCCCCTCACGCAAAGCGCCGACAGCGCCCTTCAGCACGATGCTGCCTTCGGTCAAGCCGGTGACGCCGACCAAGGGCTCGGCTTCTGGGCGTGCCACATCCATGCCGCGCACGCCCAAGGTGACGGTCTTGTGTGTCACTTGCAGTTGGTTGCCGACCGTCTCGACCACTTGCACATAGGGTTGTGCACGGTCTGTGCGTACCGCTGACAACGGCACAGCAATGACTTGGCTCTTGCCCATGCCCAGCAAACCTTTGGCAAACAGTCCATGGCGCAAGCCTTCGGGTTTGTCGAGCCCCAAATAAATCAGCACACTGCGGCTGCCCGCTTGGGCGCTGGGGCTGATGCGTTTGACTTTCGCGCTGAAGGGCGTGGGACGGTCTTCCACTTGCAACGAGGCCACTTGTCCGACACGCACATCCAATGAGTCGCTGGGACTCAGCGGCACTTCCACTTCAAGTTGGCTCAGGTCCACCAATTCGAGCACCTTGGCATCAATGCCCACACGTTCACCTGGTTGAGCGCTGCGCAACGCGATGACGCCAGAGAACGGCGCCAACAAGGTGGCATCGTCCAACGCCTTGCGCGCCACATCGGCGCCTGCCATGGCGGCTTTGTGGCTGGCCACGGCACCTTGGTATGTGGCCACCGAGTTGTCCATGGCATTTTTAGAAATGAAACCTTGCTCCACCAAGGATTTGTTGATGTCCCACTGGCGTTGTGCAATGTCCATTTGCGCTTTGGCGGCTTGGGCTTGCTCTTGCGCTTGGAGCCAACGGCGTTGGTACTCGGTTGGGTCGATGCGGGCCAACAGTTGGCCGGCTTTCACGCTGTCGCCTTCGCGCACCAGCACCTCTTTCACCTCGCCTGCCACACGTGCTTTGATCACGGCGTAGTTCAGCGCTTTCACGGTGCCCGAGATGTCCAACCCTTGCGTGATCTCGCGCAGCTCGGCTTTCACCACATCGCCGTTGGCCAATTCAATTTGGGTTTGCGCGGCGACAGGCGCTGACGCGGCGGCTTGTTGCGCACGTTTGTTGCTCATCGCGCGCCAGACGCCAGCCACCAAGGCCAACACAATGACACCGATCACGATCCAGCGTGGTTTGATTTTTTTCATGGGTTACTTTTCGCGGTCATGCCGTACAACAACAAGTCGACCTGCATGTGGATGAATTGCTCAGGATCCATGATGTGGGCCGACGCGGCGCATGCGCCCATCGAGTGTTTCCACATCATCAAAAAAATCATCGGCGCCACCACGGTGTGCACCGCTTGCTCGGTGTCCAACGCGCGGAACTCGCCACTTTGCACGCCACGATCCAAGATGCGGCGAATCAAAGCGTTGCCAGGCTGAATCACCTCGGCTTGGTAGAAGCTGGCGATTTCAGGAAAGTTTTGTGCCTCGCTCATCACCAGCTTGGTGATGCCACTGATCCGCGTTTTGCCAATCCGCTCCCACCACGACACCAGGGCGTAGCGCAGCATGTCAGCGCTGGAGCCTTGGAAGGTGTTGAACTCTTCGTTCCAAGCCGGAAATTGGTTGGCGATGTTTTCGCGCACCACCGCTTTGAACAGGTCTTCTTTGCTTTGGAAATACAAAAACAAGGTGCCTTTGGAGACCCCCGCACGTGCGGCCACCTCTTCAACACGGGTGGCCGAAAAGCCTTTTTCAACGAACAAATCCAACGCCGCATTCAGCAGCTCGCCAGGGCGAGATTCTTTGCGGCGTTCCCGTTTGGGGGCTTGTTCGAGCGTGGCGGAGGCGAGGTCGGCAGACACAGAAATTTGCTTAATGACTAATGGGTTAGTAATGTAGCAGTTTCGGCTCCAAGCGAAATTGTCTTGGTATTCGGGGAGGGACTGAATCATAAAATCAGGCGCTATGACAACATCGTCTCACTCTGCTTCAGAAACCAAGGTCATTACCTTGGGCGGGGGCTGCTTTTGGTGCACCGAAGCCGTGTTTGTACGTGTGCAAGGGGTGCTGGATGTGGAGTCGGGCTACTGCAACGGTCACACGGTGAACCCCACCTATGCCCAAGTGTGCGAAGGCGACACGGGCCACAACGAGGTGGTGCGTTTGGTGTACGACCCACGGGTGATCAGCTTGCGTGAGTTGCTGGAAATTTTCTTTGTCATCCACGACCCCACCACCTTGAACCGACAAGGCAACGATGCGGGCACGCAATACCGCAGTGGCATCTACTTCAGTGATGAAACCGACCATGCGGTGGCCCAGCAGGTGTTGAACGAAGTCAATGCAGCGCTCGCAGGCCGCGTGGTGACCGAGTTGCAACTGCTCAGCAACTATTTTCCTGCCGAGGCCTATCACCAAGACTATTTTCAAAATAACCCGCACCAAGGCTACTGTGCATTTGTGGTGGCACCCAAGGTGCAAAAGTTTCTGCAGACTTTTGCTGACAAGGTGAAGCATGACTGACGCCTTGCGTTGGATGCCTTTCGTTTTGAATTTGCGCGTTGTTCGGCGGGCAGTTGTGCTGCTGCTGACCACCTTGGCGCTGGTGCAAACCGTTGGCGTATTGCACCGTGTGGCGCATGTTCAGCAAAGTGCTGGGGTAGTCACGCTTGCGGCTTCGGACACGTCCAGCGTCTTGGCTGCTATTTGGGGCGAACACAGCAACGCCGCGGAATGTCAGTTGTTTGACCAGGCGTGCCCTGATTTGCTGCACACACCTGCTTGGATATTGCCTGTGGCGATGCTCGCCTTGCTTTGGACGGTCGAAGTGTTGTCCGAACGCTTTGCACTGTTTGAGCGCTTTTATGCGGCAAGAGGGCCGCCTGCTGCATTGATTTGACATGTTTCTTCACGTCGCCCAAGGCAGATGTGTTGTCATTTCTTTGTAAACAGGAGGGGGCTTAGACAGTCCCGCATCAACAACATGAAGCACGTTTTTCAACGCAGCGCCGTGGCCGCTGCTGTCTCTATATTTCTTACCGCTGGTTTCACCCCAGCTAGGGCGCAATCCACTGCTGTTGATGACGCGCACCATTTAGATGAAGTCACCATCACGGCCCGTTCGCTGGAAAGTCGCAGCCTGTTGGTGCCCTCGCAGCAGCTGTCAGGCGCCGCACTGACGCAACGCCAGGGCAGCACCTTGGGCGAAACACTCGACAACCTGCCTGGCATTGCCAACAGTTCCTTTGGCCCAAACGTTGGTCGCCCCATCATTCGCGGCATGGAGGGCGACCGCATTCGCATCCTGCAAAACAGCGGCTCAAACACGGACGTGTCGGGCTTGAGCAACGATCACGCTGTACCTATCGATCCGCTCACCACTGAGCGCATTGAGGTGTTGCGTGGCCCCGCGACTTTGCTTTATGGCGGCAGTGCCATGGGCGGGGTGGTGAACGTGATTGACAACCGCATTGCCCGTGAGCGCTCCTTTGATGCCAAAGGTGGCGTCATGGGTAAAGCGGAAGTACGTGCTGGTGGCGCAGCCGATGAGCGCAGCACAGGCGCCATGGTGGAAGCGGGTAACGATAAATTTGTGTTGCACGTAGACGCGTTTGACCGCAGCACCCAAAACCTGCGCGTACCCAAAGCCATGACCTGTGGTGTGGGTGGGCTGACTAACGGAGGCCGCGTGTGTAACTCAGCCAGTGACAGCAAGGGATCTGCCGTGGGTGGCACGATGCTGTTTGACCGCGGTTACTTAGGGCTCTCGGCCAGCGAATACCGCAGTACCTACGGCACTGTGGCCGAGCCCGAAGTGACGATTGGTATGTTGCGGCGTCACCATGTGCTGGAAGGTTTGTTGCGAGCTGTTGGGGCATTCCAAGACGTCAAATTTCAGTGGGGGCATACAAACTACACGCACACGGAGTTTGATGCGGGTAGCCCTGCGTCAACGTTTAAGAACCAAGGCGACGACTTTCGTCTGGAGGGGCGTCAGCAGTCAATGCGCTTGGACAATGGCATGCAACTCGAGGGAAATGTCGGCCTACAACATGAGCACAACGCTTTACAAAGCAAAGACAACGCAGGGGCGAACACGTTGTTGCCACCCACGCGTACCCGCAGCACGGGCGTGTTTACTTACCAAGTTTTAAACACCTCGTGGGGCCAACTGAGTGCGGGTGCTCGCGCTGAAACTGTGGAGATTGCCGCGTTAGAAGACCATCAAACCAACTTGGCACAAACCAAAAAATTCAAGCCCCTGAATTTTGCAGTGGGTGCGATGCGTAACTTGCGTGAAGGGGACGCGCAAAACGGATGGCAACTTATGGCCAACCTCAGTGCCAGTCAACGTGCGCCAAAGGACTACGAGCTCTTTGCTCACGGTGAGCATGCGGCCACGGGCACGTACGAAATGGGACAACCTTCGAATGGCCTAGAAAAAGGCACGCAGTTGGATGTCGGAGGTGAGTGGAAGCAGGGGCCGCACAAATTCGGTATCACTGCATTTGCTTCGCAGTTCTCTAATTTCATTTCTTTGCAGGCAACCAACACAGCGGTAAATCCGCCTGCATACACATTTCAAGGCGTCCGTGCCCGTTTCTTCGGCATCGAAACGAACACCAAAATTCGCATGGTCGGTGGCCAAGAGGCGGTGCTCACGCCCAATGCGCTCCATGGTGCCTTGGACCTGGAGTTGCGTGCCGACGCGGTGCGTGCCCAAGACCTGACACACAACAGTTATTTGCCACGTATTGCACCCCTGCGTGTGGGGGCGGATGCCGTGTGGTCACGTAACGCATGGGGTGCGCGTTTGGGTTTCATGCACGCCGCGGCACAAAATCGGGTGCCTGACAACGGCGCAGATCCAGGCATCACCACCGCGAGCCATACGCTTTGGAACGCAGGCGTGAACTATCACATGCACAGCGGCCCGACGCATTGGTTGTTGTTTGCCAAGCTCGACAACCTCACCAACAAGTTGGCTTATTCATCGACGTCGGTGTTGACGCAAACCTTGGGTGCGAACGCACCGCCATTGGCGGGACGCAGTTTGAAGGTCGGGGCTCAGGTGAGCTTTTAAGAGTCAAAGAAAAAGCGGCCTAGGTGGTCGCTTTTTTGTTTCTTCAGGGTGCCAACCGTTCGCGCAGCCACGTACCTGTTACTGCTTGGCGGTAGCGCAGACGGTCGTGCAAACGGCTCTTGCGACCTTGCCAAAATTCCCATTGCTCGGGGACCAACCGGTAGCCCCCCCAGTGCGGGGGACGTGGAGGTTGCAGCAAAAACTGCGCGCCGTATTTGGCGGCGTTGGCCACCAAGGTGCCACGGCCTTCAATCACTTGGCTCTGAGGGCTGGCCCAGGCACCAATGCGTGAGTCGAGCGGGCGGCTGTGGAAGTAGTCGTCGCTCTCAGCATCGCTGACTTTTTCCACGCGGCCCTCGATGCGCACCACACGCTCTAGCTCGACCCAGTGGAACTGCAAAGCAGCAAAGGGGTTACCTGCCAGCTGTTGTCCTTTGCGGCTGGCGTAGTTGGTGAACCACACGATGCCGCGTTCGTCATAGCCTTTGATCAGCACCACGCGTGTGCTCGGGCGCAAGTCACTGCCCACGGTGGCCACGGTCATGGCGTTGGGCTCGGGGACTTCGCTGGCAATGGCTTCTTTGAGCCATTGGTCAAATTGCTGCATCGGGTCGGAGGCCGAGGCTGATTCGTTCAGCTCAGCCCGCTCGTAGCTTTTGCGGAGGTTGGCAATGTCTTTCATGCCTTAAGGATAGCGGCTTCACTGTTGCATCTATACAAACAGCTTTGACCTCGATCAAGGGAAGGGGCGCGACTGTCGTTAAGATAGGGTCTGTCAGCATGTGCTGGCCCAATTTCTAACTTGTCTAGGGGACTTTGATGAACCAACCTACCAATCGCCGTGTTTTCATGATGCAAACCATTTCTGTTGCTGGCGTTGCCGCCTTTGCAACAACCGCTGCACAAGCAGCGATGGTGGACGAGAAAGACCCACAAGCTGCTGGCTTGGGCTACAAAGCTGACGCCACCAAAGTGGACAAGGCCAAGCAACCCAAATACGCTGCGGGTCAACAATGCAGCAACTGCACCTTGTTCCAAGGCAAACCAGCTGACGCAGCGGGCGGTTGCCCACTGTTCGCAGGCAAGCAAGTATCCAGCAAAGGCTGGTGCTCGGCTTACGCCAAGAAGGCTTAATTCCCTCAGGGAACTGCCAGGGCTTGCAGCGGCAAGCTCATTCAAAAAAGGGAGCCCTGGGCTCCCTTTTTGTTTTTGACTGTGGGGACGTGCGTCAGCTGCTGGCGCGTTCGATCAACTCAATTTTGTAGCCATCGGGGTCTTGCACAAACGCGATCACCGTGGCGCCGCCTTTGACGGGGCCTGGCTCGCGCGTGATGGTGCCGCCAGCTGCACGGATCTTTTCACACGTGGCAGCGACATCGGGCACACCAATGGCGATGTGGCCGTAGGCCGTACCCAGGTCGTAGGACGATACGCCGTAGTTGTAAGTCAGCTCCAGCTCCGCATGGTCGGGGTTGCTGCCGTAGCCGACGAAAGCCAAGTCGTACTGTTGCTCAGGCCGTTGTGTGATGCGCAGCAATTGCATGCCCATGGCCTGGGTGTAAAAGTCGATGGCGCGCTGCAAGTCGCCAACGCGCAGCATGGTGTGAAGGAGTCGCATCGTTAAACCTTTTTAAAAACCGTTAAGTGCCTGTGAATTTCGGAGGGCGACGTTCTGCAAACGCCGCACGGCCTTCGGCGAAGTCGTGGCTGTGGACCGATTGTCGTGAGCGTTCTTTGAGTGCAGGTTCGTTGTAAATACCCGCGGCAATTTCGTTCAAACTTTTCTTGGTCAGGGACAAAGCCAAAGGAGCCATGCTGCTCAAGGTGGTCACCAGATGTGACAGGGCGTCTTCAAACGCATCAGCGTCCACCAAAGCCTCAAACAAATCCAGCTTCTCAAGGTCTTCAAACGGTTGCGCTTGCCCTAGCAAGAAGGCACGTTTGCTGGCTTGTATGCCAAAGCGGTTGACGTAGCGGCGCAGCCCGCTGGGGTAATAGTGCAATCCCAGCGCGCACGCCGGCATGCGCCAGGTGAGGCCGCGTTGAGCCACGATGAAGTCGCAGGCCAACACCACATCGGTGGCGCCGCCGTAGACGCTGCCATTCAACGCGCACACGGTGATGGGGCGCAAGCGTTCCAAGGCTTCTGGAATTTTTTCAAAAAACAAAGGCGCCATGGGGTCGTTGTCAAAGCCACCCACGTTGTAGCCGGCACTGAACACGGGGTGCTTTTGACCTGCCGTGTTAGCCCGCAACACCACCACCTCGACCGAGGCAGTTTGGTTGAGCGTGTCGAAATGGTTCAGCAGGGTGGACAGGTCCTCGTC
>JBFYKC010000174.1:0-6182 GCA_041311135.1 Comamonadaceae bacterium | reverse complement strand
GTCAAGTTCTACAAAACACCTGACTCCATCTTGCAGGACCAACTCAAGCTGTGGTCTGAAATCGTTGAGAAGAAGTCAGCAGAGAACCCACTGTTCAAAGAGATCGTGGCGTCACAAAAGGCATTTGCGCAACGTGCTGTGAAGTGGGAGCAGGACACGATTGTCAACCGTCGCATGGCGGTCAACCACTTCTTCGGTGCGAAGAAGGCCTAAGCAAACTTAACTCCCTCGAGTTATTGCTTTACCCATCAGCCATCCGGGCACCTTCGGATGGCTGATTTTTTGAGTCAGTACACCATGCAAAAACTATTACTCACCATCGACAAAATCAGCACACAGGTCGGTCAAGCATTTAGCTGGCTGATCTTTGTTCTCACCCTCATGATCACATGGGAAGTGGTGTCACGCTATGCCTTTGACAACCCGCACCCCTGGGCTTTTGACGTCATGAGCATGATGTACGGCTCCTTGTTCATGATGGCAGGCGCATACACCTTATCTAAAAACGGACACGTCCGAGGCGACGTGCTGTATGGCTTTTTCACACCCCGCTTGCAAGCAGGTCTGGATTTGGCCCTTTACATCCTCTTTTTCATTCCCGGCATCGTGGCGTTGGCGTGGGCCGGCTACAACTTTGCGGGCGAATCATGGGCCATCAACGAGCACTCCAACGTGACCGCCAATGGACCGCCCGTGTACCCCTTCAAAACCATCATCCCGATTGCAGGCGTGCTGTTGTTGCTGCAAGGATTGGTAGAAATTGTGCGCTGCGTGGTCTGCCTTCAAACCGGCGAATGGCCTGACCGCGGCGATGACGTGGATGAAGTGGACGTCGAAAAACTCAAAGAAATGGTTCACGTGAAAGACGAAGACATCGCCCAACTCGATGCCTATGTCGTGGGCGACAAGGGGACACACAAATGAAAAAAGAAATATGGTTTGGCCTGAGCATCATGGCCATGGTGGTGCTGGCGGCTTTTGTGCTGCTGCCGCCTATGGCAGACATGACCAACGGCCATTTAGGCCTGTTGATGTTGGCTTTGGTGGTGGTAGCCATCATGCTGGGTTTCCCCACCGCCTTCACCCTGATGGGCATGGGCATGATCTTCGCGTGGCTGGCCTACCGGAGCCAAAACCCCGACTTGGCCGTGACACAAACGCTGGACTTGATGGTGCAACGCACCTACTCGGTGATGTCCAACGATGTGTTGATTTCGATCCCGCTGTTTGTCTTCATGGGTTACCTGATTGAACGCGCCAACTTGATCGAAAAACTCTTCAAGAGCATGCACCTGGCTACTGCCCGCGTACCTGGCTCCTTGGCGGTGGCCACCATCATCACTTGCGCCATCTTCGCCACGGCCACCGGCATCGTGGGTGCTGTGGTGACCTTGATGGGCTTGCTGGCGTTGCCAGCCATGTTGCGCGCTGGATACAGCGTGCAACTGTCTGCCGGTGCCATTACGGCAGGCGGATGTTTGGGCATCTTGATTCCGCCCTCCGTGATGTTGATTGTTTACGGCGCAACGGCTGGTGTGTCGGTCGTCAAGCTCTATGCGGGAGCGTTCTTCCCCGGCATCATGTTGGCCACGCTGTACGTTGGCTATGTGATTGTTGTGGCCAAACTCAAGCCGCACCTTGCTCCCCCCATGTCTGCGGAAGACCGCTACATTGCTTTGCCTCCCGTGGCGCAAGAAGTGTCTCGCACGGTCAGCGACAAAGTCTTGCCTGGCTTGATCGGCGCCATCAAAGGCCAACGCAATGCCAATGTGTCAATGAACGAACTGCTCAAGCAATTGGGCATTGCGTTGTTGCCTGCTATTTCGGCCGCTTTGATCATGGGCGCCATCTTCATGGCTGTGACAGCCCCTGCACCTGTAGAAGAAGTACAAGGTGTGGTGGCCATGGGCGGTGGTTTTGACGACGCCCCCGAAGCTGAGGAAGAAGGCAGCTTGGCACCCCCACCAGAGGAGGGCGGTCTGCAAGCCCCTCCGGGCACGGAGACGGCTACAGCCAAAGAGACCACCGAAACATCCGCTCCCCCGGCCCCATCTGAACCCTCCGCTGCAGCGGCCCCCGCAGAAGCTCAAGAACGTTTGCCAGCACCTCCTGCTTTTTGGGTTGGCTTGGCCAGTGTTGCCGTGGCAATGGGCATTTTTTATGCGTACTTCAGCTTTGCACGCCTTGAGATTTTCAAGATGTTGCTGGGTTCGTTCTTCCCGCTCGCATTGATGATCTTGGCGGTGCTGGGTACCATCGTCTTCGGCTTGGCCACACCAACCGAGGCTGCGGCCATGGGCTCAATGGGCGGCTTGTTGCTGGCTGGTGCCTACCGTCGACTGAACATGACCGTCATGCGCGAGTCGGTGTACCTCACTGCCAAGACTAGCGCCATGGTGTGTTGGTTGTTTGTGGGCTCAAGCATCTTTTCGGCGGCGTTTGCGCTGCTGGGCGGGCAAGAGCTGATCAACACCTGGGTGCTGTCGATGGACCTCACGCCCACGCAGTTCATGATCTTGGCGCAAGTGGTGATTTTCTTGCTGGGCTGGCCGCTGGAGTGGACGGAGATCATCGTGATCTTCATGCCCATCTTCATCCCGCTGTTGCCCCACTTCAATATCGACCCGCTGTTCTTCGGCTTGTTGGTGGCACTGAACCTGCAAACAGCCTTCTTGAGCCCCCCCGTGGCAATGGCCGCGTTCTACTTGAAGGGTGTGAGCCCACCGCATGTGACGCTGAACCAAATCTTCGCAGGCATGTTGCCATTCATGGCCATCCAGGTGTTTGCCATCTTCTTGCTGTACATGTTCCCAGCGATTGGCATGTGGCTGCCTGAGACGCTTTACAAATAAGCCTGTCAGCCCCCTCTAAGCCGCAGCGCCATTTGGCCCTGCGGCTTTTTTTATTAGGGCAAATACTCTCCCAAAAACCTGCCAGCGCGCTATGATTGACGTTTACGTAAACGTAAACTCCATTCCCTCAATTCATCTCCCGTTTTTTCGGAGCCTCTGATGTCTGATTTATCCGCCGAATTCCAAGCCCTCGCCAACTACAAGCCCACACAGAAGGTGCGTTTTGTCACCGCTGCTTCTTTGTTTGACGGGCACGATGCCGCCATCAACATCATGCGTCGCATCTTGCAAGGCATGGGCGCCGAGGTGATTCACTTGGGCCACAACCGCTCGGTGGACGAGGTGGTCACCGCCGCGTTGCAAGAAGACGTGCAAGGCATTGCCATCAGTTCTTACCAAGGCGGCCACGTGGAGTACTTCAAGTACATGGTCGATTTGTTGCGCCAACGCGGTGGCGAACACATCCAAGTGTTTGGCGGCGGCGGCGGCGTGATCGTGCCCCCCGAAATTCGCGAGCTCCAAGCCTACGGCGTGACCCGCATTTACAGCCCCGAAGACGGTCAAAAAATGGGCCTGCAAGGCATGATTGGCGAGATGATCATGCGCTGCGACAAAGACCTGTCGGGCTATGCCCCCAAGGTGCTCAAAGACATTCAAGGCCATGACGAGATGGCGTGGCGCAAACTGTCGCAACTCATCACCGCACTCGAGAACGAAAAGGCCGACACCAAGATGGTCGAGGCCGTGCGCAAAGAGTCACTCAAGCACAAGGTGCCCGTGCTCGGCATCACCGGCACCGGCGGCGCCGGCAAGTCGTCGCTGACCGATGAGCTGGTGCGTCGCATCCGCTTGGACCAAGGCGATGCCCTGCGTATTGCCGTGATCTCGATCGACCCCTCCCGCCGCAAGAGCGGTGGCGCCTTGCTGGGTGACCGCATTCGCATGAACGCCATTGGCCCCTGGAGCAGCGGCTCACGCGTGTTCATGCGCTCGCTGGCCACACGCGATTTCGGTAGCGAAATCAGCGCCGCCTTGCCCGATGTGCTGGCCGCCACCAAGTGCGCAGGGTTCGACTTGATCATTGTGGAAACCTCTGGCATTGGCCAAGGCGACGCCGCCATCGTGCCGCACGTCGATGTGCCCATGTATGTGATGACGCCCGAGTTCGGCGCTGCCAGCCAATTGGAAAAAATCGACATGCTCGACTTTGCCGAGTTCATCGCCATCAACAAGTTCGACCGCAAAGGCGCCAGCGACGCGCTGCGCGATGTGGCCAAACAAGTGCAACGCAACAAAGAGGCTTGGCACACACCGACCGAGCAAATGCCTGTGTTCGGCACCATGGCCGCACGCTTCAACGACGACGGCGTGACCGCGCTGTACCAAGCCCTGAAAGGTCGCTTGACCGAATTGGGCCTGACCTTCAAGGAGGGTCGCTTGCCTTTGGTGAACGTGCGCCACAGCAGCAACCAAACGCCAGTGGTGCCCTCTGCACGCACCCGCTACTTGGCCGAGATTTCTGACACCGTGCGTGGCTACAAAAAACGCGCCCGTACACAAGCCAAACTGGCCCGCGAAATTCAACAACTGCGCGAAGCCGCTCGCATGCTGGAAGAGGGCAAGCCCGGCCGCGCCAAAGCATCAGAAGCCGCCATCGATTTGGCGGTGCAACGCGAAGAACACTTGGGCGCTGCCGAGCGCAAACTGCTGGCTCAATGGCCCGACATGCAAGCCGCGTACGCGGGTGACGAGTACGTGGTGAAGATTCGCGACAAAGAAATTCGCACCGCGCTGACCACCAAGTCGCTCAGCGGCACGACCATCCGCAAAGTGGCTTTGCCCCAATACGAAGACCACGGCGAAATCTTGAAGTGGCTGATGCTCGACAACGTGCCCGGCAGCTACCCCTACACCGCTGGCACCTTTGCGTTCAAACGCGAGGGTGAAGACCCCACACGCATGTTCGCCGGTGAAGGCGACCCGTTCCGCACCAACCGCCGCTTCAAACTGGTGAGCGAAGGCATGGACGCCAAGCGCCTGTCCACGGCGTTTGACTCGGTCACGCTGTACGGCAACGACCCCGACCCTCGTCCAGACATCTACGGCAAAGTGGGCAACTCGGGTGTGAACGTGGCCACCCTCGACGACATGAAGGTGTTGTACGACGGCTTTGACTTGTGCAACCCCACCACCAGCGTGTCGATGACCATCAACGGTCCTGCACCGTCAATCTTGGCCATGTTCATGAACACCGCCATTGACCAAAACATCGACAAGTTCAAAAAGGACAACGGCCGCGACCCGACCGAGACCGAAACCGCCAAGATCAAAGAATGGGTGCTGCAAAACGTGCGCGGCACAGTGCAAGCCGACATCTTGAAAGAAGACCAAGGCCAAAACACTTGCCTCTTTTCAACCGAATTCAGTTTGAAAGTGATGGGCGACATTGCCCAGTACTTCGTGCACAACCAAGTGCGCAACTTCTACAGCGTGTCGATCAGCGGTTATCACATTGCCGAAGCGGGTGCGAACCCGATTTCGCAATTGGCCTTCACGCTCTCCAACGGCTTCACGTTTGTGGAAGCGTACTTGGCGCGCGGCATGCACATTGACGACTTCGCGCCCAACCTGAGCTTCTTCTTCAGCAACGGTATGGACCCCGAGTACACCGTGATGGGCCGCGTGGCACGCCGCATTTGGGCCGTGGCCATGAAAGAGAAATATGGCGCCAACGAACGCTCGCAAAAGCTCAAGTACCACATCCAAACCTCAGGCCGTTCGTTGCACGCGCAAGAGATTCAGTTCAACGACATCCGCACCACGCTGCAAGCATTGATCGCGATTTACGACAACTGCAACAGCTTGCACACCAACGCGTTTGACGAAGCCATCACCACGCCCACCGAAGACTCGGTGCGTCGCGCCATGGCGATTCAGCTCATCATCAACCGCGAATGGGGCTTGGCCAAAAACGAGAACCCCAACCAAGGCGCGTTCATCATCGAAGAACTCACCGAGTTGGTGGAAGAGGCCGTGTTGGCCGAGTTCGAAAAAATCGCCGAGCGCGGCGGTGTGTTGGGCGCCATGGAAACCGGCTACCAACGCGGCAAGATTCAAGACGAATCGATGACCTACGAAATGCTCAAGCACACCGGCGAGCTGCCCATCATTGGCGTCAACACCTTCCGCAATCCGCACGGTGAGCAAGTGATGGACAAGCTCGAACTGGCCCGCTCGACCGAAGAGGAAAAGCAAAGCCAGCTCAAGCGCTTGAACGACTTCCATACCCGTCACAAGGTGGAAGCCGAGGTGCAGCTCAAGCGTTTGCAA
>JBFYKC010000022.1:0-25616 GCA_041311135.1 Comamonadaceae bacterium | reverse complement strand
CCAGAACACCACGGGCATGCCTGAGTTGCGTGCACGGTTGACGGCCAACTTCACCCAATCACGAATGGCCGCATCTTTGACTTGGCACATACGCCAGATGTCGCCCGCTTCGACGTTTTGGCTGAGCAACACTTCACCTGTTTCGAGGTCAGTGATATTGGCGACACCGTCTTCTTGGATTTCAAACGTTTTGTCGTGTGAGCCGTATTCTTCGGCTTGTTGTGCCATCAAGCCCACGTTGGGCACAGTGCCCATGGTCTTGGGATCGAATGCGCCATGCCACTTGCAAAAGTTGATCATCTCTTGGTAGATGCGCGCGAAGGTCGACTCGGGCATCACAGCCTTGACGTCTTTCAAGCGGCCATCGGCCCCCCACATCTTGCCGCCGTTACGAATCATGGCAGGCATCGATGCATCGACGATCACATCATTGGGTGAGTGGAAGTTGGTGATGCCTTTGGCCGAGTCCACCATGGCCAACTCGGGGCGATGCTCGTGGCAAGCGTGCAGGTCACGCTTGATTTCGTCTTGTTGGCTTTGTGGCAACGCGGTGATCTTGCTATACAGGTCGGCCATGCCGTTGTTGACGTTCACACCGAGTTGGTCGCACAACACGGCCTTGTGTTTTTCAAACGCTTCTTTGTAGAAGATCTTCACGCAGTGGCCGAACACGATGGGGTGAGACACCTTCATCATCGTAGCCTTCACGTGCAACGAGAACATCACGCCGGTCTTGTGTGCATCTTCGATTTCTTTTTCATAGAACTCGACCAAGGCCTTTTTGCTCATGAACATGCTGTCGATGACTTCACGGTCAAGCAAAGACACCTTGGGTTTCAACACAACGGTTTTGCCAGACTTGGTGATGAGCTCCATCTTCACATCACGGGCCTTGTCCAGCGTGAGGGATTTTTCACCGTGGTAGAAGTCACCCGCGTGCATGTGTGACACGTGTGAACGTGAAGCTTGACTCCACTCGGCCATGCTGTGTGGGTTCTTGCGAGCAAACTCTTTCACAGCGCGGGGCGCGCGGCGGTCAGAGTTGCCTTCACGCAGAACAGGGTTCACCGCCGAGCCAGTGCACTTGGAATAACGTGCCTTGATGGCCTTTTCTTCGTCGGTGCTTGGGTTTTCTGGATAGTCAGGCAGTGCATAGCCTTTGGCTTGCAATTCTTTGATGGCGGCGGTCAACTGCCCCACGGAGGCGCTGATGTTGGGCAACTTGATGATGTTGGCTTCTGGCTTCAAGGTCAGCTTGCCCAACTCAGACAGGTTGTGGGGCACGCGTTGCGCTTCTGGCAGCAGGTCCGCAAATTCACCCAAGATACGGGTCGCCACAGAGATGTCGCTTGACACCACATCAATGCCTGCCGGCGCAGCAAACGTGCGGATGATGGGCAGGAACGATGCCGTTGCCAACAAGGGGGCTTCATCAGTCAGGGTGTAAACGATTTGGGATTTTTCAGCAGCCATTGCTCGGTCTCATTCTTTGTTTGGATAGGTGAAAGAAATACGGTTTTCTTGTGATTCACGGCGGTTAACCGTTGGCACAGAACCATACATTATCCACGGCACTTTAGCCAACCTCCCCCTGCGTTTTGCTTACGCCCCACGCCTCTGAAAAACCCTTATTCCAATCTGGCATATATGTACAACTAAGAAATCGTTTGTTTTGGCATAAAGAACACCTACAGTCCACGCCATGCAAGATTTTGGTTTCGTATTCGCAGGTTTTTTTGTTGGGCTGATCGTCGGCTTAACGGGGGTCGGCGGCGGCTCATTGATGACGCCAATTTTGATTTTTTTCTTCGGCATCAAGCCTTATTTGGCCGTGGGCACCGATTTGCTGTTCGCTGCCTTCACCAAAGCCGGCGGCACCTTCAGCTTTGCGCGTCAGCGCTTGGTGCCTTGGCGCGTGGTGGTGTCGCTGTGCGCCGGTAGCCTGCCCGCCTCGGGCCTGACGCTCTGGGTGCTGCACACCGTGGGCCCTTCGTCGCCCGAGGTGCAACGCGTGATGACCTTCACCCTGGGTCTGGCCTTGCTGCTGACCGCCTGCGCCATGCTGTTCAAAGTGATTCGTGGCAAGCAAACGCCGGTGGTGCTGGCCGAAGAAAACTTTAGCCAAGCCACCCAACCCCGCCACTGGGCCTTGCCCATTTTGTTTGGCGCAGTCATTGGTACCCTGGTGACCCTGACCTCTGTGGGCGCTGGTGCCATTGGTGTGACGGTGCTTATGATCCTGTACCCGCAGTTGCCGCTGTCGCGTATCGTGGCGGCGGACATCGCCTACGCCGTGCCCTTGACGCTGACTGCGGGCTTGGGCCACGCTTCGTTGGGGTCGGTCGATTGGCCCTTGTTGGGCTTACTGCTGGCTGGCTCCTTGCCTGGCATTTGGGTGGGTTCTCGCCTGATGCACAAAACACCCGAGCGCGTCATTCGTTCCATTCTTTCTGTGTTGCTAGCGTGGGCTGGCAGCAAATTGGTTTTCGCTTAATTTTTCCGTTTGAGTTCTTAGATGTATCAATACACCGCCTTCGATCAAGAGTTTGTCAAAGCACGCGCGGCGCAGTACCGCGACCAGCTCACCCGCAACCTGGCTGGCAAATTGGCAGACGACGATTTCCGCCCCTTGCGTTTGCAAAATGGTTGGTACGTGCAACGCTACGCGCCCATGCTGCGCGTGGCCGTGCCTTACGGTGAACTCAACAGCGCGCAGCTGCGCGTGTTATCAAAAATTGCGCGTGACTACGACACACCCTCGGCTGAATTACTGGCTCAGGCCCAAACCACGCAAGACAAAATTGGAGGCATTGAAGCACCCAAGCTCACCACCAACTACGGCCACTTCACCACCCGCCAAAACGTCCAGTTCAACTGGATTCCTTTGGACAAAAGCGCTGATGTGATGGACCTGTTGGCCAGCGTCAACCTGCACGGCATTCAAACCAGCGGCAACTGCATTCGCAACATCACCAGCGATGAACGTGCCGGCATTGCGGTAGACGAAGAAGTCGACCCACGCCCCTACGCCGAAGTGCTGCGCCAGTGGAGCACCCTGCACCCCGAGTTCGCTTACCTGCCCCGTAAATTCAAGATTGCCATCACGGGTGCTGCCGAAGACCGCGCGGCGATTGAGTGGCACGACATTGGCCTGCGCTTGCTGCGTGATGACGAAGGCAATGTAGGCTTCAAAATTTACGTCGGCGGTGGCATGGGCCGCACGCCCATCACGGGCTCGGTGATTCGCGAGTTCTTGCCCTGGAACCAAATCATCAACTACCTCGAAGCCGTGGTGCGCGTGTACAACGGCTGGGGCCGTCGCGACAACATCTACAAAGCGCGTATCAAGATTTTGGTGAAGGCCGAAGGCCAACGTTACTTCGACGAAGTTGAAGCCGAGTACGAGCGCATCTTGGAAAGCGGTGCCCACCACACCATTCCGCAAGTCGAACTCGACCGCGTGAGCGCCTGCTTTGTTTCGCCGCCCGTCGACGTGGTGCCAGACGACGCGCAAGAAAAAGCCGAACAAGCCTTGCTGGCACAAGCCAAGGCCGACAAAGAGTTCACCCGTTGGTTGCAACAAAACGTGACCAGCCATCAAAACCCGGGGCTGCGCGTGGTCACCCTGTCGTTCAAGCGTTTGGGCCAAGCCCCAGGCGACGCCACGGCCGACCAACTCGCCACGGCGGCTGACTTGGCAGACAAGTTCAGCTCAGGCGAAGTGCGTGTCAACCACGACCAAAACTTGGTCCTGCCTTGGGTGCGCATTGACCAACTGGCTGACCTGTACCAAGCCGCCAAAGCCGCTGGGTTTGCCCGTGCCAACGTGCACTTGCTGACCGACATGATTGCCTGCCCCGGCGGCGACTACTGCGCCTTGGCCAACGCCCGTTCGTTGCCCATCGCAGCGGCCATCACCGAGCGCTACCAAGACCTCGACGAGTTGTTTGACTTGGGCGAGATCGACCTGCACATCAGCGGTTGCATCAACTCCTGCGGTCACCACCACAGCGGCCACATCGGCATCTTGGGGGTGGATAAAGACGGCCAAGAGTGGTACCAAGTCACCCTCGGTGGCTCAGATGGTTCTTACCTCAGCGGCCCCGCCAAAGCCGGCAAAGTGGTCGGCCCGTCGTTCGCCGCTGCCGAAGTGGTGGACGTGATTGAAGCCGTGCTGGACGTGTACCGCGACAAGCGCGAAACCCACGAAACCTTTGCACGCACCTTGAACCGCGTGGGCTTTGATGTGTTCAAAGCTGCAGCCAACTCGGCACGCAACACCACCGCACGCGCTGCCTGAACCTGAGACGAGAGACAACATGAGCCTGCAAATCATTACCCAACACACAGCCGACGGCGTGAATGCGCGCGCCTTGGCCAACGACGTGGACGTGCAAACCCTCGACCTCGAAGGCTTGGAACGCATCGACTTGAACTTTCCTAAATTCACCGATGGCCGCGCGTTCAGCCAAGCTTTTGTGCTGCGCCGTCGTGGATTCACCGGTGACATCCGCGCCCACGGCGATGTGTTGATCGACCAGCTGTTGCAAATGCAACGCAGCGGTTTTTCCAGTGCCGTGCTGCGCGATGACCAAGACGCCGCCCACGGCGAAAAACTGTTGACGCACTACAAAGCCTTCTACCAAGGCGATGCCGTCACCGCTGAACCCAAGTTCGCCCGCGTGGCTTGATAGGTGCAGCGCATGAGCACGAGTTCGTTCCTCTCTGCCAACGGCAACAGCAAAGCCACCACGCTGAACGCACGCGCCAGCGATGACTTCGCCGCCAAACTGGCTGAAACCCAAGCCCTGCTGCAACGCGCAGCCGCTGAGTTTTCACCCGTCACCCAAGCCTCCAGCCTGGGTGCAGAAGACGTGGTGATCACCCACCTCATCAACAGCTTGCAACTCGACATTCCCGTGTTCGTGCTGGAGACCGGCGCACTGCACACCGAGACCTTGGCCTTGCTCGAGCGCACCGAGGCCACTTCACGCACGCCCATCCATGTGTACCGCCCGGCGCATGAATCGGTCATTGAGTTTGTGCGCACCCAGGGCCAAGACGCGATGTACAAAAGCATTGACTTGCGCAAAGCATGCTGCGGCATCCGCAAGATGGAACCTCTGGCACGCGCCCTCCAAGGTCAACGCGCATGGATCACTGGTTTGCGCCAAGAGCAATCGGCTGCACGCGCCGAAGTGCCTTTGCAAGACGATAGCGAAGTCGCCAGCAAAAACCTGAGCAAGTTCAACCCCTTGGCCAAATGGACCTGGGGTGATGTGTGGCACTACATCGCCACGCACCACGTGGACTACAACCCCTTGCACGACCAGTTCTTCCCCAGCGTGGGCTGCGCCCCTTGCACGCGCGCCATCAGCTTGGGCGAAGAGTTTCGCGCCGGCCGCTGGTGGTGGGAGGACGAAGCCGCCAAAGAGTGCGGTTTGCACGTGAAGAAATAAAAATTAGATACCGAGAAACGTATGAACGCTAGTACCCAAAACGAGTTGCATCACCTGAGCAACACCCACCTGGATGCGCTGGAAGAAGAAACCATCTTCATCTTGCGCGAAGTCGCTGCCGCTTTCGAGCGCCCCACCCTGTTGTTCTCGGGCGGCAAGGATTCACTGGTCATGCTCAAGTGCGCCGAGAAAGCCTTTGGCGCCGGCCGCATTCCTTACCCCTTGTTGATGATCGACACCGGCCACAACTTCAAAGAAGTCACCGACTTCCGCGATGCACGCGCCAAAGAGCTAGGCGCCGAACTGATCGTGCGCAATGTGGAAGACTCGATGAAGCGTGGCACAGTGCGCTTGGCCCACCCTGGCGAAAGCCGCAACGTGCACCAATCGGTCACGCTGCTCGAAGCCATCGAAGAATTCCGCTTTGACGCCCTCATCGGTGGCGCCCGACGCGACGAAGAAAAAGCCCGCGCCAAAGAACGCATCTTCAGCCACCGCGACAGCTTTGGTCAATGGCAGCCCAAGGCACAACGCCCTGAGTTGTGGACGTTGTTCAACCACAAGCTGCAACCCGGCGAACACTTCCGCGTGTTCCCGATTTCCAACTGGACCGAGTTGGATGTGTGGCAATACATCGCGCGCGAAAACATCGCGCTGCCCTCGATCTACTACACGCACAAACGCGAAGTGGTCGACCGCCGCGGCTTGTTGGTGCCCGTCACCGAACTGACCCCACCCAAAGACGGCGAGAAGGTCGAAATCCGCGACGTGCGTTTCCGCACCGTGGGCGACATCACCTGCACGTGCCCTGTGGAGAGCGATGCAGCCACGCCCGAACAAATCGTCATCGAGACCTTGGCCGCCGACGTGAGCGAACGCGGTGCCACTCGCATGGACGACAAAACCTCTGAAGCTTCGATGGAGAAGCGCAAAAAAGACGGATATTTCTAATGAACGCTCTGAAATTCATCACCTGCGGCTCTGTCGACGACGGCAAGAGCACCTTGATTGGCCGCCTGTTGGTCGACACCAAAGCCGTGTTGCAAGACCACTTGGCCGGCGTGCAACGCTCGGGCGAAACCGACCTGGCTTTGTTGACCGACGGTCTCTCTGCCGAGCGCGAGCAAGGCATCACCATCGACGTGGCTTACCGCTACTTCAACACCGAAGCGCGCAAGTTCATCATTGGTGACGCGCCAGGCCACGAGCAATACACACGCAACATGGTGACCGCCGCTTCCAGCGCCGACGCCGCAGTGGTGTTGGTGGACGCCATCAAGCTCGACTGGAAAAACCCAGCGCTCGAGCTGTTGCCCCAAACCCGCCGCCACTCGCTGCTGGTCAACCTGTTGCGCGTGCCCTCGATCGTGTTTGCCATCAACAAACTCGACGCGGTGGACGACGCGGCCTTGGCCTACAAAAACATCGAAGCCGCCTTGCGCAAGTTCGCGAGCGAAGCAGGCATCCGCATCACGGCCCTGGTGCCTGTGTCCGCCTTGAAAGGCTGGAACGTCGTAGAAGCGCAGCCAGACTGGTGCGGCTACACCGGCCCCAGCTTGTTGAGCATCTTGGAAGCGTTGCCTAATACGCCTGCCGAAACCGACGTGGCCTTCAGCTTCCCCGTGCAATGGGTCGAAAAATTCCACGACTCGGGCGTAACCACCCAAGGCCGCCGTGTGTTCTGGGGCCGTGTGGCCACGGGCACCATCGAGCCTGGTCAAACCGTCAAAGTTTTTCCCAGCGGTCAAACCGCGGTGGTGTCGCAAGTGCTGTCTGCAACCCGTGAGCCACAAAACAAAGCCGCAGGCCACAGTGCCGGCATCGTGTTGGACCGTGAAGTAGACGTGTCACGTGGCGATTGGTTGCTGGCTGAACTGGGTTCGCCCGAGGGCCAACGCCAGCTCAACACCACCATCGCCTGGATGGACGACGAGCCTTTGGTGGCCGGCCGTGTGTACTGGGCGCTGCATGGCCACCGTTGGGTCAAGGCCAAAGTACAACGTGTGGTGCACCGCCTGAACGTGAACACCTTGGCCGAAGAGGAAGCCACCGAGCTCGCCCCCAACGCCATTGGCCACGTCACACTGGCGCTGCAAGAGCCCTTGGTCACCCTGCCCTTCACCCAATCGCGCATCTTGGGTGCGCTGGTGTTGGTGGACACGGCCACGCACAAAACCTCGGGCGCAGTGTTGGTGAACTGATCTGCCTCAATGGCAGCACTTGAATCCCGTTTAAAATCAACGGTTTGGCGCAGCAGCCCCCGTTGTTGCGCCCACTTTTTTAGAAATTGATTGAATTGTCATGACGCACGTAGTCACCGAAGCCTGTATCCAATGTAAGTACACCGACTGTGTGGACGTTTGTCCCGTCGATTGCTTCCGCGAAGGCCCCAACTTCCTCACCATCGACCCAGACGAGTGCATCGACTGCGCGGTGTGTATCCCCGAGTGCCCTGTGAGCGCCATCTACGCCGAAGAAGACGTGCCCGAAGGCCAAGAGCACATGACCAAGTTGAACGCTGAGCTGTCCACCATCGGCTGGCCCAGCATCACCAAGCGCAAGGCACCTCTGCCCGATGCGGACGCTTGGAAAGACAAAACGGGCAAGCTCGCCCAGCTGCAGCGCTAAGCGCCCCCTGCCCACACAGCCCATGACGGCAAACACCCTTCATAGTGACGCCGTCATTGTGGGCGCAGGCCCAGTAGGCCTGTTTCAGGTGTTTCAGCTCGGTCTGCAAGACATTCGTTGCCACCTGATTGATGCACTGCCCCACGTGGGCGGCCAGTGCGTCGAGCTGTATGCCGACAAACCAATTTACGACATCCCTGGCATTCCGCTGTGCACCGGGCGTGAATTGGTATCGCAGCTGGAAACCCAAATCAAACCGTTTGCACCGACTGTTCACCTCAACCAAGAAGTGACTGAAGTTGTTCGCAGGGACGATGGCCGGCTCTCGGTGCGCACCTCAGCCCAACAACATTTCATTTGCAAAACCCTGTTCATCGCCGCCGGTGTAGGTGCGTTCCAAGCGCGCAAGTTGGCAGTGGAAGGTGCAGCTGATCTAGAAGGCACACACGTGCATTACCGCATGGGCGATGCTGCCCGGTTTGCAGACCAAGACGTGGTGGTGTTGGGCGGTGAAGAATCGGCCATGGCTGCCGCGTTGAAGCTGACGCGCGAAGCCAATGCCCCACGCAGCGTCACCCTGATGCACCGCCGCGATGTGTTCACCGCTGAACCCGCGTTGTTGCAAGCCATGCGCGATGCGGTGGCCAGCGGCACACTGCAATTGCAAATTGGCCAACCCACGGCGTTGCTCAGCACCGACCAGCAGCTGCACAGGGTGCAAGTGGCGACGCCTGATGGGCAGACCATCGACCGCCCTGCACAACATGTGTTGGCGTTCTTGGGCCTGTCGCCCAAGTTAGGGCCCATTGCCAATTGGGGTTTGGCCATGGAGCGCAAGCAACTGGTGGTCAACACCGAAACCTTTGCCACCGATGTGCCCGGCATCTTTGCGGTGGGCGACATCAACACCTACCCGGGGAAAAAGAAACTCATCCTGTGTGGCTTCCACGAAGCCACACTGGCCGCCTTTGGTGCGGCAACCATCGTGCACCCCACTCGCAAAACCCTGTTGCAGTACACCACCACCTCGACCGAATTGCACCGGTTGTTGGGCATCGCATAAAATTCACCTGTGCCGCAATTCTGCGGCGCATTCGCTAGGGGTGTTGAAGCCGTCACCGACTTCGACTGAGAAAGTCCCTTTGAACCTGTTGAGCCCCGCATGCAGCGGGTCTCAAAGTCTGCAAAGACTTGAGGTAATCCTCGCGCAGGGAAGCTGGTCCATACAGAACAACCACCCGACCCAGGTTGTTTCGACCTCGCCGAACTGCCATTTACTTGAGACAAGCAATGGCAAATTTGACACATAACGCGCTGCCAGCTGACACGGAAGCCCTGGTTTCCGAATTGTTGGCGTTTATCGCGCGTACGGCGGTCACCGATGACGACTTCAACACACTCGCGCTGAAAGTCTTTGCGCATCAGTTTGGCAACAACCTGCCCTTCCAACGCTTTTGCCAAGGACGTGGCAAAACACCCCGGCTGGTAAAACGTTGGCAAGACATACCTGCAGTCCCGATCAATGCGTTCAAAGACTTGACGCTGAGTTGTGTGCCCCCCGAAAACTGCGCACGCACCTTCATGACCAGTGGCACCACGCGCGGCGATGTGAAAGGCCGCCACTTTCACCCCACGATGGCGGTGTATGACGCATCCATGCGCCGCAACTTTGCCCAGCATGTCATGCAGGGAGACACGCGCTTGCGCATGGGCATTTTGTTCCCCACTGAGGCGTTGATGCCCAACTCCTCCCTGGCCCACTACTTAGCACTGGCCATCGAACACTTTGGCACACCTGCAAGTGCTTATTACATCGACGAGTCGGGCTTGTGCACCGACACCCTGTGCGATGCTCTGCAACAAACCCAAGACGCAGGCGAACCTTGGATGCTGCTCGGTGCCAGCTACAGCTTTGTGCACTTGATGGACGCCTTGCATGCCCGTGGACACGTATTTCAATTGCCCTCGGGAAGCCGACTGCTCGACACAGGCGGCTTCAAAGGCCAGTCGCGCGAAGTGCCCATGGATACGTTTTACGACCAACTCAGCGCCACCTTGGGTATCAGCCGCGACCAATGTTTCAACATGTACGGCATGACCGAACTCAGCACTCAGTTTTACGATGCGGGTAACCGCACGGTGCCATCGGTCAAACGTGGTCCGCATTGGATCCGTTCGCGCTTGGTAGATCCGTTAACTGGACAGGACGTTCCCTTCGGCGAACGCGGCATCTTGGCCCACACCGATTTGGCCAACTTCAATTCGGTGGTCACCATCTTGACGGAAGACGTGGGGATCGCCACACACGATGGCTTTGTCCTCTTAGGTCGTGCCGAAGGCACACAAGCCAAAGGCTGCTCCATGGCCGTGGATGACTTTTTGAAAGCGGCACGCCCATGAACGCGCCCGTCTTTCAAGCCGGCTATCTGCCCGGGCTACAGCCAGCCGATCTGACCTACCAGCGCTTGCAAGTCGGCTCAGCTCAAGCCCCCTTGTGGGTGGATGTACCAGAGCTGAACGACGCACAAATGACCGCGCTCGCCGCGCGCGTGCGACACGCCAGTCAGACGCACTTGAAAACCATGTCGGTCTCCGACATCGTGCGCATTCTGGACAAGGCAACGACCCGCTTGCTCGACCGCCAAGACCCCTACCGCCAACAGCTCGAACGTTTGCTGCCGCAAGCCACTGGGTTCGACCCCGAGATGGTGCGATTGAATTTGACGGCCTACTTGCACACCTTCCGAGGCTTGCAATTACAGCGCTTTGTCACCGAAGACTTTGCCAATCCCAAAGTGTTAGATGAATTTCAACCCCGCCCACATGGGGGCTGGACCAAGGCATTTGGCCCAGATCTGTTGGTGCATGTCTGGGCTGGCAATGTGCCGGCCTTGCCCATGTGGAGTTTGGTCTCGGGGCTGTTGGTCAAGGCGGGGTCGATTGGCAAATTTTCGCGTGCAGAACCGGTGTTTGCCACCTTGTTTGCGCAGCTGTTGGTCGAAGTCGAACCACGTTGGCGTGACTGCTTGGCCGTGGTCTGGTGGCCTAACGGTGCCACAGCCGAACGCGCAGCATTCACGTTGGCCGATGTGGTGCTCGCCTATGGGGGCAACGATGCGCTGCGGGCCATGCAAGCCCATGTGCCGGTGACCACCCGATATTTACCCCATGGACATAAGTTAAGTTTTGGCCTTGTTTCTGCCGCTGCACTGACGGTACGCAAAGGCCAGCACGTAGCGCGAGACGCTGCACTTGCTGTGGCGCGGTATGACCAGCAAGGTTGTTACTCACCCCACATGTTGTATGTACAACGAGGGGGCCTCGTGAGCCCGCAAGAGTTTGCACACCACCTGGCCAACGAGCTCGCGGTCTTGCAACACAAACTGCCACGCCGTGACCTCTCGCTTGAGGAAGCATCACAGATCAACACGTGGCGTGAGGCACAGGTGATGGCCTCACTCCAAGACGCCACGCGCACGGTACTCGGGGGTGACACCGCCCGGCACACCGTGGTGTTCAGCGACCAGTGCATCCCTCTGGCCCCTGGGCCACTCAACCGTTGCGTCACGGTGGTGGCTGTCGACACCTTGGACGATGTCATGGCCATGCTGCCCGCACAACGCGACTACTTGCAAACCGTCGGCGTAGCGGCGGCCCCTGAGGAGCTCATACCGCTGAGCGAACGCTTGGGACAAGCAGGTGTGACACGCATTTGTGCGGTGGGAGCGATGACTTCCCCCGAAGCCGGCTGGCACCATGACGGTCGCTTTAGCTTGCTCGACTTGGTGCGGATGGTGGACATCGATGCCTCCACCGAACGCGCCGCCGAACACTTCACGTCCTACGAGGCTTGACACGATGCACTTCTTGCAACTCGACACCGTGCACTTCGCCTACCCCGATCGGGGGGCGGTGTTGCACAACGTCAGTTTGTGTCTTGCGCCCGGGGAGACGCATTGTTTGATTGGACGCAGCGGCTGTGGAAAAACCACCATCCTCAAACTGGCGGCTGGCTTGCTCCAGCCTCAGCAAGGACGTGTGCTTTTTAAGGGCGCCCCCGTGTTCACACCTGTTGCAGACATGGGGTTTGTTTTTCAGTCTCCCACGTTGCTGGATTGGCTCAGTGTGATGGACAACGTGTTGCTTCCCTTGAGCTTGCACGGCACCGTCACCGCATCCCAACGCGCGTACGGCGCACAGCTGCTGGAAAAAATGGGCATGTCTGCATGGGCCCATGAGAAACCGCAACAACTGTCCGGCGGGCAACAAAGTCGCGTAGCCATCGCCCGTGCGTTGGTCACGCGTCCCGCCGTGTTGTTCATGGACGAACCCTTTGCAGCGTTGGATGCCATCACACGCGACGAATTACAGCGCGACTTTTTGTCCTTGTGTCAAACCGAAGGCACCGCCGTTTTGTTTGTCACGCACGACATCGCCGAAGCTATTTTTCTGGCCGACCAGGTCAGTCTCGTTCATGCCGGTGGCCTTCACACCACGCTGCCCGTCACGCTGCCGCGTCCGCGTCAAAGCGCGATGCGTTACACCCCGAGTTTCAACGCACTGTGCGAACAGCTGCGCCATGCCATGGATGCCACGCCGTGATGACCCGTGATGCACGCCTGTCTCTGTGTTTAGGACTCGCTGCTTTGGTGGCCTGGGAAACCACAGTGCGCATGGCACATACCTCTCCCTTGGTGCTGCCGGCTCCCTCGGTGATCGCGCAAGCGTTGTGGCAAGGCTTGCACACTGGTTTTTTGTGGCCGCACATCGCACACACATTGACCGAGGTGGTGCTGGGCTTGTTGCTTGGCGCATCTATGGGGTTTGCGGGGGGCGTGGTGATCGGCGAGTCCGCACGCTTGCGTGGTGTCCTGATGCCGTATGTGGTGATCAGCCAGGTGATTCCCAAATTGGCACTCGCCCCGCTGTTCATTGTGTGGTTTGGGTTTGGCACCTCGCCTACCGTGGTGATGACCGCATTGATTTGCTTTTTCCCATTGTTAGAAAACACCGCCACCTCCATGCAGCAAGCCTCCCCCAACCATTTGGAGTTGTTTCGCATGCTGCGCGCCAGCACATGGCAAACCTTGTGGCGTTTAAAAATTCCTGCAGGCTTGCCACACATCATGGCGGGCTTGCGCGTGGCGGTGGTGCTGGCATGGGTGGGCGCGGTGGTAGGTGAATTCATTGGTGCCAGCCGTGGTTTGGGCGCCTTGATCATTGGTGCACAAGGCTCAATGGACACACCACTGATGTTCGCCGTACTCACCGTGATCACGGTGCTGGGACTGGTGTTTTACAAAACCACGGAGTGGCTGGTGCACAAATGGCAACAGACCACGCTCCCTCATTTTCATAAAGGACCTCGTGATGACTTTCCTCTCCACTAACACTTGGATGCGTCGCAGTTTGGCACTCGCCATCGGTGCTGTCATGGCCATAGGTGGCCTCTCCGTTTGCTGGGCGCAAACACCTCCAAAACTCGACAAGGTGGTGGTCGCCGGCTGGAGCAAGCCAATTACTGAAATCACCAACTTGTTGGTGGAAGAAGAGAAAGGCTTTTTCAAAGCCCGTGGCATTGAACTGGGGTATGTGCCTGGCGCTGGCGGGGGCGATGCGTTGCGCAACCTGCTCAGTGGTCAAGCCGATGTGGCGTTCACGGACCCTGGGTCGTTCTTCAGCGCCTTGGACAAAGGCGAAAAACTCCGTGCCATCTACGACATCTACCCACAAAACGTGTTCAACGTGGTGTCACTGAAATCGCAAAACATCCTCAAACCAGCCGATCTCAAAGGCAAACGCATTGGCGTCTACAGCTTGTCCAGCGGCACCCGACAAAACTTGCAAGTGCTCTTGCACCAAGCGGGATTGACGGAGTCCGATGTGACGGTGGTGGTCACAGGCTTGTTGAACTTTGCCCCGCTCATGCAAGGCCAAGTGGATGCCACTGCCGCCACAGACACCGGTTTGTTGGTGGGGCGGCAAAAGGGCTTGGGGGGCGTGAATGTGATGGAAATCAAAAACCATCTCAACATTTCCAGCGACTTCTTTGTGGTACGTGAAGACACTTACCAACATAAAAAAGAGGTGCTCAAACGTTTCTTGCACGCCTACCAAGACAGTGCCCAATGGATGATGCAATCCCCTGAAGAGGCGGCCAAATTGGCAGTGAAATATGCCATCGATGGGCAAAACGCCAGCATGAACTTGGACATCATTCGGTTGCGCAATGAAGCCAGTGTGTCGGCCACCACGGACAAACGGGGCTTGGGTGCTTTCGATCTGGTGAGTCTGCAAAAAGGTGCCAACGCCTACAAAACATTTGGCGTGATTCAACGTGACATCAAAGTCACTGACGTGGTGAGTCAAGACTTGTTGCCCGGCACCAAACCCGATTCCAAAAAATGACATCAACCCGCCACACATTTGACGGCCAAGTCATCTTGGTCACAGGTGCCAGCCGAGGAATTGGTGCCGCCATAGCCAAGGCTTTTGCACGCGAGGGCGCCATGGTGCTGGTGAACTACCTGGCCAATACAGATGCTGCCCAAGAGGTGGTCACCCAATGTCAACAACTCGGAGGTGATGCCTGGGCCTTGGCCGCTGACGTGCGTTCACCTGAATCTGTGAACAGCCTAGTGGTGCAAGCCTTGCGCGAAACAGGACGCATTGATGCCGTCGTCAACAACGCCTTCAGTCCCTACACGTTTGACCCCGAACACCGCCAACGTTTTTGGGACACGCCTTGGGCTGCATATCAAACCCAATTTGATGGGGCTGTGCATGCGGCCTTCAACGTCTGCCAAGCCGTGTTGCCACATTTCAAGCAACGCGGTGGGGGCAGCTTCATCAACCTCACCAGCGACTTGGTGGACCGACCCAGTATCGCGTACCACGACTACACAACCGCCAAATCCGCATTGGTTGGGTTCAGTCGCAACTTGGCAGCAGAGTTAGGCCCTTTGGGTATTCGCGTGAATTGCGTGGCACCCGGCTTGGTCAGTCCGACCGATTCGAGCCGTGCCACCAAAGAATCCGTCAAAGAGGCCTTGATCGCACAAACCCCTTTGAGTCGTCTCGCTACGCCCGACGATGTGGCTGGACCCGTGCTTTTTTTAGCATCTGAGTGGAGCCGTTTTGTGACCGGTCAGGTGTTGACCGTCGATGGCGGGTTGGTGATGCGATGAAGCGCAACAGGTGCAAAACCGTGATTCAACGGGCCATGACCATGGCCTGTGGTGACGTTCGCACCTTCGGCGATGGCGCCCAAAATAAAGCGCCGCGCCAACGCCACCGCCTCTGCCAACGGATGACCCAAGGCCAAATGCGCCGCAATGGCCGACGACAACGTGCATCCCGTGCCATGCACGTTGTGGCTGGCAATGCGGGGCGATGCCAAACGCTGCGGCGCCATGCCGGATTGCAACAACACATCCACCACCTCGTCGCCTGCCAAGTGGCCGCCTTTGAGCAACACGGCTTTGACGCCCATGGCCAACAAATCTTCGGCCGCGGTGTGGAGTGCCTCGGCATTGGGGATGGGGCGTTCCAGCAACAACGCGGCTTCGTCCAAATTTGGGGTGATCACCGTGACGCGTGGGAACAGTTCGCGCACCAACACTTGCACGGTGTCGTTGGCGATCAAACGGTCACCACTGGTGGCCACCATCACGGGGTCGAACACCACGTTGCTCAGTTGGTAATGGTCGATGGCCCAAGCCACCACGTCCACAATGCCGGGCGCGTGCAGCATGCCGATCTTCACGGCATCGACGCCAATGTCTTCGACCACCGATTGAATTTGTGCTTTCAAAAACTCTGCGGGCACCGCATGAATGCCTTGCACGCCCACCGTGTTTTGCGCCGTCAAGGCGGTGATGGCGCTCATGCCATAACAACCCAAAGCGGCAAAGGTTTTCAAGTCGGCCTGAATGCCGGCGCCGCCGCCACTGTCAGAGCCAGCAATGGTGAGGACGCGAGCGTAGCGGAGAGAATGGTTCATGGGCGGAATTATCCGCAAATCACAAAGGACCTTGTTCAATGAGTGCATCCCCTTCCAGCGTGGTGTTGGGCGCGGGCCTGATGGGCCGCTTGCTGGCACACACCTTGGCACAGTTGGGCCACCACGTCACCGTGTACGAAGCCCAAGGGCCCGATGGCCAAGGAGCGGCCGCACGTGTGGCCGCCGCCATGTTGGCCCCCTTGGCGGAATCGGCCATCACCGAACTGCCAGTGGTGCGCATGGGCCAACACGCCTTGAAGCGTTGGCCCGAGCTGATTGCGCCGTTGCCAGAGCCCGTGTACTTTCAACAAAACGGCACGCTGGTGCTGTGGCACCGCCAAGATGCAGCTGAAGCCAAACGTTTCGAGCAACTGATGCACCGCACCCACCAACAGCTGCCCAGCTTGCCCGCGGCGGAACTGCTGAGCGCCGAAGGTTTGCACCACCACGAACCGGCGTTAGAAAACCGTTTCGCCCAAGGGTTGTATTTGCCCGGCGAAGGCCAGTTGGACAACCGCCAATTGCTGGCGGCTTTGCTGACGAGCTTAGAGCAACAGCACGTCACCATGCATTGGCACAGCCCGCGCGCGCCTGAAGACTTTCAGCCCGGACACACCGGCCAACCCGATTGGGTGTTTGACTGCCGCGGCTTGGGCGCACGCACCGAGTGGCCGCAGCTGCGCGGCGTGCGCGGCGAGGTGGTGCGCTTGCATGCACCAGACGTGACGCTGCAACGCCCGACCCGTTTGATTCATCCGCGTTACCCCATCTACATTGCGCCCAAAGAAGACCATGTGTTTGTCATTGGCGCCACCGAGATTGAAACCGAAGACTTGTCGCCCGCCAGCGTGCGTTCGACGCTGGAGTTGCTCAGTGCGGCCTACACCGTGCACAGCGGATTTGCCGAAGCGCGAATTCTTGAAGTCACCACCCAAGCCCGCCCCACCTTGACCGACAATTTGCCCGCCGTGCGTTGCTTGAGAGATCGCACCTTACAAATCAACGGCTTGTACCGACACGGTTTCTTGATCTCTCCTGCCATGCTCGACGTGGTGGTGGAATGGGTGCAGCACCACACCACCCAATTGGCTGAACAATTTAATTTGAAGTTTGAACATGTCTGACACGCCCCTGCACGTGCACATCAACCAAGTGCCCCACACCCTGCCCTCCGGTGCCACCCTGGCCGATGCCGTGGCGCAGGTTGACATTCAACCACCCTTTGCAGCGGCCGTGAACTTGCAATTTGTGCCGCGAGCGCAATACGCGCAACACCGCTTGGCCCCCAACGACCACATTGAACTGATTGCCCCCATCACCGGCGGCTGAACCACCATGAGCACCCACATCTCTGACCGCACCACCACGGACGCCCCACTCACGCTGTATGGCGAAACCTTTGCCAGCCGTTTGCTGCTGGGCACGTCGCGCTACCCCTCGCCGAGCGTGTTGTTGCAAGCCATTGCGCGTTCGAAGCCCGCCATGTTGACCGCCTCGTTGCGCCGGCAAACAGGCAGCGGTGGAGAAGCCTCGCAAAGCTTTTGGAACTTGCTGCGCGAAGCGAAGGTGCCTGTGTTGCCCAACACTGCCGGTTGCCACAGCTTGCAAGAAGCCATCACCACCGCTGAGATGGCGCGCGAGGTGTTTGAGACCGACTGGATCAAACTCGAACTGATTGGCGACGACTACACCCTGCAACCCGACACCCTCAACCTGCCTGAGGCAGCGAATCGGCTCATCAAATCGGGCTTCAAAGTGTTGCCCTACACCACCGATGACTTGGTGTTGTGCCAACGCTTGGTCGATGTAGGCTGCCAAGCCGTCATGCCGTGGGCTGCGCCTATTGGCACAGGCAAAGGCCCGATCAACCCACATGCGCTGCGCACCCTGCGTGAACGCCTGGATGTGCCCATGATCATCGACGCGGGTTTGGGCCTGCCGTCACACGCCTGCCAGGTCATGGAATGGGGCTACGACGCCGTGCTGCTCAACACCGCCGTCGCCTTGGCCCAAGACCCCGTGCAAATGGCCGGTGCTTTCGCCGATGCGGTGAACGCTGGCCACGCCGCCTATCGTGCCGGTGCCATGCAAGCGCAAGACAGTGCACAACCCAGCACCCCGGTATTGGGCACTCCGTTTTGGCATCAAGCATGAGCACCGCACACTCAGCCTTTACCGCAAAAGACATCGCGCAAGACATTGCACAAGCCTTAGCGGCCCGCCACGCCACCATGCTGGCTGGCGAAGCCGTGGCATATACACAAGCGGTGCACGCCTCAGACAGTGCTCACTCAGCAGAAATGGCCGGCGTGTTGCAAGGCTGCCGCATGCTGGGTTTCTTAGAACACGACGCCCAGTGCGTGGCCACTGCATGGCAAGCACAAACCCAACGCACGGGGCAGTTCCGCCTTGCCGATTGGCCCTGTGCACCGCAAGACTTTGGCGTGCCCCCCTCACCGCGCGCCAACGCGTTCCCCGCGTGCCCGCATGATCTGGGCTTGTATGCCGTGCTGCCCACCGCGCCATGGGTGCAGCGCATGGCGCAGGCTGGCGTGCCCACCGTGCAACTGCGCTTCAAATCGGACGATGCGCAAGCCATTCGCCAAGAAGTGCGCGCGGCTGTGCGTGCCGTGGAAGGCACACCAGCCAAGCTGTTCATCAACGACCACTGGCGCATCGCCATTGAAGAAGGCGCCTACGGCGTACACCTCGGCCAAGAAGACATGGACGATGCCCCCATCGACCAACTGCGCGCGGCGGGCTTGCGACTCGGCCTGAGCACACACGGCTATGCCGAAATGCTGCGTGCCGATGCCGTCAGTCCCAGCTACTTGGCGCTCGGCGCCGTGTTCCCCACCACCCTCAAACGCATGCAAACCGCGCCGCAAGGCACAGGGCGTTTGTATGCCTACGCCAAGCTCATGCAGCACAGCCCGTTGGTAGCCATTGGGGGCATTGACGAAGCACGCATTCCGGTGGTCATGCAAAGTGGCGTTGGGTCCATCGCTGTGGTGCGTGCCATCACCGAAGCGACCGATCCAGAAAATGCTGCACATAGCTTGCAAGCGTTGATGAAATCAGCTTGACACAGACGTATTAAAAAGCCAATTTCTTTTGCTATACTATCGATCTTCGTAGGGCACTTATAGTGCTTTATGTACCGAATATTCCTCAATAGCTCAGTCGGTAGAGCGCCGGACTGTTAATCCACTAAAGCCAGCATTTAGCTGGCTTTTTTGTTTGAAAACCCATTTAAATTCAATAAGTTAGGATTGATTTTAAAAATCGTCCTCAATTACACATATATTGCACAGTTAATCCACGGGTTGCTAGTTTTTACCGAGCTCTTGCTCTGGACGCTTGGCTATTTAGATACTTTCGCGACCGTCAAAATTACGCTAAGTCTGGAATAAATACCAAGCCCCTAAGCGTCCATTCGATTTGACATCTCAATCAGCCAATCTAAAAACTTTGACGGCATTTTGGTAGGCAACCTTTTTTAGAGTCTCGGGCTGAAGATATGGAAAAAGTCCATCTCTGAACTCTTTCATTACATCGTCGTACCTTGATTCATCAGGGTAATGCGTGTCACTGCCGATCATGAATCTATCTGGATACATCTCTAGGGATTTGAGCCAAATGGCTTTGACACCATTGCCAGATGAAAAAGCTTGACCAACTTCTTTTTCGTTGAGAACCGCGCCTTTTCTAGACAACTCAAAGTAGATATTGGGATGTTTTTCAAGTAAGTCACGTATCAGGGATTGCTTGCCGTACGGCAAGCCATGGGAAATGATGGTGCTGACTTTAGGGAACTCCGAAAGATATTGTTTCAAAGCTGCGATATTTTCATCGTCAGCCTCCATATGTAGTTGTATGAAACTTGAATGCTTATTGGCGATTTCATACATTGTGCGAACCACAGGATTGTTTAGCGTGACTTTTCTTCTGAAGTTGTTTGATGGCGAAGAGTTGTAGTTATCAACGTGTATCTCACCAAAACCATACGCTTGTTTTGTCTCTAACAAGTGATCTGCGACTTTAAACATGTCAACGAAGGCTTTGTTGTTGTCGTTGGTTAACCCTTCAGCTCCGGCTGAGAAAAAGACCTGAGTAAATTCAGCCTGCCCGAGACCAAAAAAGTACCTCTTACCCAGCGCTGCTTGCATGTCTTGCGTGCTTGGAGGATTCTTCCCCGTTGGTCCAACACCGCCACCCCATTTGACGTTGTTCCTGTCCATTTGCTCTTTATGAAAAGATGTAAACCGATCAACTGTATGCATGTGCACATCAGCAATTGGGACAGTCTTTGCAAGATCAACTGACTCTTGAATCTTGACGGGCTTTTCTTGCGCTTGAGTTACTGATGCCGGCGAAAAAACTACAAGTGCTATGAAGAAAAATCTGTAGAAGTACATTGTTATTCCTTTGCCGTCGTTCAAGAAACTTTTAATTTCAGTTGAGCAATTAGAAGATTAAAGCTCGCCTTCTGAGGAGTGATTTTGCAGTGTCAAATCTGAACCAGCGAGTCGAACTTTCATACAAGCGAACAATGGCAGATTTATAGGGGCATCAATCAAGCGCCAGCCGCTCGGGGATCAACGTAAAAAGCCACAATTCCACCCTTCACACCTATCAAGTGAGCAGCCTCCTTGCCTCGTCAAAGAGGAAAGTCTGTTCGATGCAAGGCAGCTTTTAAGTTGGAGTCTCACTAATTTACCTCTGAGGCATATCTTTTATGGAGTAGCCCAGACTTACTGTCGCATCATCTGGAATTTCCGGTACGGTCTGACTCCAATCCAACCATTGCTGCCTCATATTAGCTAGGCGTTCCGGAAATGAAGTGGCGAGGTTAGCCCTCTCGCGCTCGTCATTGTCAAGATTAAAAAGGTACTCGTTCTCATCGACTTTAAGATATTTCCAAGGTCCTTGGCGCATTGCGCGTTGCTGGCGATGGTTCATTCGCCAATACAAAGGTCTCTCAAACGTAGCCTTAGGGCTTGACAAGATTTCTCTCAAAGAAACACCGTCGATCGGCCAAGCGGAATCCGGCAAACCACCTCCCACATCCAACATAGTTGCAGACCAATCCATTGTCATGCAGTGTTGACTAGACACTCCTCCAGCGGGAATTTGATCTGGCCAGTGAGCTATCCAAGGCACGCGAATTCCGCCCTCCGTTAAATCCATCTTTCCACCAACCAAAGGCCAGTTGTCACTAAAGCGTTCACCACCGTTATCACTTGTAAAAACTATTAAGGTGTTATCAAACAGGTTATTTTTCTTTAAGGCATCGACCAAATTACCAATTCCCTCGTCCATATGATGAATCATGCGACGATAAGTTTCGATATTTCCACCATCCAGGTGAAACAAGTTGTCTTTTACTTCTTCTGCGAGGTGCGCGTCATCGCGTGTTTCCCAAGGCCAATGCGGCGCTGTGTAATGCAAGCTCAGGAAAAAAGGCGCTTGCTCAGCGTTTGCAGCTTTGCGCTGAACATAGTCCACTGCTTTGGCTGACAACAAGTCAGTCAGATAACCTATCTCGTGATGCTCCTCATGGCCAACGTACAGATCGTGATCACCTTTTCCTGAGCAGTGAGAGAAATAATCGACCCCGCCTGCCATGATTCCATAAAACTCGTCATAACCAGACTTTAGCGGACCAAAGGTAGGCGGATAGCCCAAATGCCATTTGCCAATCAGCGCTGTGTCGTAGCCTACTTTTTTCAGTAATGAAGGCAACGTTGAAACTTCAGGTGGCAGCCCTAACTTGGGATTACCTTTACTCCTACTATTGATCGGCTCCTCCATTCCGCCTCTTAAGCGATATTGGTATCGCATTGTGATCATGGCAAAACGTGTAGGCGAGCAAACAGGCGAGTTTGAATAACCTTGCGTCAGTCGCAGGCCGCCTCGAGCTAATGCATCAATATTTGGTGAGACATCGCCAAATTCAGCCTGACGACCGCCATAGCAACCGAGGTCTGCAAAACCGAGGTCGTCTGCGACGATGTAGACGATGTTGGGCCTATTTTTTCTCATATAAATCACTGCGGCTTAAATCCTGATTCCTTGATAGGGCGCGCCCATTTCTCATAGTCAGACTTCATGATTTCGGCCAGTTTTTCTGGGCCATACCCAGTAGGCTCCAGTTCCATATCGATAAGTTTTTTACGGATGACCGGATCATTGATGACGTCAATGGTGGCTTTAGATAAGGCTTGAATAACGCTCTCCGGTGTACCAGCTGGAGCAAATAGTCCGTACCAAGCAGAGGCAACTAAGTCAAAGCCTTGCTCTTTGAACGTTGGGGTTTCGGGAAATCGGATACTTCTTTTTTCACCGGCAACTGCAATCAGCTTTGCCTTCTTCCCATCTACAAGTGATTGGATATCAGCAGCGACCGTTGAGAGCGCAGGGATCTCGCCAGCAGCCAGTGCTTGCATGGCGGGTGAAGTACCTCTGTAAGAAACATGCTCCAACTGAAAATTTGCATCTTTGGCAAACATCAAACCCATAAAGTGCGGCAGCGAACCGGGAGCCGCTGAGCCAAAAAAAGCATTTTGAGCGGGGTTTGATTTGACCCATGCCACATACTCTTTCAAGTTGTTTGCTGGGACTTTATTTGAAATACCCCACCCGATTTGAAAGTTGGTGAGATGACTGACAGGTGCAAAGTCCTTAAAAGGATCGTATTTCAGCTGACCTGCGTAGCTGTGCGGGAAAATTGACATTGTTGCAACAGGAGTCATGAGCAATGTCGTGCCGTCATTGGGAGCGGATTTCACAGCCAAGTTAGCCAACTGTCCGCCAGCACCAGCTTTGTTCTCAACAATAACTGGTTGATTTAGACGCTTTGACATTGCATCAGCAATAACTCGAGTGAGGATGTCTGATGTAGCACCTGGAGGATAGCCGACAACAATTTTGATCGGCCCGCTTTGGGCCCATAGCGAACTACCAATCAAAGTTGCGACACTAAAAACAATACTCTTAACCAATAGACGTTTTTTCATTGATGTCTCCTTTGTAATTTGTTGCTAATGAGCATACGATGCGTCTTTTGAATTGATCAAATCAACTCAAATGATCGAAAACCCTAAGACTTCCCCTATGCGCGAACCTTCGCGATTAGAAGATTTACTGAGCTTTCAACTACATCACTTACACGGTGTTGGTGGCGCGCCAGTAATTAGATTGCTTGAAGGTCAATACGGAATAACAAGACGCGAATGGCGGTTACTTGCCCACCTGCGGCAATCTGGGAAACTCTCGCCATCTGATCTAGCTTACGAGGTTCGTTTGGATCGCGCACGCACATCTAGGGCAATTAGCGATCTCTTAGCCAAGGGGTTAATTGAGCGAATAAAAATGCCGAACGACCCTAGGCGCGCTTTGGTCATGCTGACAACTGAAGGCCTAGCTCTTGTAGAGGAAATTTTTCCAAAAATAGCTGATATACATCGTCATTGGGTATCTGTACTAAGCGAACCAGAGTTAGGGCAACTAGAAAAATTTCTTGCCCTATTGACGCAGCAAGCACATCACATCAACGCGACTTTTTCTACACACTTGAAAGCTGATAGGAAGCTCGGTAAAAGAGTCCACAAGTGAAGCTTGGAACTCAAGCAAACCAGATCTGAACGTATGCAACGGCAAGAAAATTGAGCGTGTCCGGAATTTTGTGTAAACGGTTATGTAATTCGGCACAACAACCGCACATGCATTGGCCGCACAAATGAAGCGCCTGCTGCCGTGCAGTGCGGATCAAATGCAGCTTGCACGCGTGCGGTGATAGCTTCGTCAATACTGTGGTCGGCAAACGTGGGGTAGAGCATGCGCTTGGCAAACTCTTCAAAGTTGGCGTAATGCACGGCTTGCGCAAATCGGTGTTCAGCCACTGGCTGCCAATGATCGCCTTTGGCAATCGCACGGTCTAGCGCGGCTTGTGCGGCGGGGCGCACCACGCCTTCGTCGTTGTACAGGCGGACAATTTCATTCAATGCGCCGCCATAAATGGGCTCGGACACATAAAACAAACTGCCAGGGCGCAACACACGCGCCACTTCGTTCAGTGCACGGTCTAGCAAATCAAGTGGCACATGGTGCAGTGACTTGAGCATGAGCGCGAGGTCAAACGAGGCATCGCCAAATGGCACGTCTTGTGCGCCTGCGGCCACAAACGTCAATCCCGCAGGTGCGCGGGCTAGGTTCTTGGCGTGCTGCACGGCATCAACTTCTAAGCCGGTGACGGTGCACTGCGCATAGCGCAGCACCAAACCACACGACAAACGGGCGTTGCCGCAACCCAGCTCGATGATTTTTTGGGCTTGCAGGGGCTGACCTTGTGCGGCCACCATCTGGGCCAACACGTCTAACTCATCACCCGCCAGTGGTAACTGGTCGGGGTCAACACTCGGCTGGGTCACTTGCCAAAGCTTTCTGGCATTTGCACCGCCACCACTTCGCCGCGTGCGGTGGCGACATCGCCTGCGTACACCGTGGCTTCAACCACCACTTTGCGGCCCTTGATTTCTTTGACGCGACCACGAATGACCAACTCGCCTTCGAGCGGCGTGGGCTTTAAAAAGTCCACATGCAAAGAGCCGGTGACAAAACGAAAAGCGGGCAACGAGTCCATGCTGCGGCCTTCTTGCTTGTACATAGCTGCTGAGGCCGTACCTGTGCAATGGCAGTCAATGAGTGAGGCGATCAACCCGCCATAGGCATAGCCTGGCACTGAGGTGTGATACGGCTCAGGCTTGAAACGGGTGACGGTTTCATCACCCTCCCACAGGGTTTTGATTTGGTGGCCGTGCTCGTTGAGGTGGCCGCAACCGTAGCAATACGCCACGTTGTCGGGGTAGTGGTCTTGAAAAGCGTCCATGTGTACCTCGTCTGAATCAGGTTTTATTGTGGGCTCACCATGGGCCAGCCTTTGGCAGCCCACTGGCTCATACCGCCATCGACGTAGCGGATATTGGTGTAGCCCTGCTGCTTTAGTTTGAGCAAGGTGGCTTTGGATCGGTTTTGCGTGTTGCAAATGAGCAGCACAGGTTGGTCGGGGCTCTGGGGTAGTTGGCCAATTTTTTCGCCCAACTCACTCATGGGCAGCAAGACTGCACCAGCAGCCACGCCAGTTTTGTGTTCACGTGTCTCGCGAATGTCGACCAAGATCACCTTGCCAGCCTCGTGCTCGGCACGGGCTTGTTCAAGACTGACATGATCGGTCGCTTCAATCGGATCAGAGCAACCCGCGCTAACGGTAGCAACTCCCACAACCATCGCAAAAGCCAATGCACGATGCGTGCGCAGCAAGTTTGGAAAATTCATCGATAGCTTTCTGAAGATCAGGGAACGGTGTAACAAGTGGTGTTAGCTATCCACATGTCATCGGGCGTGATGCAGTGTTGGTAGTATTTTTCGCGCTTGAAATCGGACAAGAAGTAAGAGCGGTAGACCAACTGGTTTTTCAGCACCAAGCTCACATTGCGGGCGAGCTTGCAGCGGTGGTTGATGGCGCA
>JBFYKC010000020.1:0-2955 GCA_041311135.1 Comamonadaceae bacterium | reverse complement strand
GCATCCAAGCGGCCGCTCATCAGCGCGGCCACCGCAAATGCAAACGCCACGGCCATGCCCACATAGCCCATGTAGAGCATGGGCGGGTGAATCACCAAACCTGGGTCTTGCAACAAGGGGTTGAGGTCGCGGCCATCCAAGGCCGCAGGCAACAATCGCTCGAACGGGTTGGAGGTGGTCAAGATGAAAAACAAAAAGCCGACCGAGATCAAACCCAACACACCGATCACACGGGCCACCATGTCGAGCGGCAAGCTGCGCGAGAACAGCGCCACCGCCACCGACCACAAGGACAACAACAACACCCACAGCAGCAACGAGCCTTCATGGCCGCCCCACACCGCAGAGAACTGGTACACCTTGGGCAGCAACGAGTTGGAATGCTGAGACACGTAGAGCACCGAAAAATCGTTGTTCAAAAATGCTGTGGCCAGCGCACCAAATGCCAAGGCCACCAACACAAATTGCAAAGCGGCTGTCGGACGCGCCAAGGACTGCAAGGTGACTTGCGTTTGGGCATCACGCACCAAGGTACCCACGATCGGCAACACACCCTGCAGCAGTGCCACCACCGCCGCCAAGATGAGCGCGAAATGACCGAGTTCTGGAATCATGGATTGCCTTTGAGCGACTTGGCCGCTTTGGCGGCCGCAGCTTGGTCCATGGCGTGTTGGGCTTCGGGTGGCATGTAGTTTTCGTCATGCTTGGCCAACACTTCACTGGCAACAAACAAACCGTCTTCACCGAGCTTGCCTTGCGAGACCACGCCTTTGCCTTCTTTGAACAAGTCGGGCAAGGTGCCCACATAGGTCACCGGCATTTCATGCGCGGTGTCGGTGATGACAAAGCGCACGGTGTTGCCATCGCGCACCACGCTGCCCTCTTTCACCATGCCCCCGGCACGGAAGGTGCGCCCCTTGGGCGCCTCACCATTGCTCACTTGGGTGGGCGTGAAAAAGAACACCAAGTTGCTTTGAAACGCGTTCAGCACAAAGGCCGCGGCGGCGCACAACACCACAATGCCTGCCGCAATCAGCGCAAATCGTTTGGTTCTGGGTTTCATCACATCAATTCCTCAACAGCCGACGCTTGCGCCAGCAACTGCCCCACCGCGTGCTCAGCTTTCAACTGCGCCAACACCGCACGGTGTGCCCAACGGGCTTGCCACACTTCCAACGCCAGCAACAAAGCGGTCACGCCCACACTGCCCCACACATACACGGCATAGCCGCCCATGGCCCAAAACTCGGCCCAGCTTTCCCACCTCATGTTTGCACCTCGTCCAGTTGTTGCACCCACGCCGCGTGGCTGTCACGCTGCAAGATCAAGGTGCGTACACGGTAGAACACCAAGGCCAAGGTGTAAAACCAAAACGCCAAAGCCATCAACAACATGCTCCACAGCATGAGCTCGGCCATGCTCGGTGCTTTGGTCAACGACACAGACGCACCTTGGTGCAAGGTGTTCCACCACTTCACCGAGAAATAAATGATGGGCACGTTGATGGCGCCCACGATGGCAATCAACGCACCTGCGCGGTCGCTGCGGCGGGTGTCGTCAATCGCTGAGGTGAGTGCGATGTAGCCCAGGTACAAGAAAAACAAAATCAGTTCAGACGTCAGGCGTGCGTCCCACACCCACCAAGCGCCCCACATGGGCTTGCCCCACAGCGCCCCCGTCCACAACGAGAGAAATGCAAACAAAGCCCCGGTGGGCGCCAAGGCGCGGGTCATCATGCCGGAGAGACGGGTGTTGAAGGTCAGGCCCAGCACACTCCAAAACGCCATGGCCAAGTAGATCACCATGGACATCCAAGACGCGGGCACGTGCACAAAGATGATGCGGTAGCCCTCGCCTTGTTGAAAGTCGGTCGGTGCCACCGCAAAGCCCAGCCACATGCCGACCAACATGAAGGCCGTCGCCATCACCGCGAACCATGGCCACAGCTTGCCCGCCAAACCATAGAAGGTCTGCGGTGCCGCATAGTGGAACCAATTGATTTGTTTCATTCCAACGCGATCCGTAAAGCCGCTGCACATGCAAACGGACTAAAAAAAGCAGCGGGCAACAGCATGGCCATCAAAATGGAGAAATGCGCCTGCGCCCCCAAGCCGCTGACTTGCGCCTCCACCGCACCGGCACCAAACACCAGCACAGGCACAAACAAAGGCAACACCAACAAGGACAACAACACGCCACCGCCGCGCACACCCAAGGTCAAGGCGGCACCAATGCCACCCACCAAAGACAAAATGGGAGTGCCCAACAACAGGGCCAACGTGAGGGTCATCAAGGCCTCGGACGACAGATCAAACTGCAGTCCGAGAACTGGTGCCAATAATACCAACGGCACCCCAGAAACCAGCCAATGCGCCAAGAGTTTGGCACTGACCAGTAAGGGCATGGACGTGGGCGACAACGCCATTTGCTCCAGCGTGCCATCGCGGTAGTCGGCTTCAAACAAACGCTGCAACGCCAACATGCTCGACAACAGCGCGCCCACCCACAGCACACCAGGCGCGACCAAGCGCAGGATGTTGAGTTCGGGCCCAATGCCCAAGGGGAACAACGCGGCCACCACCACAAAGAAAAACACCGCCGTCAGCACCTCGCTCTTGCGGCGCATGGCCAGCAACAAGTCGCGCCGCAACACGGCCATGAACGCACGTTGGCTCATGACACACCTTTCAAGCGGTAGGTCTGCACCGCGACCGATGTGCCATCGGCACGGTTCAGGCTGACGGGCTGATGGCTGGTGAACAAGGCCATGCCACCCTGGGCCACATGCTCGGCCAGCAACACGCGCAAGCCATCGACGGCCTTCGCATCGAGCGCGACAAACGGCTCGTCCAACACCCACAGCGGTGCTTGGCTGACCAACAAACGGGCCAAGGCCGTGCGGCGTTTTTGCCCTTGCGACATGACACGCAGCGGCAAGTGCTCGCGCCCACGCAA
>JBFYKC010000016.1:0-10620 GCA_041311135.1 Comamonadaceae bacterium | reverse complement strand
GGCGAATGGGCGCAGTACACGGTGATACGACCCAACCGTTAAATCCCTCGATCTCGGTCGGGTTTTGCGGACTTCAAAAATTTTTAAATATTTTTATTCCGCTTTCATAAGTGAGCGCAAGCTAACTTAAAACGAGTGTTCAAGCCCTTTTTGTATAGAATCGAGGGGCTGAATGCGTTTTTGCGATATATCGCAAGACCCAAACTCCACGATACGGGATTGGTTGACAGACTCCACAGGTGATCCACAGATCACCCACAAGTTGTTCCAAAACCGCTTTGTCAAAATGTTAATAAGTTGTGGATAAATTCATGTTGCGAACCCGCAACGAGGCCTCGGTCGTGTTGAGACCGCTGTGCAATTCGGGGTTTTTGCCTACAATGAACTCCCAACTTATGCAGTTGCCATTGCTTGTTGGTTCTGGGCGCGTCAGCAGATGACGCGCCCTTTTTTCATGGCGCTCTCCCTTTGAATTCAATCACTTAAGTGTTCCCGTTGATGAACAACATCAGAAACTTTTCAATCATTGCCCACATCGATCATGGCAAATCGACGCTCGCAGATCGTTTGATTCAGCGCTGCGGAGGACTTGAAGAGCGTGACATGGAAGCGCAAGTTCTCGACTCGATGGACATCGAGAAAGAGCGTGGGATAACTATCAAAGCACAGACCGCTGCGCTGCAATACAAAGCGAAAGATGGTCAGGTCTACAACCTCAATTTGATCGACACACCGGGGCACGTGGACTTCTCGTATGAAGTGTCGCGTTCTCTCTCTGCGTGCGAAGGTGCGTTGTTGGTCGTCGATGCCAGCCAAGGTGTGGAAGCGCAAACGGTTGCCAACTGTTACACCGCCCTTGATTTGGGCGTTGAAGTGCTGCCAGTGCTGAACAAAATGGATTTGCCCAATGCCGATCCAGACAATGCCAAAGCAGAAGTGGAAGACGTGATTGGTATTGATGCCACCGATGCAATTCCGTGCTCGGCCAAAACCGGCATGGGCATCGACGAAATCTTAGAGGCCGTGGTGGCCCATGTGCCACCACCCAAAGGCAATCCAGACGCACCGCTGCGCGCCATGATCATCGACAGCTGGTTTGACAGCTACGTTGGCGTGGTGATGTTGGTGCGTGTGGTCGATGGTCGCTTGGGCAAAGGTGAGCGTTTCAAAATGATGGCGACCAATGCCGTCTACAACGCCGACAACTTGGGTGTGTTCACCCCCGCCAACGAACCACGTCAGTCGCTCGAAGCGGGTCAAGTGGGTTACATCATTGCGGGCATCAAAGAATTGCAAGCGGCCAAGGTGGGTGACACCATCACCTTGGAGAAAAAGCTGCCCAACAACTTGGGCCCTGCCGAAGAAGCCTTGCCTGGCTTTAAAGAAATCCAGCCTCAGGTGTTCGCGGGGCTTTACCCCACCGAAGCCAACCAGTACGACGGCCTGCGGGATGCGCTGGAAAAGCTCAAGCTCAATGACGCCTCTTTGCAATACGAGCCCGAGGTCTCACAAGCGCTCGGTTTTGGTTTTCGCTGCGGTTTTTTAGGCTTGTTGCATATGGAAATCGTGCAAGAACGTCTGGAGCGCGAGTTTGACCAAGACCTGATCACCACTGCGCCGAGCGTGGTGTACCAAGTGGTGATGCCTGGCAACGAAGTGGTGATGGTGGAAAACCCATCCAAGATGCCAGACCAAGGCAAGCTACACGAAATTCGCGAACCCATCGTCACGGTGCATTTGTACATGCCCCAAGACTATGTGGGGCCCGTGATGACGCTGGCCAACCAAAAGCGCGGTGTGCAAATCAACATGGCGTACCACGGTCGCCAAGTGATGTTGACCTATGAAATGCCTTTGGGCGAAATCGTGCTCGACTTCTTTGACAAACTCAAATCGGTCTCACGCGGTTACGCCTCGATGGACTATGAGTTCAAGGAATACCGGGCCTCGGACGTGGTGAAGGTGGATATTTTGCTTAATGGCGAAAAGGTCGATGCGTTGTCCATCATCGTGCACCGCACACAAGCCCAGTACCGTGGTCGTGCCGTGGTGGCCAAGATGCGCGAAATCATCAGCCGGCAAATGTTCGACGTGGCGATTCAAGCCGCTATTGGCGCCAACATCATTGCGCGTGAAACCATCAAGGCGCTGCGCAAAAACGTGCTGGCAAAATGCTATGGTGGCGACATCAGCCGCAAACGCAAACTGCTTGAAAAACAAAAAGCAGGTAAAAAACGCATGAAGCAAATTGGCTCTGTAGAAGTGCCGCAAGAGGCTTTTCTGGCTATCTTGCAAGTGGAGGATTGATGGCAACGTTGACCGCATTCGTGCTGGCTGCCTTTGTGGGCTACGCTGGTTTTTGGTACGTCGGCATGATCGAGGGCAACTTTGCCTTGCTCATGTTCATGGCCACCGTGGTGACGGGTGTTTACTGGTTGGCAGAGCAGTTTTACTTTTTGCCGCAGCGCAAAGCTGCAGCAGAACAGCTGCAAGCCGAAGCCGACAAGCGCACCGCGGCGTTGCAGGCCCAAGGCATCGCCCACACCGATGTCAACGTGACCGAAGCCAAAGAGCGCCTGTACATGCAGCCGTGGTGGTTGGACTGGACGGCCGGGTTGTTCCCCGTGATCGCTGTGGTGTTTGTGCTGCGCTCGTTCTTGTTTGAACCCTTCAAAATTCCATCGGGATCGATGATTCCTACCTTGCTGGTGGGGGACTTGATTTTGGTGAACAAGTACCACTACGGCGTGCGTTTGCCGGTGATCAACCTCAAGATTACCGACGGCAACCCCGTGCAGCGGGGGGACGTGATGGTGTTCCGTTACCCACCCAAACCCAGCCTGGACTACATCAAGCGCGTGGTGGGTGTGCCTGGGGACGAAGTGGCTTACCTCAACAAACAGCTCACCATCAATGGCCAGCCCGTGAGCAAAGCCCCGCGCACTGATTTTTTTGATGAAGACAGCATGCGCTACATCTCACAGTTTGAAGAGAAATTGCCCTTGGGCACTCGCCCTTCTGAGATGTCGGGCGTCCGCACCCACAACCTGTTGAACGACAAAGACCGTCCTTCGTTTGTGCCGGGTGCAGATGACTTTGCGTTCAAAGAAAATTGCCACTACACCGTGGAAGGCGTGACCTGCAAAGTGCCTGCGGGCCACTACTTCATGATGGGTGACAACCGCGACAACTCTTTGGATTCACGCTATTGGGGCTTTGTGCCAGAGAAAAACATTGTGGGCAAAGCCTTCTTTGTTTGGATGAACTTTGGCAGCCTCTCGCGCATCGGCGCTTTTCAATGACCTCACGCGCACGTTCCGTCCGCCCCAGTCTGTCTCAACAACAAATCATTGAGACGCTGCAAGAGCGCCTGGGCTACACCTTTCAAAACCCAGCGTTGTTGGTGCAGGCTTTGACGCACCGCAGTTTCAGTTCCGACCATTACGAGCGCTTGGAGTTCTTGGGGGACTCGGTGTTGAACCTGGCGATTGCCAACCTGCTGTACCAGCGCTTGCAGACCTTGCCTGAAGGCGATTTGTCGCGTGTGCGTGCCAACCTGGTCAAGCAAGACACACTGCACCACTTGGCCGTGGAGTTAGGCCTGTCGGGTCTTTTGCGCTTGGGTGAGGGCGAAATGAATTCCGGCGGTCAAAAGCGCCCGTCCATCTTGGCCGATGCCCTTGAAGCCGTGTTGGGTGCGGTCTACCTTGACGCTGGTTACCCCGCAGCGGATGCTTTGGTGCAACGTATTTTTGCCAAGGTCGAAATCAACCCCGAGATGCAAGCCGTCAGCAAAGACGCGAAAACCGAATTGCAAGAATGGCTGCAAGCCCGCAAATTCAAGCTGCCCATTTACCGTGTGGTCGGCACCTTGGGCGCGGCACACAAACAAACCTTCGATGTGGAATGTGAAGTTCCCGAACTGGCCCGCTGCGAGCGTGGCATTGGCGGCTCGCGCCGCGCAGGAGAGCAAGCCGCCGCAGCAGCCATGCTCGAAGTGATCAAGGCGCTCAATCAATGACCACCCCTCCCCAAAAAGAACAAACCTTGCAAGACATCGATGCCATGCTGGCCGCCAGCAAAGGCAACCGTGTCGTGGCAAACCAAGCGGTGGTGGCGCCTGCAGACCAACGCTGTGGTTTGATTGCCATTGTGGGGAAACCCAACGTGGGCAAGTCCACCTTGCTCAACGCCTTGGTGGGACAAAAAATCAGCATCACCTCACGCAAGGCCCAGACCACGCGTCACCGCATCACGGGCATGCACACCCAAGGTGTGTCGCAATTTGTATTTGTGGACACGCCTGGTTTTCAAACCATCCATGGCAATGCGCTGAACAAATCGCTCAACAAAGCCGTACAAGGTGCGGTGGGTGATGTGGACTTGGTGTTGTTGGTGGTCGAGGCCGGCAGCTTTACCCCTGCCGACGAAAAAGTGTTGTCGCTGCTGGCGCCGGGCATCCCCACCATCTTGGTGGCGAACAAGCTTGACTCGATGAAAAATCGGGCCGAAATCATGGAATGGCTGCAGTCCATGCAAGCGCGTCATCCTTTTGCTGAGATTGTTCCCATGTCGGCCAAGAACGACAAAGACGTGCAGCGACTGTTGGGCATTTGCGAAAAATATTTGCCCGAACAAGCCTGGATGTACGAAGCGGATGAGTTGACCGATCGGAGCGAAAAATTCATGGCGGCCGAGATGGTGCGCGAAAAGTTGTTCCGCTTGACCGGTGATGAATTGCCTTACACCTCGACGGTGGTGATCGATAAATTCGAAGAAGAAAAAGGCAAGAGCAAAGGCGTCAAGCGCATGGTGCGCATTGCGGCCACCATTGTGGTGGAGCGTGATGGCCACAAGGCCATGGTCATCGGTGACAAAGGCGAGCGTTTGAAACGCATGGGCATGGAAGCGCGCACCGAATTGGAAAAGCTCTTCGATGCCAAAGTGTTCTTAGAGCTGTGGGTCAAAGTGCGCTCGGGTTGGGCCGACGACGCAGCGCGGGTGCGTAGCTTTGGCTACGAGTAAGTCCAGCACATTCACGTTATCGCGGGGTGTGCCCCGCATCCAGGACGAGCCTGCGTTCGTGGTGCATCGTTACGACTGGAGCGAGTCTAGTTTGATTTTGGAAACCTTCACCCGCCACTTCGGTCGGGTGGCCTTGGTGGCCAAGGGGGCCAAAAAGCCCAGCTCAAATTTTCGCCCCGTTTTGTTGCCCTTGCAGCCGCTGTACGTCAGCTATACCGGCGATGCCGAGATTCGTACCCTCAAAGGTGCCGAGTGGATGGGCGGGCACATCATGCCTACAGGGGAGGCCTTGCTGTCAGGCTATTACGTCAACGAGTTGTTGCTGCGCTTGTTGGCGCGTGATGATCCGCATCCCACCTTGTTTGATCTGTATGCCCAAGTGGTTCAGGTGTTGGCCTCGGGCCATGAAGGCACGGTGGCACCTGCATTGCGTGCGTTTGAGTTGCTGTTGCTGCGCGACATTGGTTTCTTGCCAGAGCTGAACGCACAGACCTTGACCTTGGCGCCATTGCAACCCGAAGCGTTGTATGTGCTGGTGGCTGAAGGCGGTTTGCGCAGCCACAACGCCCAAGACAGATCGGGCTTGGCGGGGAGCGCGTGGTTGCAGTTGCATCACAGCCTCTCCACCGATGCGCCTTTCACTGCCACGTTGCGTGTGTGCGCAGAGATGCCCACCGAGCAACGCAACGCCTTGCAGGGGCAATTGCGTGCCTTGCTGCACTACCATTGCGGGGTCAATACACTGCAAACCCGGCAGATGATGATTGACCTGCAATCTCTTTGATTTATTCGCTTTGCCCCATGTCTCACGCTCACCCCACCACTGCGCTGTCGGTCAACCTCAATAAGGTGGCCTTGGTTCGCAACACGCGCCACTTGGGCATTCCCAGTGTGATGCGGGCAGCCACGTTGTGTTTGGAAGCAGGGGCGGCAGGCATCACCGTGCACCCACGCCCCGATGCACGTCACATCCGTTCAGACGATGTGCATGACTTGGCTGCGTTGCTCAAAGCCTGGCCCGACCGCGAGTTCAACATCGAAGGCAACCCGTTTCACAACCTGATGGAATTTGTGCGCGTGGTGCGCCCGCATCAAGTCACCTTTGTGCCGGACAGCGAAGGTCAGTTCACCAGCGACCATGGCTGGACATTCCCACAAGACGCTGAGCGCTTGAAGCCCCTCATCGCCGAAGCCAAAGCCTTGGGTGTGCGCGTGAGTTTGTTCATGGACCCTGTGCCTGAGGCCATGGCTGCGGCCAAAGCTGTGGGTGCGGACCGTGTGGAGCTGTACACCGAAACCTATGCCTCGGCCTATGGCACCTCCCAGCAGGCCAACGTGTTGGCCGCTTTCAAAGCCACGGCCGAAGCAGCCTTGGCTGTGGGCTTAGGCATCAATGCGGGCCACGACTTGAACCGCGACAACTTGCACACCTTCTTGACCATAGTGCCCGGTGTGCAAGAGGTGTCCATTGGACACGCTTTGATTGCCGATGCGTTAGAGCTGGGCTACACCGACACCATCCGCGCTTACCGCGCGTGCATGCCCGCATGATTTACGGCATCGGTACCGACATTTGCGACATCCGTCGCATCCGTGCCTCGCTCGACAAGCATGGCGAGCGCTTTGCGCAAAAAGTGCTGAGCGATGACGAGCTGGCCACCTACCGTCTGCGCAGCCAACGCTGGCCTGAGCGCGGTGTGCGCTATGTGGCCACCCGTTTTTCGGCCAAAGAAGCGTTCAGCAAAGCCATTGGTTTGGGCATGCGCATGCCCATGACATGGCGCTTGTGCGAGGTGGGCAAACTGCCCAGCGGCCAACCTGTCATCGTGTTGCACGGTGTGCTGAAGGAATGGTTTGAGGCGCGCGGTTTGCGCGCCCATGTGAGCGTGAGCGACGAGTCCGACTACGCCACCAGTTATTGTGTTGTTGAAAAGAACGTCTGATTGCTATGTCCCACCACGCTCCCCTGATTCTTGACATCGCAGGCACACAGCTGACGGCGGTAGATCGCCAACGTTTGCAGCACCCGCTCACGGGCGGCGTGATTTTGTTTGGCCGCAACTGGGCCCATCGTCAGCAGCTCACGCAGTTGTGCGCCGACATCAAGGCCGTGCGCCAAGATTTGTTGATTTGTGTGGACCACGAAGGCGGACGCGTGCAGCGCTTTCGCACCGACGGGTTCACCCACATTCCCCCCATGCGCGCCCTGGGCGAACTGTGGATGAAAGACCCAAAAGGGGTTGTCGGTGAATTCAAAACCGGCAGCGGTGCCCTGGCTGCCATGGACGCAGCCACAGCCTGCGGCTATGTGTTGGCGAGCGAGCTGCGTGCCTGTGGTGTGGACTTCAGTTTCACCCCCGTGCTCGACCTAGACCATGGCGAAAGTGGTGTGATCGGTGACCGTTCGTTCCACCGCGATCCACGTGTGGTCACTGCATTGGCCAAGAGTGTGATGCATGGGTTACTGTTGGCGGGTATGGCCAACTGCGGCAAACACTTCCCGGGGCATGGCTTTGTCAAAGCCGATTCGCATGTGGACATTCCCGTCGACAAACGCAGCCTCAAAGCCATTTTGAACGACTGTGCCTTGCCTTACCCCTGGCTCACCACCACGCTGACCAGTGTGATGCCTGCACATGTCATTTATCCCAAGGTCGACGCGCTGCCCGCTGGTTTTTCGCAGCGTTGGTTGCAAGACATTTTGCGCGGCCAGTTGCATTTCAATGGCGCCATCTTCAGTGACGATTTGTCGATGGAAGGCGCACGTCGCATCCAGGGGTGTTCGGTCAGTTTTGCCGAAGCTGGTGTGGCCGCGCTCAACGCCGGTTGCGACTTGGTGTTGTTGTGCAACCAAAGCCTTGGCAACGGCCGTGCGGTCGACGAGATGCTGGAAGGCCTGACCGAACGCTTGGTTAAAAATCAATGGCACGCCAGTGACGCCAGCGAGCAACGCCGCCGTGCACTGCTGCCACAAACTTCGCCGCTAGCTTGGGACGCGCTGATGACCCACCCCGCCTATGTGCGGGCTTTGGACTTGTTGCCTTAAGCCGCACACAGGTTCACCACTCTTCACGAAAGCTCAGATGGCAACGCCCAATTACAACTATGAAAAACGTCAACGCGAGTTAGCCAAGAAGAAGAAAAAAGAAGACAAGCTCAAAGAACGGGAAGCCCGTAAAAATGCGCCGGATGCCGAGTTCGGCGAAAATTCGGCATCAGATCCCGACCATGCCCAAAGCCCAGATGGTGAGGCGCCTGCTTCTCCCTCGAACGCACCTTAATTTTTTTCAGGAGTTCAGCCATGTTTCCTTCACGTCGTCACTTTGTCGTCCTCGCCTTGGCCCTGAGCTGTGGCTGGGCTGCGGCACAAAACGCCAAACCCATCAAACTGATGGTGGGCTTTCCCCCTGGCGGTGGCACCGATGCGGTCGCCCGTATCTTGGCCGACAAGCTCAAAGACGAACTGGGCGTGCCCGTGGTGGTCGAGAACAAGCCCGGTGCCGGTGGCCAGCTGGCCGCGCAAGCATTGAAGGCAGCACCTGCCGATGGCACGGTGTTGTTCCTCTCGCATGACCACACCATTTCTATCTTGCCTTTGGTGGTGAAGAACCCTGGCTTTGACCCTGCGCACGACTTTGCGCCTGTGGCCGGTTTTGCCACCTTCGTCAATGCCTATGCTGTGTCTGGCGGTACGCCTGCCAAATCGTTCAACGACTACCTGGCTTGGGTCAAAACCCAAGGTGGCAAAGGGGCGGTGGGCATTCCTGCGCCGGCTTCTACGCCTGAGTTTTTGGTCAAGGTGGTGGGGGAGAAATACAAGCTCGATTTGGTCGCTGCCCCTTACCGTGGCAGTGCGCCGATGATGGCGGACATGTTGGGCAACCAAATTGCGGCAGGTGTGGGCTCGGTGCCTGACTTCATTGAGAACCACAAAGCGGGCAAGGTGCGCGTGGTTGCCGTGTTGGGTGCCAAGCGTCAAGCGGCGTTGCCCGATGTGCCGACTTTTGCAGAGTTGGGGTTGAGTGGGTTGGAAGACATGCCGTACTACGGCATCTTTGCACCTTCGGCCACGCCACAAGCGACCATCAACCACTTCGGCCAAGCCTTGTCCAAAGTGTTGGCCATGCCTGATGTGAACGAGCAGCTCACCAAGATGGGCTTGACCGTGGGCTACATGAACTCACATCAGCTCGAGCAGCGTGAACGTGCTTACACGCAGGTGTGGACCAAGCTCATCAAGGCCAGCGGCTTTCAGCCGCAATAAGCCCGTTTGGGTTTGAACAATTAGTCCAGCTTTGCGCCGGACGCCTTTGCAACTGCCGCCCAGCGCGGCAGTTCTGCATTCAGGAAGCGCGTGAAAGCGTCATGGTCCAAGAATGCAGGGTCTGCGCCTTGCGCCACCATCTTGTTGCGCACCTCCGGCGTGTTCAACACTTGGCGAAAGGCGTCACTCAGTTTGGTCAGCACTTCGGGGGGCGTGCCCTTGGGGGCTAAAAAGCCATAGAAGCCCACCACGTCAAAGTTAGGCACACCAGACTCCATCACCGTGGGGATATCGGGCAAGGCAGGGTTGCGCTCTTTGCTGGTCACCGCCAAGGCTCTGACCTTGCCTTGCTTGTGGTAGTTGGCTGCTTGGGGAATGGACTCGGCCATGAACTGCACTTGGCCGGCCATCAAGTCGGTGAACGCGGGTGCGCTGCCGCGGTACGGGATGTGCACCATGAACAAGCCTGTGGCTGTTTTGAACATCTCCGGCACCAAGTGGCTGATGCCGCCATTGCCTGCCGAGCCGTAGTTGATTTGGCCAGGACGTGTGCGTGCGTAGCCGATGAACTCTTTCAAGTTCTTCACGGGCACGTTGGGGTTCACCAGCAACGCCAGCGGTTGCATGGCGGTGCGTGCCACAGGGGCAAAGTCTTTCAGCGTGCCGTAGGGCAGCTTGCTGTAGAGCGCGGGGTTGATCACCATCACGCCGGTGTTGGCCAGCATCAGGGTGTAACCATCGGGTGCGGCTTTCATCACGTCTTGTGCGCCCACGGTGCCACCTGCACCGCTTTTGTAGTCAATGACGATGGGCTGGCCAAGCACGTGTTGCAAACGTTCACTGAGAAGCCGTGCATGTTGATCGAGGGGGCCGCCTGCAGGAAAACCAATCACCACACGAATCGGTTTGGTAGGAAAGGTGGTTTGTGCCGGGGTCAAGCAGGCAACGGTGCTGAGCAGACAGGCGAGGAGGGTGTGGTGAATCTTCATAGCGGATGTTGTCTGTGTCAAAGATCGTCAAGCATAAACAAAAACGCCTCGCAGACTTGAGCCGTTGCGAGGCGTTGAGCGGAGGCTGCGAGGTTTAAATTTCGCGGCGCAATGCAGGGAACAAGATCACATCGCGGATACTGGGGCTGTCAGTCAGCAACATCATCAAGCGATCAATGCCAATGCCGCAGCCGCCCGTGGGGGGCATGCCGTATTCGAGGGCGCGCACAAAGTCGTGGTCGTAGAACATGGCTTCGTCGTCGCCGCTGTCTTTGGCAGCCACTTGGGCGTGGAAGCGGGCGGCTTGGTCTTCGGCATCGTTCAACTCGCTAAAGCCGTTGC